>NZ_CP017770.1:3084784-3393262 GCF_001857945.1 Paenibacillus crassostreae
AAGAGCTGAACTCCTTGAGGGGAGAATGGAGATCAATTCCAAAGTGAATGAAGGAACGAAGATCATAGTTCATATTCCTACAAACGTAGATAAGAGAGAGGAGTGATAGAATGGATATTCGAGAATTGGGACAAGGATCCATTAAAGTACTCTTGGTGGATGATCATCAATTGTTTCGTGAAGGTCTCAAGCGAATTCTGAATATGGAGGATGATATGGAGGTCATCGGAGAATGCGGTGATGGAATCCAAGTGCTTGAGTTCTGCAATGAGAATAAACCAGATGTTGTACTCATGGATATTAATATGCCTGTGGAGAATGGTGTGGAAGCAACGGAGAAGCTTCGAGAGCTTTTTCCTGACATAAAAGTGATTATTCTATCTATTCATGACGATGAGAGCTATGTATTTGAGACACTTCGCAAAGGTGCTAATGGCTATTTGTTGAAGGATATGGAGGCAGAGTCTCTTATTAATGCGATTCGTTCTGTGAATCAAGGTTATGCCTTTATTCATCCGAAAGTAACCGGGAATCTAATTCAGCAATTACGTCGAATGACGTTTGTTAATGAAGCGGGAGCAATGAGAGAGAGAGTATTGAATGATACTGGTGTAAAATTCGTAGGTGGAGATGATAACCCACTCACACGTCGCGAAGCAGAAGTATTACGATTAATGTCTGAGGGAAAGAGCAACAAGATGATTGCTGAACATCTTTTCATCAGTGAGAAGACTGTTAAGAATCATGTTAGTAGTGTCCTGCAAAAGATGGAAGTAGATGATCGTACACAAGCGGTTATTAATGCTATTAAATACGGTTGGGTGAGACTGTAACAAGGATATGAAGCCGATGGGGAGAAATCCAAATTAGGCCGTTCCACTCTTCATGGGTGTGGGCACTACATTCCTATCTTGTCACCGAGCCTTGTATTTCAGCATATATTGTTGATATACAAGGAGGTGAAGCTCCGTGGTTATGCAATTGATATGGGTTGCTGTCATTTATGGGTTAGCCATAGCTTGGATTCATGGGATGTATCATATAACTCATAAACGTAAGGCAGATCACCGGAAAAATAAGGTTAGCCGTTATATACTAATTACCTGTAACCATGAAAGTCAGGTAGAATGGTATGTGCGGGCGCTGTGGTTGTATGCTTATCTTAGAAATAAGGAAGTTTACTTGCTGGTTATTGATGACGCTTCAAGTGATGAAACGGTGCGGATAGTTCAGCGGATGAGTGATTTCTCAGGGTTAGATCTAACGTTGAGAGTCTGCTCAGGGGACATTGGAGTTGAACTGAGTAATGTTGGCACTCAAGAAGAATTAGAGGAATTTAAATTAATTGATTTGAGAATACCGCAAGAGGCTAGACACATTCCATATGTGCAGGGTTAGTGATGGTGTTGTCTGATGACGGGAGTAATAATATAGGTGTTCGGGTGTGAAGCACACTTTCCGAGAAGAGGATTCCGGAGAAGTGTGTTTTTTTGCGTTCAAAAGGAGATCAAATAATGGTTCCAATAAGAGTTCCAATGTGAGGGAGGAGCAGGGCTGTGAAATTATCCATTTACGCTATTCAAGTTAGGGGAAGTTGGAGGATTAGGGTGTCGCTAGATATAAGAGTGGATATTATATGGTGGGAGAGAACTGTAAATAATACTTCATCCAGGATGGTATTTCTGTCTGAGGAGATCCCGCTAGGATGGGCGATGAAGCTGGAACAGACGAAGTTAACAGATAGGGGAATGGATACATGGCAACTTTCTCAATGGAAGCAGTATATCGATCAGCTTCTTGAAGATGAGATACAAGAGGCGGCGACTCATTCAAAATCAACTAAATCTTATGTACATGAGAACCATATGTGGATATGGGATGCAGGAAGTAAATACGATGCAAGTACTCAAGGGGAAGAATGTAGAGCGCAGCGAGTAGAGAGAGTAGAGAGAGAACAACAGAAGAGCAAATTGAAGATCGAGATGTCATGGGAGAGGTTGGGGGATGGAATAAAGGGGAGGCCGGAGCATGATGGAATGCTGATGCAGGGGATGCTGAATAGACGAATAGCAGGAAATCTAGGGTATGATGGAATGCTACAAGAGTTGCGAGTAGAGGCAGATGTTCTGGCAGTGTCGATGCAAGGACGCTCCTTATTGAAATCGGAAGTAGATGCTTTATTAGCAGAGGTTGCGCCCAACATGGCAGGTGGCTGGTTCGCAGCTGCACAGCTGGCCTATCTTCAGGGCCAGCTTGCCTTCGGCGCAGGCGTTGCACCTGCCGCCTCCTCGCCGCGACGCGGCGCCTTGTGGCTGCATCGCCGCCACAAAACCCTCCGCTGCCAACGTTGCGGCAGCGTCGCCCTTGGCCGCACGGCATGCGCCTCGTGCGGCAGCGCGGCGTGCGCCTATTGCGAGGAATGCCTCGCAATGGGGCGCAGCCGCACTTGTGCGCTGCTGCTTCGCGGAGCAGCGCATCCGGCCGTGCGGGGCACGGCCGGGGGTTCCCCCACCGCGGCCATGGGCCGGTGGGGGCTTAGCGCAGCGCAAAGCGCAGCCGCAGGCGCGGCGCTGCGATTCCTTAATGCTCCCGCCTTCGCAGGAGCTACGCGTCAAGTGCTACGATCACGAGCTGACTCAGCCCATTCGATGAATAAACGTTCGACCGCTGATCAGGTCCAGGATCATACCATGCCAGATCGCTTCCTACTTTGGGCAGTTACGGGAGCGGGTAAAACAGAAATGATTTTCCCATTACTCAACTCCTTATTGCAAGTTGGCGGGAGTGTGCTCGTCGCAACACCACGGAGGGATGTTGTCTTGGAACTCGCTCCTAGATTAGCTAAAGCTTTTCCAGACGTAAAACTTGTTACATTGTATGGAGGAAGCAAGGAACGCTGGAAGCCTGCGGAGTTGACTTTGGCTACAACGCATCAATTAATGCGCTTTTACTATGCTTTTGATCTTGTCATTATCGATGAGATCGATGCGTTCCCATTCCATAATGATCCCATGTTGGCATATGCAGCGCAGTATGCTTGCAAGCCTGATGGCAAGTTCGTGTATCTGTCCGCGACACCTCCACGTGAACTACAGAGGGAGGCGGCTTCCGGAAAAGTACCTCATGCCAAAGTACCTGTGAGATTTCATGGACATCCACTACCTGTTCCTAGCCGACTGAATGTGAAAACTGTAGGTCAATGTTTACAACAGCAACAGATTCCAGAGAAGCTTCTACGTAACTTGAGACAATCCATTCAACGAGGAGCACAATGTTTCCTATTCGTGTCAAGAATTCACCATATCGATCCATTAGTTACACTGTTGCGCCGTGTGTTACCTGAGCTTCACATAGAAGGCACTTCATCCGTAGACCCGAAGCGGGCGGAGAAGGTATTGGGTTTTCGTGATACACAGATTAGATTGTTAATCACAACAACGATTCTAGAGAGGGGGGTTACTGTACCACGAAGCGATGTATTTATTCTTGATGCGAATAGTGAGCTCTTTGATGAAGCATCTCTTATCCAAATGGCTGGACGTGCTGGTAGATCCAAAGATGATCCCGCAGGCAGAGTCTTTCTAGCCTCACCAGAGTGGACGAATTCGCAGAGAAGAGCTGTTTCGCAGATCCAAGGAATGAACCGAATTGCGCAGAAGGGTGGTTACTTAACGAACAAGCACATGAAGGGATAAGCATCATCAGCATAGAATGGCATTTCTGTGGCAAATTGCGCTTGCTTATGAATACTCCCGCCAGAAACCCGCGCTTTCGCTTTGGCTGAAGTGGGGGTTGAAAAGGTAGTAGAAGTAGAAGTGAATTAAAAGTAGAAGGAAAAGAAATGAAGGAGATTAGAGAGAAATAGTTGCATAAAGTACATTTATATTTGAGGGAAAAGTGTAAATTTGGAAATAGTTGCACAAGGTACAGTTAAAAGTTGGATATTCCTGAAAAATTGAGGTCTCGAGGTAATTAGATGTAGGTTATGCAACTAAACTTAGCTCCAGAGTAAAATCGCCGAATCTAGGTGTACTTTATGCAACTATTGTAGGTAGGGCGCATGTTATTTGCTCAAATGTGGATGAGAGGGTGAGTGAGAGGTAAGCTGAAATGGTAATAAAGAGATATTTTGTTTTGTTATGGAGGCTACTTATGAAAAATCATTCTGATCTATCAAGGAGGTAACTATGAACTGGAATAGACTGATGGAGCCATTCCATCGACTACTTGCACCCTCAGTTGTAAATTGCCTCACTTGTGGGAAAATGGTGAGTAGATCCACTTTAAAGGTAGGTGTATGTTTGCATTGTTATGATGCCATCCCGTGGATTAGGGAGCCACGTTGTTCTATTTGTGGAAGGCATATTGGTTGTCCCGATTGTACCCGTACAGGAGGAAAGGAAACATATTTTCAAAGTAATCGAAGTGCGGTAGCCTATAATTCCATGATGCGAGATTGGCTGGGTCAATATAAATATCGAGGGAATGAGAAGTATAGTGAGCTACTCGTGATGATGCTAGAGAAGGCTTTAGTTAACATGAGAAATGAATATAGACAGAATAAAGGAACTGAAACATGGAATATCGATATCATTACCTGTGTCCCTGTAAGTTCAATTCGTCTCGAGGAAAGAGGATTCAATCAAGCTGAAGTGTTAGCCGTTGGGTTAGCCGATAAGATGCATCTTACATATAAAGAATTACTACTACGGGAACGTCACACTAACAAACAAAGCTTCAAGAATCGGAGCGAACGAATTCGTGATATGGAGAATGTATTTAATACTGACAGAGAGATGATGAATAGTGTACATAACATTCTTTTATCACGTCCAAGATCGTTCGCCAATATTCCTTTGCGAATTCTTGTTATCGACGATATCTACACAACAGGAAGTACAATTAATGCATGTGCACGCGTATTGAAGGAGATCGGAGAAAGAATCGGACATCCAGTGGAGGTGTATAGTCTGACTTGGGCACGATCGTGAAATGACACATCTATCAGCGAATCAACTTGGAACAATCAAATCGTACATATCTACAGTAACCCTTCGTCATTTAATTTCTGTGAAAGCGGCTCCTCAAAAATGGGTACGTCAATCTACTAACTAAAACTGTAAGAATTGGCATGAACGTTCTCATGAGGATCGTAGTGGTACATTGCGTATTGTTAGATACTTTGTTACAATAAGTCACTCCATTCCGATGGCCTTCGATCTAAAAAGATAGACGAACCATACTCGGATACGTTATTCTATATATACTAGAATATAAGGTTATATGTATTATATGGAACGGGGAGTGGCGAACAATGAATCTCGGAAATTGTCCGCGTTGCGGAAAACTTTTTGCTATGAATTTTAGAGATATATGTCCGGAATGTACTAAGGCAATCGAAGGTGAGTATCAGCTGTGTTCTGATTTTTTAAGAGATCACAGAGGTGCTACGATGACTGAACTATCCGAGGAGACAGGTGTGGCGATACGACAGATCACTAAGTTCATACGAGAAGGGCGGATCTCCGTTATTGATGCCCCTAATCTTAGTTATCCATGCGAAGTTTGTGGCACTGCCTTTATTCAAGAAGGTAATATGTGTAACTCTTGTAGAACGCGTCTGACGAAGGAATTAAGTAATTCTGTAAAGAATGAGCAGGCAAGAGAAGACAGAGACAATCATAAGGCTGCTTATAGTGCGCTCGATAAATACAAAAAGTAGGAAAAAATAGTGAATTACGTTATGAGCTATTAAATAAGTATCAATGACGACCGATAAACTTAGTAAAGGGTATCGGTTTTTATTAATTTCAACGATTACAAGGATGAACCTTAATAATAAGAATAGGAAGGTGAACGTTATGAAAATTAACGAGACCGGACGAGTGGGAGCCATAAATTCTTATCAGCGCAATATAGAAGCAGGTAGACAGAATGAAGATAAGAAGAGCCGTCGTAAAGATGAAGTAACCATCTCAGCCGAAGCGATGGAAATGCTGCAGGCTACAGAACGTAGTTCGAATTCAGAACGTGCTGGACAAATACAGGATTTGAAGCAACAAGTGACATCGGGTACGTACCAAGTAGATAGCAGCAAGCTTGCTGAGAAGTTACTGCCGTATTTCAAACAAAATTCCGAGAATTAGGTGAATACGATGGCAATAGAACGAATCATTAATGTGTTGAAGGAATTAGATCTCGAGCATCAAAAGTTGATCGAAAGCGGAGAACACAAGAAAAAGGCTATTATTGCTAATGAGATCGATCGCATCATCTCTTTAGTTAACCAGGAATCTAAGATCGTCAAGCAGATAGAGGTTCTTGAGGAAGAACGTTCAACTTCGATAAATCTCTTTTTAAAAGAGAAGGGGATTAAATCAAATTTGAAACTGAATTTAAAAGAACTTTCTAGGCTTGTATTTGAACCAGAAGATAAAAGCCGACTTCATAAGGTTCACTTGCACTTGAACGAGACTTTAAATAAATTAAAAGAACTTAATGATATCAATCAACAACTAATTCAGCAGGCCATATCTTATATAGATTTTTCAATAGAGACATTAAAAGTCTATCCAGAACAAGAAGCATTCTATCAGCATCCGTCTGACAAAAATCATGGATTAAGCAGTCCTGGCGTTTTTGATTCGCGTGCATAATTGAGGAGGAACACATGACATCAACTTTTCATTCAATTGAAACTTCAAAGCGGAGCTTGTTCACCCAAACGGCAGCCTTGAGCACAACAGGCCATAATATAGCAAACGCTAATACAGCAGGGTACTCTCGTCAAGTCGTAAAAATGACGGAATCCATACCTATGGCGCCTTTTGCCTTTTTGCGATCGACAGCTCCGGGTCAATTGGGAACAGGATCTGAGTTCGTATCCATCGAGCGTGTACGTGTATCGTTCTTAGATGATCAATTTCGCAACGAAAGTTCGTCACAGGGGGCATGGGACGTTAAGTTTTCTACATTGGAGAAATTAGAAGCAACACTTAACGAGCCTTCAGATAGTGGTTTAGCTAAGGTTATCAATAATTTCTGGGATGCTTGGTCTGACTTCAGTCAAGACCCACAGGATATCACCAATCGTAAGATTGTAAAGGAAACAACATTGGCCCTTACAGATGCACTTAATCAGATGAGTACTCAGATGAGTGAATTAACGACTGACTTGACGAGTAATTTAGCATTGCAGACTTCAAGTATTAATTCACTGTTAAGTCAAGTGGGTGGCTTGAATGCTAATATTGCGAAAATCGAGGGTCTAGGAGACAATGCTAACGATCTTCGAGATCAACGTGATTATGCTATTGATCAATTATCTAAGCTAGCCAATGTTCAAGTGACACCGTTAGAGAATGGCTACCAAGTCACACTAGCAGGACAAGTTGTAGTTACTGGAGATACGGTAACGGAGATAACACCGGAAACCCTACAAGCGGGTTATGCGGGAGGCACGTTAACGAGTGGAGAGACTTATGGAACGATATACTCCAGAGATGTATACGTAGCGGATTATCAGAATCAGTTGAATCAATTAGTTAATTCATTAGCTAATGGGGATGTTGAGATTACAATTCCAGCGGGATCTATTGTACCCGAAGGGACTATATTAAATGGAATCACTTATAGTAATGCGAACAACAATAGAAAAGTTGCTAGTGACCTAACAGTTACGGTACAAGGTATTAATGGATTGCATAAGCTCGGCTATACTTTGGCAGGAGATTCGCCAGTAGCAGGTGGGGATTTTTTTGTTTCGAAAGATGGTTCAGCTCTTACAGCGGGTAATGTTACATTAAGCCAGCTTATACAGGACGATCCTAACAATATCGCTTCATCTATTCGTACAGATGGTACAGGCACAGATGAAAAGGTCGTTGCCGGTAATAATTCCTTGGCTCTTCTGATGTCGGGACTAAAGAATGGTAAATTTGATTTCGGAACGGCATTCTCCAAACCAGCTACGATTGATGATTACTTTACTTCCATCGTTGGACAGATTGGGGTCGAAAGTAAAGAAGTGGGAAGACAAGTGCAGAATGCTCAATTACTTACAGATCAAGTAGATGCAAGTCGTCAATCTATTAGCGGTGTATCTTTAGATGAGGAAATGAGTAATATGATTAAATTTCAACATGCTTATAGTGCAGCTTCGAGATTCATGACGACTATGGATGAGTTGTTAAATAAATTGATTAATAGTACCGGAGTTGTGGGTCGGTAATTAATAGGGAGGTTGAATGATGTCTATACGTGTTACTTCTGGCATGATGAATTCACAGTTGTTGAATAATCTAAATCGCAACAATTATAATATGAGTAAGTTACAGGAACAAGCATCTACGGGTCGTAAAATAAATAACCCTTCAGATGATCCAGTGGGTGTAACGTACGCACTGCGGTATAGATCTGATCTAGCATCCAATGAACAGTATCAGACGAGTGTCGATTCTGCAATTGGTTGGTTGGATACAACGGATACGATTATGTCACAAGCTGGTGATGTTATGAAACGTGTCAAGGAACTGACTGTCCAAGGTGCGTCAGGTACAGTTCCGCAATCTGGATTAGATGCTATTAATCAAGAAATTAAAGAATTGAAAGGGTACCTAGTTGATATCGGTAATACACAAATAAGGGGGAAATACATATTTAATGGTCAGAAATATGACCAAGCTCCTTATCAGCTTTCCGATACAGTAACTAGTTATGATAAAATTAATGCAGATACAGCTGCTGTTGAATACTCAATTGGTGACGGAGTTAATTTCCGTATGAACACCTCTGGAAGTGACTTTTTTGGAACAAGTGAAGATACGGATAACGTCTTTAAGGTGCTAGATGACCTCTCAGCAGCGTTAGCTAGCGGCGATACTGCTAGTGTTAGTGCTCAGTTGACGAATATTGAATCTAGAACAACGAAAATGCTTTCTTCTCAGACAGAAGTTGGAGCGCGGACGAATAGAGCAGAATTAGTACAGAGTCGGTTAACAGATAATAATTTGAACTTAACGACGTTACAATCAAAAGTTGAAGATGCTGACATTGCAAGTGTGCTGATTCAAGCTACATCGGCCCAGACTATATATGAAGCGGCGCTGAAATCATCGGCATCGATGATGTCCACAAGTCTAATGGATTACATGAGGTAATAAATTGCAGTAATTTGGGAACAAAAGAGCTATGGGTGGTTATTATCCATAGCTCTTTTGTTTCATAACTATGGAGGATTAGAATATGGAGAAATATATAAATGTAGATAAGCATCATATGCAACAAGATTTAAAGATAGTTACTTTTCCTAAAGGCCTGCCTGGATTTGAATTATTGAAGGAGTTTACAGTTCAACAATATGATGAACTATTTAGTGTCTTAATTTCTGTTGACAATCCATCGGTTGCATTTATCGTTGTAAATCCGTTTGATTTCTACCCCAATTATGAATTTGACGTGTCAGATGATCTTCTTGAAGAGATTGAGATTACAAGCCGCGAACAAGTGAATATCAGATGTATTGTGACATGGCATAGTAACCGCAATAAAGTGACATTGAATTTACTAGCACCGATTATTATTAATTCCGAGAAACATAGCGGTAAACAAGTTGTGTTACAGAATGTGTCGTACACTACAAGACAATTATTATGGTCTAATGGCATAGAAGATTCTGAAGGCGGTGAGGATTAATGCTGGTTCTATCACGAAAAAAAGGAGAAAGTATCGTTATTCAGAATGATATTGAAATTACCGTTCTTTCTGTTGAAGCGGATACTGTAAAATTAGGGATTTCGGCACCTAAAACAATCGATATTTATCGTAAGGAAATCTTTGAAGCGATCCAGCAAAATAATCTAGGGGCTGCAATAGATGTGAATCAACTCCAGAAGCTCATGGATAATTTATCTGATTAAAAAGGATATCTGTAGGAATGAAAAAAGTTTTTAATAATTCTTAAATAGCTATAAACAATTAGTCATGCACCGTCGATATATATATTAAGGCGACAATCTTCAGGGCGGCCGACCTGTGAAGACGCTAATACCACATGGATGTGGGAACAAACCATTTCAGGGAGGAAATATATAATGATTATTAATCACAACGTACCAGCTTTGAACACACACCGTAACATGGGTCTTAACACTTCTGCAACAAGCAAGAACATGGAGAAATTGTCTTCCGGTCTACGTATTAACCGTGCAGCTGACGATGCTGCTGGTCTATCGATCTCCGAATCCATGCGCGGTCAAATCCGTGGTCTTGAGCAAGCTCAACGTAATACTCAAGATGGTATCTCATTCGTACAAACAGCTGAAGGTTCAATGAACGAAGTATCTTCTATGTTGACTCGTATGAAAGAATTGAATGTACAGAAGACAAGTGGAACTTATAGCTCCAATGACAAGACTAACATCAATGCAGAGCTTTCTGAGCTAGGTGCTCAAATTGATAATATCATGACTCAAACTACATTCAATGGTATCAGTATTACTAAAGGTGCTACGATCACAGTTAATGATAAAGCTACTGGATCTATTTCAATCGGTAGTATTTCGACTACTAATTTTAGTACATTGGGATCATCAAGTTCATTGAGTAAAATTGAAACGGCAATCAATAGCGTATCGACAGAACGCGCTAAACTTGGTGCTGTACAAAACCGTTTGGAATACACTTCAAACAACTTAGGTACAGTAGTAGAGAACTTAACAGCTGCTGAATCACGTATTCGTGATACTGATATGGCTAAGGAAATGGTTGCTCTTTCTAAGAACAACATCTTGTTGCAAGCATCTCAATCGATGTTGGCACAAGCAAATTCAGCTCCACAAGGTATTCTATCTGTACTTCGTTAATATTCGTTTTCTTTTTCAAAGAGACCTTGAAATTCAAGGTCTCTTTTCTTTTATTTATTCTTCATAAATCGTCATCATTTTCCGATATATATAGTAACTAACCCGAGACGAACAAGATGATTACCCAAATACATATAAGGAGGAGCAATCTATGGATAATAGAATAATGTCAGGGAATCCCATTGTGATGGGAAATAGAAATGTCTCATCAACTAAGAGTAGTAATGAAGATGTCGTAGTTTCTCCAGTAGCAAGTAGTAGTGAGCCAGCAAAGGTAAGTGTCAGCCTATCAGGTGAAAATGAAAAGCAGATCGTTCAGCAATTAGAGAAGGTTATAGAGGCTGTACAGGGCCCAGAGAAATCATTTGAGATCTCCGTTCACAAGGATACAAATGCAATTATGGTTAAAGTATTCAATAAGCAAACGGGTGATCTAATTCGTGAGATCCCATCGGAGAAGATTCTAGATGTTGCAGCAAACATGATGAAATTAAACGGGCTTATTGTTGATGATAAAGTATAACAAGGAGGAATTGAAATGGTAGTAAGAATTAGTGGACTAGCATCAGGCATGGATGTTGATGCAATGGTTAAAACTTTAATGACAGCGGCGAAGTATCCGTTGAATAATTTGAATCAGCAGAAGCAGATAACGGAATGGAAACGCGAGGGATACCGTCAAGTAAGTACCACATTAGTTAGTCTGAATGAGAAGTTGTCAACATTCAATCTCAGTAGTTCAATTAATGCGAAGAAGGCTACAGTTACCGGTGCTTCTAATATAACTGCAACAACGACAGGAGCGGCTACGAACTCGGTTTTGAATGTAAGTGTGGGTAGTTTAGCATCTGCGTCGTCTGTTGTATCAACTACAGCTTCAGCTAAACCTGGTGCAACTAAGATTTCTGAACTTTACTCTGGGACGGAAACTAATATTAAGATAGGCAACGGCACAATTGAATTCAAATCAGATGAAACAATTGATTCTCTGGTTAGTAAAATTAACAATGATAAGACGACAGGTGTTACTGCTGTATATGACCAGACATCTGGTCAAATGTCCTTAACTAGTAGTACGACTGGCGATTCTGGGATTACAGTTTCAGGAGGACTTCTAACTAGTATTGGAATAACGACGGCTGCTGTGAAAAATGGAAGCGACGCAAAAGTAACCATTAACGGGATAGTAACAACACAATCCTCAAACACTTTCACTGTCAATGGAGTCACAATTTCAATAAATGGTGCTACTCCCGCTGGTCAGACATCGCAAATCCAAGTGTCTCAGGATACAGACAAGATGTTTGATACGATTAAATCCTTTGTTGACTCTTACAATGCAACCCTATCCACTCTGAATGGCAAGACATCAGAGGAACGTTATAGAACATATACTCCGTTAACGACAGAGCAGAAGGCAGATATGACCGAAGATGAGGTTAAGCTTTGGGAAACAAAAGCAAAGAGTGGTATGCTGAAAAGTGATTCTATTATAGATAAAACGCTCAGTGACATGAGAGCTGATCTTATTGGTAATGTGACTTTACCCGAAATGGTGTTGAATTCAAAAGGAGAATTAGTAAATAAAACAATCAACATCACACAAATAGGAATCACTACCGGAAGTTATAGCGAGAAGGGTAAGCTAATCCTCGACGAAACCAAGCTTAGAGCGGCACTTGCAGAAAATCCTGAAGATGTATATGCATTATTCGGGCAAACAGACAATTCATCGACAACTAAATCTACTGAAAATGATGGTATTTTTAATAGAGTAAAGAAAATTAATAATGTGGCTTTGACTTCATTGTACGATAAAGCAGGGACATCCAAATACAGTAGTGACTTAACAACAGCATTCCTTGTGAATAGCCAAATGGGTGATCAGTTAAGAAACTTTGATACGCGTATAACAGAAGTGAATAGACGCTTAACATTGTTGGAAACACGTTATTACAAACAATTTTCAGCCATGGAAACTGCAATTAACAAGTTTAATAGTACGTCGGGCAGTTTAACTAGTATGCTATCTTAAGATAAGGGAGAGAAATAATTTTGATAACATCACCTCACCAAAGGTATCAACAAACCCAACTACACACTGCGCCACCTAGCCAACTTCTGCTGATGCTTTATGATGGTGCAATTCGTTTTGTGAGAATGGGTATCTCGGGGATTGAGGAAGGAAACTTTGAAAAAACAAATACAAATTTGTGCAAAGCTCAGGCTGTTATTCATGAATTGACAGCTGCCTTAAATTTCGATTATCCGATCGCTAAGAACCTATCTCAGGTCTATGAATATATGATTCATCAATTGATCAATGCTAATATGAAAAAAAATAAAAAGCCTGCTGAAGAGGTTCTTTCATATTTATTAGACTTACGTGAGGCATGGGATACGGCAAGTAAGTCGTTAAATGCTAACGTGGATAATGTCTGATGAATATTATTAATGAGCAGGTCTCTGAATTAGAAGAACTAACTACGACATTAATTCAACGAATTGAGCAAGTGGATTATGAAGAATTTGTTACGTTCTCTGAGCGAAGAGAACAACTTGTTCATCAGTTGGAAATGAGTCAGGGGGATCTTACCAGTGAAGATAAACAACGTCTACGGAAAATAATCGAATCTGATGAAGTTATACTTTCAACTATGAATGCTTTGAAACAGCAAGCCAGTGAGTGGTTACTGAATCAAGGAGCAGTCAAAGAACAAAAGAATGCCTACGATTCGGGGTACACTGTAGAGAGTATGTTTATCGATCATAAGAAATAATTTATAAGGTTGGGGTTGTTGTAATGAAGCGACTTAGCGTATGTATGATTGTGAGAGACGAAGAGAAGCTATTACCCCGCTGTTTAGATAGCGTAACGAGGTTAGCCGATGAGATTATTATTGTCGATACGGGTTCTACAGATCGAACTAAAGAAATAGCTACCCAATATAATGCGAAGTTGTTTGATTTCTCATGGTCCAATGATTTTGCAGCCGCTCGTAATGAGTCGATCCTCCATGCATCAGGAAAATGGATATTAGTACTTGATGCGGATGAATACTTGGCAGAAGATGATTATGACAAGTGGAATGAGTTCTTAAATAAAGAGAAGCCAGTAGAGCATCTTGCTTATACACTTCCCGTGATTAATTTTACTGGTGATAAAGAATATCAAGATGAGATTACGACATCACCTGTAACTCGATTATTTCCTAACTTTAAAGGAATTTACTTTGAACGTCCGATTCATGAGCAACTAACGCGAGCTCAACTTGGAGAACTTTATCATAAAAGTATCGCTCTGAATATTTATCATACAGGTTATCAGATTCAGCGAGTGACTGAGAAGAATAAACATGAGCGTAATATGTCAATCTTTAACGAGATGAAGAAACACGATAATATGAGTGATTATGATTGGTTTACACTGGGCAATCAGTATCGCTATGCGAAGAATGAGGAAGAGGCCATTCGTTGTTATGAACTGGCATTGCAGGAAACAAACCTAAATTCAGCTTGGTATCCTCACTGTTTAGTTGGACTTATAAGTCTATATTTCACACAGAAGCGATTGGATCTGGTTGATAAATATACGAATAATCAACTATCTAAATTTTCTAATTATGCTGACTATCATACAATTAAGGGCATTCAGTATGAAACGATGGGATTCTTCGAGCAGGCTATGTCCTGCTACCTTGAAGCGATTAATGTTGCGGAGCAAAGGGCAAGTATGGATCAGGAAATTTGGCTCGTTGAACCATCGTATAGCTTTGAGACTCCAGTGTTGAGACTAGTGGAATTATACTTCCAGTTAAATGACAATCAGCAGGCTATATATTGGTTATCTAAATTACTACAGAAAAATAATAAAAATCCACAAGTGCTGTTAAAGCTGGTAGAGTGGCTTTGTCAGAATGACACTCCAGATTCAGTGATCAGCTTGTTGAACAAGATATATGATATACGTGATAAAGCTGATTGTAATCTGTTATTTAAAGTATCGCTTGTTCTTGGACAGGTAGAATTGGTTCGTTATTATTTAGAATCTATAGGATCGTTGGATCATCTCAGTTCGTTGGATCAAATGCGTCTCGCTGTTATAACGGATAATAAAGAGATGTGGTTGGAAATATCTCTTTCGAATCAGGAGCTTGATATAGACAACCAACTACAGTTGTGGGTTCAAGCCGCTGTTGGTGCAATACACTGGAATAACCACTTAAAACTTATACAAGTGGTTGATGAGCTTCAGAATGATGAGGTCCCTATATTGACTACAATCATCGTTGCAATGATATTAGAAGAGAATCTTCCAGATGAGCAAGTCTTAAAGAGTCATGCAAGCTCGTTATTTCTTGTAGCGAAACAACTATTCTTAATCAAAGATTTCGAGAAATTCGATCAATTTATAAATGTCATGAGATCATCTGAATTGATCAATCAGTTGGCTAATTACTTCTATAAATTGAATCTAACGGAGATGGCATTGAATTATTACTCAATTCTACTGTCGGAACAGCAACTGGATTTCACAAGCTTGGTGAATTTGGGAAGGTATCATGTTAATCAACATTATTACGAGGATGCTGCGGGATTTTTCGGTGAAGCCGTAATGCTAGAGCCTAAGACTAAAAATCTATATTATTCATTAATACGATATGCTAATAAGGAAAGAAAATCCCAATATATAACAAAATTTAGTGCGGAATTTCCACAATTCGTTGATATAATATTTGTACGAGATTTCATTAATCAAGAGAAGAAACAAATAAAGGGTGGCCATTTATGAGTGTTTCTGCAGCAATGATCATCAAGAATTCAGAACGATGTGTTTCAAGGTGCTTGGATAGTATTTTAACTGCTGTAGATGAAATTATTGTTGTAGATACAGGTTCAACAGATCGTTCTATTCAAATTGTAGAGTCTTATGTGCAGAAATACGACCATGTGAAGTTGTTTCATTTCGAATGGGTTAATGACTTTTCAGCTGCACGAAATTATTCACTAGACCAAGTGAGCAATGAATGGGTATTTATTGTTGATTCTGATGATGTATTACCATTGGAGGATCACCATAAAATTAGATCTTACGTGGATTCAATGAATTCTATAGGTCAAAAATGCGTTTATGATATTATCTATGATAATACGGTTGCTGGGGAAATTGTGGAGGTTATCCCTGTGGGATATGTTCGTCTATTCCCTAGTAATTTACGGTATAAGGATATGATTCATGAACAAATAACATTTGGTGATATACCTAGAATTCAAAGTGATATTCATTTATTGCATGATGGATACGATATCAATTTGGTTGATATTAAAGCTAAAAAAAAGCGAAATATTGAACTATTAATAAAAAATTTAGGTGAGGACAATGATAATGCTAGATTATGGTTACATCTAGGTAGAGAAATGAGTGTTATTGATAAGGAAAAAGCAACTCGCTATTTAAATATTGCTCAATCTAAAGCAAACAATCCTGAATTACTCAACTTGATCATCAAAGAGAAAAACAGTCTGTGATTTTTGAAATTGTCGTTTGCTGTTATTCTAAAACATTATTTTTAGCGTAAACAAAAAAACGTTCCTTTTAGTGAAATGGAAGTATCAACAACCATTTCCTATAGAGCGTTTTTTTGTGTACTCAATATTTCGTGAACCAAGGATTTATTTCTGATTAAGCTCTGTTTTGATTGAAGTCGTAGATATATCAGGTGTTCTTTCAAGGTACACTACTTGGCAAAAGGGTTTTAATTCGTCAAACTTACCAGCCCAGTCATCCCCCATGACAAACACATCAATATTTAATTGCTCTATGTCAATCTGTTTTTGCTCCCAGTGTTGTTCAGGTATCACTTCATCCACATATTTAATAGCTTCAAGCATCATTTTACGCTTTTCGTAAGAGAAGTAAGCTTTCTTTTCTTTAATAGAATTGAAATCATCTGTTGAAAGAGCAACGGTTAGATGATCGCCAAATTCTTTGGCGCGTTGAAGCAAGAGTATATGGCCATAATGGAGCAAGTCAAATGTTCCGTAAGTGATTACCTTTTTCATAGAATATCCTCCTTACCTCGTAGTGTTTAATGAAGCAAGTTTATCATTCAATAAGGCCGTCATATCAGGACGTGAGCTTTGTCTTAAAGATTCTTGATAATGTTGAACCGCAAGCTTTAGATCTCCAATCATTTCATATACATAACCCAGGTTGTACAGAAGGTCTTCATCCCAAGGGTAGTGCTGGTGTCCTGCCTGGAAGGATTTGATTGCTTCTTGTGGATCGTTATTTAACAAATGCAACATGCCATTCATAGAGAAGATATCAGGATCAGGTGAGTTGCTTTCCAGGTATTGTTGAATAGCTTCATTTGCTTGTGCGAGATGTCCCTGCTCGATAATTTCTTGGATTTTATGCTTAATTTGTTGTTGTAGTTCACGATGTTGCAATGATATTTCACGTCTGTGGTAGATTTCATCGTTATTTTCCTGAATATATCGATCTATTACTTCCCAAATTCTTATAGAAGAGTGCTGATCCTGATATTTGTGGGTTAGATTAAGAATTGTTTTTCTATCGTGACTATACCACGTAGGTTCCTCCAAATATTGAGCGATTGTATCTTGTAGCTCTAGTTGTGTATCGATCTTAGGTCCTGGTGTCCAGAAGTCGTATGGCTCAAACAATAAACCGCGATTCGCTCTATAATCGTCTAAGTCTGTAGGTAAGAATATCACTGGGCGATCTAACAGTAGATAGTCGATATACACGGATGAATAATCAGTAAGTAACATATCTGCTGAACCAAGTACATCATAGAGGTCCATACCTGCTTTTTCTAAATGTTTGTCGTTCAAGGTATAGATACGCTGTGTAGAGAGCTCCTGTAATTCATTAGCGAAATAATTTTCCTCAAAAGGGTGAAGCTTGATGATCAGCGTGATGTTATTCAGCTGCAAGAACTCCAAGAGTTGACTCTTATTGAAGTCGGAAAGTCCGAAGAGATTACTAAAGTTCTTTCCACCTTCTTTTTTATCTGGAGTAATAATAGAATTCCGGAATGTAGGCATGAAGAAAATAACCGTCTCCGCAGCATCCTTCCATTGGGGAAGTACTTTCGTTAAATTATCTCTGCTGTTCCCTGCAAATAGAGCATCATTTCTAGGGACACCGGTGATGTGATATTGATGTATACGTGCACCGTTACAAGCATTCATTGCCGTATTGTATAACGTAGAATAAGACATAATCATATCTACATTAGACCAATAATTTCGAATATGTTCATCTGATGCTTCTTCTTGTTTATCCATCTTGGCCATACCCTTGAGAGGGAAGCCATGCCACAGCTCAATATTCACCTTGTCATTTCTAGGAACGTGTTCACCGTGGGTTGTTATATAAACATCACTATGATTCAGATTGCGATTATATCGTGCTTCAAGCGGTGAAAGTAGCTCAATCTCATATTTTCTTCTCAGTTCTTCGTTGGCAGCATGATAAAGGTAATAATTATTTGAGCCGGAAGAAGATGTATGGAACATCGTAATTTTAATTTTATCAGTAGTCATGCGAGATCCTTTCATAATACGGGTTTTAATCTTTATATATTTATTATATCGGTTAAATGAGTGAATGAATAAAGGGGAATATACTTAGTACGGTATTGGGAAAAGATTCAAACTGTATATTTTAGTAGAAAGCTTTAGTAATTCGACAAAATAGCCGATATTAATATTAAAAGTTATCAAAAGGGGTATTAATATTATGAAACAAACGCTATCCCTAGTCATGATTGTCAAAAATGAAGAGAGCACACTGGAACGTTGTTTGAGTAGCATTGTATCCTCTGTCAATGAAGTTGTAATTGTAGATACAGGATCAACCGATAGTACCAAACAAATTGCATTAAAATATGGAGCATTGATATTTGATTACCAATGGAATGGTGATTTCGCGGAAGCGAGAAATTTTGCATTATCGAAGTCCACAAGTCAGTGGAATCTTGTATTGGACGCGGATGAGTACATTTCTAATAATTGTGGAAACGTTATACAACAATTCATAAAAGGTGAACCTGCAATAGGAAGAGTAAAGATAGTGGATAAGTTTATGGGATCCGATGGGATTAGTTTTGAACAAAACTATATTTCCAGACTGTTACCCTCTTCTTGTCGGTACATGGGGAGAATACACGAACAAGTGGTGTCGAATCTTCCGCGTATTATTGTAGATGTTGAAGTACAACATGACGGTTACTTTCAACAGAAAAAGTCGGATCGAAATATACCAATTCTCAAACAAGAGATTACAGATAATCCGAATAACCCATATTACCATTATCAAATCGCTAAAGAATATCGTGGATTAGAAAATCATGAGGATAGCTACCTTCATTTAAAGAAGGCTTATTCATTAATAACCCATAAAGAAGGATATGCACCGAGCCTAATAGTTAATTTTATGTATGCGATTATGTCCTCAGGTCATTTGTCAGATGGTTTAGTAGTTATTGAGAACGAAGAAGAATTTCTTAAGAGTTTTGCGGATTTCCAGTTTGTATCAGGCCTATATTTGTTAGAATTGATTCTCAGTAACCCCGATCAGTATGGTAAGCTACTTCCTTATATCGAACGTTTTTACTTATGTGCTATAGAAATTGGAGAAACGGGCCTAGAAGGCAGTGTTATAGGTACCGGAAGTTTTGCAGCACATCATAATTTGGGTGTGTTCTACGAAGTGGTTGGAAATATTCAAAAGGCAAAAGAGCAATATGTGAAGGCAACTGCATATGATTATAAACCTTCGCTTGATAGATTAATTAATTTAGGATAATAGTGGGTACGATATTAAATCATACATAGGAAGTGGGTAATTTAATGAAAAGGACAAGTATAATTATATTAACATATAACAAACTTGAATTTACTCTCGATTGCATTCAAAGTATCAGAGATTTCACTGAGTCAGGAACCTACGAAATCATAGTTGTGGATAATAACTCAACGGATGGGACACGTGAGTGGTTGTCGGAACAAAATGACATCATTACAGTATTCAATAATGAGAATGTAGGTTTCCCGAAAGGTTGTAACCAGGGCATGGAGATAGCAAGTGGTGACACTATATTGCTACTGAACAATGATGTGATTGTAACAGAATATTGGTTGGAAAATATGCTACTAGGGTTATATAGTTCAGATGAAGTGGGAGCTGTGGGACCTGTTAGTAACGAATGTCCATATTATCAGAGTATTGAAGTTAACTATAAAACGATAGATGATATGCAGAATTTTGCCAAACAATTTAATGCTCATAATCCGAGTAAATGGGAACAACGACTTAAGTTAATTGCCTTTTGTATGCTTATCAAACGGGAAGTCGTTAATCAAATTGGTTTTTTAGATGAAATTTTTACACCAGGCAATTTTGAAGACGATGATTATTCCTTTCGCATCATGCAGGCTGGTTATAAGCTTTTATTATGTAAAGATACTTTTGTTCATCATCATGGGCATGCAACTTTTGATGAGAATACTTCTGAATTTCATCAAATTATGCAAAATAGTGCTAGGGTATTTAAGGAAAAGTGGGGATTTGATTCAAGATATTCCACTTACATCAGAAGCGATGTCGTTAATTTAATGGACACTCATGAGCCTAGCGAGAATATAAAAGTTTTAGAAATTGGTTGTGCTTGTGGTGGGACCCTTCTTGAAATAAAAAATCGATATAAAAACGCAGATCTGTATGGTATTGAACTGAATGAAAACTCCGCAGAGATTGCCTCGCTATTTGCTAATGTAAGTGCTTCTAATGTTGAACATCAGCTAGAGTTTGATCCTGATTTTTTTGATTATATCATTCTTCCTGATGTGTTGGAACACTTGAATGATCCCTGGTCAGTACTGGAAAACTTGAAGAAGTATCTTAAGCAGAATGGAAAGGTTCTAGCAAGTATACCTAATGTTATGCATTATACTGTTCTGCGTGATACTTTATTGGGTCGTTGGAATTATACAGATGCGGGTCTACTAGACCGGACCCATTTAAGGTTTTTTACATTATATGAAATTGAACAAATGTTTAAAGGCGCTGGATTTATTGATATGAGTTACAACGGTAAAATACTTGCCATTCCGAAGGAAGATGAAGAATGGATTTCAAAGTTAATTAGTGTAGGTAGTTCGAGGTTAGAATATCAATATAAGGTTTATCAATATATGGTTAAAGCTGTGAAGAATGACCCGATACATGAAGTAGGTCAAATATTGAGTGTTATTGGTAAAGCTCTTGATCGGGAAGTTGATATAGAGAGAGTCATAAGCCTATTAAAAGAAGATACAATCTCATATGAAGAGATTATTAAGTCCATTGAATTATTTTCAAAGAATAAACCGGAAGCTTACAACTATGTAGCTATTAAATTGTATGGAGAAGGATTATTTGATGGGGTTATCCCACTATTATCCAAGTCATTATCTATAGATACAGATCACAAGGATTCATTATACAATATGGGATTTATCCTTTATGAAGCTAACGAAATAGAATTGGCCTTAAGTTATCTAGAAAGAATAGGTGACAAAGATAGTGGTACACTCGAATTAATAGATAAGATTATGTCGGTACGCTAGTATTCCCGTTCTCTATTAATGAAAGAAATAAATATTTTAAATAAGGGGTTGGAGAAAGCGGATATGTCGAAACGTAATCAGTATGAACAAACAAGAACTAATATAATAATTCTGACGTATAACAAACTCGAATATACACAAACATGTATAGAGAGTATTAGAAGATATACAGAACGTGGTACCTATCAGATCATAATAGTAGATAACTGTTCGACGGATGGAACAAGAGAGTGGTTAGCTGATCAGACAGACATATTAACGATATTTAATGAAGAGAATGTGGGCTTTCCTAAAGGGTGTAATCAAGGGATAGAATTAACATCCTCAGGTGATATTCTGTTACTGAATAATGATGTGCTTGTTACAGAAAACTGGCTAGCCCTCTTACAGGAGTGTCTTCACAGTTCGCCAGATATTGGTGCTGTAGGTCCTACCCATAATGGTGAAGTATCTGTGAATTATAATACGGCAGATGAGCTTTGGGATTTTGCAAGATCATATAATAGTAACGATTCATCTAAATGGGAGAAAAGACTAAAATTAATAGGGTTTGCTATGCTAATTAAGCGTAATGTGGTTGAAGATATTGGTCTGTTAGATGAGCGGTTTAGTCCTGGTAATTGTGAGGATACTGATTATAGTTTTCGCATAATCCAGAACGGGAAAAAAATCATATTCTGTAATAATGTATTTATTCATCATTATGGTTCTGTCTCCTTTGGTGAAATGAAAGAGACATACACAGTATTGCTAGAAGAAAACCGTAAAAAGTTTGTCGATAAATGGGGTTTCCATTCATATTTAGATTCAGCAACCAGACATGATCTGATATCTCTAATTGATGATAGAGATCATTCTGAACAATTCTCTGTCTTGGATGTAGGATGTGGCTGTGGGGCTACATTGTTGCAACTTCGGAATTTATATCCGGAGGCAAAACTATATGGAGTTGAGCGTAATCCCCAAGCAGCTGCAATTGCTGCAGAAATTGCCAACGTTACAACAGCGGATGTAGAAAAACTACTGTATTATCCAGAACAATATTTCGATTATATTTTTTTAGGTTCTGTTTTAGAAGAGTTAATGAATCCGTTGGAGACCTTAATCAAATTAAGAAAATATTTGAAAATAGATGGGCAAATTATTGCTAGTATTTCTAATGTAATGCATTACAACGTAATACACTCTTTGTTAGATGGTAACTGGACCTATAGTAATACTGGTCCGCTAAGTCATAATAATCTACGTTTTTTCACACTATCTGAGAGTGTGAAGTTATTTAATTCTTCTGGATTCAAGAGCATACAATACTTCCCTGTAACTAGGAAAGTAATTAACGAAATGGAAGAATGGGTTAATAATATTGCAAGGGCTACTTCTGTTCTGGAGAAGGAGCAAATGCTTGCTACTCATTATTTATTTAAAGTGAATAATTCTAGTGAGTATTTATTTGAACGAAGATTAATTGAGATAAGTAATGGAATAGATAATGAAGAAAATTTGTCTTATATCCTAGAAGGTATGGAGAATAACGAAATTAATATTACCATTCTAGTGAGCGCTATTTCAAATATGAAAGTTGATAAGCAAGGACTTTTCAATTATCTCGCACGTGCTTTTTATCGTCATGGATTATTTGATGATATCATTCCGTTGTTGAATGCATCTCTTGAAATTGATAACACTCACCAACTGACATTGTTTAACTTTGCTTATATACTTCATCAGGTTGGAGCGGATCAGGAGGCATTAACGTTCTTAAATATGATGAATGAGAAAGATAGTGAATCTGAGCTCTTATTAGCAAGTATCAATAGTAATTTGAATATATCGCGAGTCTGATGGGCAAGGAAAATTATTCGTTATTTTGAAATATATTTCATCAGAAAATGTTGGTAATTCGATACTAAAGGGGTCTATAAATGGAACATACAAGTATTATCCTGTATTGCAATAGCGAGATATCATATATAGAAGAATGTATCAATAGCATCCGGTCATTCACGGAACCTGGTACTTATGAGATTATAGCAATTGTGAACTCCAACGCTAGTGAAGAATCTATAGATTGGTTTACTGAGCAGACGGATATCGTAATATCTTCTTGCAAAGATAATGCCAAGTTGCAAGAAGCGTGGAACGGAGTCATCCACATTTCCAGAGGCGATCAAATCGTATTCTTACATTCTAATACAGTCGTTACGGAGAACTGGTTGACGAATTTAATGCAATGTTTGTTTGTGTCAGAAGATATAGCGGTTGTTGGCCCATTAACAAATTATTTCACAGGTGATAATCAGATGATTGATGCTGATTATTCTACAATGAATGATTTACTGATATTTGCAAATGAACAGTATCGAAATGGACTAGTGAATGGATTTTTTGAGAAAAAACTAGTTATTTCTGACTTCTGTTTTTTAATAAAAAGGTCAGCCTTGAACAAGGTAGGGCCCTTAGATGAAGAGTTGGAACCGAAATCTTTCATGAAAGATTATTGTTTGCGTCTACTTGAAGCGGGTTATAAAAGTGCGTTATGTAAAAGTGTGTATGTTCACCATTACAGTCAGTTACAAGAAAATAATAGTGGAGCACCATTATTTTATGATAAATGGTCCTTCGATCCACAATCAACTCTTCCAGCAATGGACTTGCTTGCTCAGTTGAAACCAAAGGGACAAACACAGCGGATTTTGATGGTTGGCTGCGGGTGTGGCTCGTCACTTATGAAATTATCAAATCTATATCCTGAGGCAGAAGTTTATGGGATTGAAACGGATGATGTTCAGAGGTACCTAGCTAGTCTAGTGGGAGATGTAGGCCTGGGTTCATTTTCTGAACAACTTAGTCGATTTGAAAGAAGAAGTTTTGATCATATTCTAGTGACACCGCAATTCTTTGAAGCCAGTCATCCACTTAAGTCTTTGAAATTAATGCTTGATTATTTACATGAAGATGGCGAATTTATTATTGAACTAGCGAATAATCGTTCTTGTGAAGCATTTAGGATCCTTTTTTCGGAAGAGGTTACGAGTAAGCATTACGGACTTCAGCCAAGCCTATCCGATATATCAATATTTATTGAGAATAATAGTTTTTATCAACCAACTGTAGCAACTTTTGAAAAGCCCTTAGATGATAGAGATATTGCGCTGTTTAATCAAACCAAATCATTAATGAGTCCTGTGGTACAGCAACAATTTCACATTTCTAAGTTTATTATGGTAGCTAGACGATTGCCCGAGACTTCGTTGCTCCATACGTTATTTAACGATTTGATTACTGCATATACTGAAGAAAAATTAGAACGTATTTTGCAATATTATCCAAGTCCTAATGTGAAGGCAATAGAAATCTACAATGGTCCGGCTATTCCATTACTTAATCTTTTGGCAATTGAGAGTCTTGAACGAAAAAAATATGATGATGCCCTATTATATTTGAACAAAGCCTATGAGCTTGAACCGATGGATTCAAGTACGCTATTCAATTTAGGAACTCTAACTTATGTACTTGGTGATACAGAAGATTCTCTTCGTTGGTTGAAGCAAGTGCATGACAAAAACGAAGAGGTACAACAATGGATTATTAAAATGGAAGTAGAGATCTCTCAGAAATCTGAAGATTTAAAACTACTAAAGTTGCTATTACTTAGAGTTGAATATAACGTGGAACGGGAAAATAATATTACAGAAATATCAGAACGATTACGTAACAAGATAGTAAGGGTAGAGGATGTATTGAGTATTGTGGAGGATGACATCATAGACAAAAGTAATACATTAAATCTTGTCGCGGTCCACTGCTATCAGAAAGACCAATCCGAACCAGCAGTGACTTTACTAAATAAATCACTAGAATATGATCCGGATTTTGAACCTACGATTCTTCACCTTGCTTTTGTTCATATCCAAAACGGAAATTTGGATAGGGCTTATCACTATTTGAAATCTGCCAATAAGCAAACTCCGGCAATTTATGAATGGCTTCAGAAAGTTAAACATTCTCTTGACGAAGGGGTACAATGATTAGAACTGTTTGCATAGTTGATAAGGACATTTCTAATATGAAAGGTGACTAAGATGGCGATAGATGATATTAGAGTTAGTGTGATTATGCCAATGTATAATGTTCAGGAGTATATTGCAGAATCTATTGAATCAGTTTTAATGCAGTCGATGGGTGACTTTGAATTAATAATTATTGACGATAATTCTTTAGACCAAAGCTATGAGATTGCATCTGCATATGCAAAACAAGACAAACGGATCATTTTGCTGAAACAGGAAATTGTAAAAGGGCCATCTGCAGCAAGGAATCATGGATTGCAATGGGCTAAAGGGAAATATATTTTCTTTATTGATGCAGATGATTTAATTACCCAAAATGCTTTGGAATTGTTAATGGAGACTGCGGTAAGAGAACAAGCTGATTTGGTCGTCGGACACCATGAGATGTTTAACAGTCAAATGAAAGAACTAGCTTGGATATTTGGTAACTTTCCTCGCTTGAAGGAAAAGGGACATAAGGATATCGTTACCCACCCTGAGTTGTTTCAAATTCCATATTGTTGGGGGAAGCTTTTCAAGAAAGATTTATTGAAGGATAACAGTTTCCCTGAAAATATTAATTTTGGCGAAGACCAAGTGTTTATAACACGGGCTTATTTGAAGGCAGAGAAGATATATTTATTAGATTTAGTGCTGTATCACTACAGAAAAAGAGAAGGACAGATTACACAGCCTACTCACTTTGTGCCAGAGAATTACTTATCAGATATTATTCAGGTGTTTAAATTGGTGGAGAAACAATTCCAGAATTGGGATGGAAATGATCATACCAGGAATGAACTTTATGCATATTATCTTGACAGCTATTTATTTCGAAATTTATTCAGCTTTTTAGCAAACGGCTTGCTTAGTGATCATGTTCCTACGCAATTATCGGTCTTGCGACAATATCAAGAATGGCTTCATTCGATGGAACCGGATATTTTTATTCGTATTAGTGACGGTCTGAAAGATATCAACGTCAGAATCGGAAAAATGAAATCTATTTTTGATGAAGAGGTACAAGAAGTTTGTGAGGGATTGGTTAAGCTTGTTAAAATTAAGATGCCAGACCACAGTAATTGTAATTCTCTTCAAGCGATCTCAAGTGGAATTCCGATAATAACAATACAGACAGTGGCCTATAATGTTGAGAAGTATATAAGGGAATGTGCTGAGAGTGTGTTGAATCAGACGTTTACCAACTTTGAATGGTTAGTCATCGACAATGGCTCTACTGATAAGACTGGAGAAATACTAAAGGAATATGCACTAAAAGATAGCAGAATAAAATTATTTAAAAGTGAAAGAAATAGCATTATAAATAATGAAGATTTGCATCCGGAGTTTGTTGAATCTATCAATAATCTTCAATCAAAATATTGGTGTGTACTGGATAGTGATGATTATCTTCATGTTGATTTTTTAAAAGAACTTTATAGTACTGCAGAAAAATATAATGCCGATATAGCTGTGGCGGGAACTGAAAAGTTTTATGAGGGCGATGTCCAACCGCGAGAGACACGTCGGTGCCCAGATTTATATGCAGAAGATATTAGTCAATTGGGAGATGTGTTTCCTGAAATCTATTTTATGTTCAGCGTTGAATGGGGAAAGTTGGTAAAGGTCTCCTTGTTGATGGAACTATTGGAGTATAGACGGAACCATTCCAAAATGCTGAAGCATGCCGATGATACATTGTTTTCTATGGAAATGTTGAGGTTCACCAATTCTGTAGTAGGAGTTAATAAAACTCTTCACCATTATAGAATTAGACAAAATTCGTATTACCATTCACAAATTGATAAGGATCGTTACCTTGATTATGTTCTGATTTATCAGAACATGAAGGAACTCTTAGAAGGCTGGAATAAACTGAGTGAGAGAAATTTTAATTTTATTGTAGAGAAAATGTTTTTTTCAATACAAGTTTGTTTAGAGATTACATCTAAATCAGAAAGTGTCCACATAGAAGATAAGCTCAAGGGTATAGAGTTGATTTTAACTAATGAGGTTTTAGTTGAAGTGTTTACAGAGAAAAATCTACTCTCTCACTTATTTTCGATAGTAGAAAAGGCGATGGACTTAATAATTGGAAAATATAAAAACGAACCATTACCAATTTTATTAACAAACTATGTGTATAGATTATTTACAGCAATTCAAATGGTTAATTCTAGTGAGGGGAATAAACAAAATGCATTTTTACTATATATGTCATCTATATGTGATAAAAATAATACAACTTGCTTTGGAGTAATGTTCTTATACCCCTTTTTGTCGAGTGTAAGGAATAATTACTTTTTACATCTTGAAAAAAACAATATCCATAGCCAATTCTTGGCATCAAATGCACTCATCCTAAGAGAAATTGTTAATTCCCGGTTCGATAAAGCAATAGAGTTATGCGATGAGAAAGTGGGGAATCCGGATTATGACTTGTTAAAAGAAGAACTCAAACAATTAAGTCCACAGATAGAAATAGAGGTAATAGAAAAGATGAATTCACATATTTCTGAACTTATTGATAACAATAATTATGACGAAGCTATTGATCTTTTATTTAATGTTCTTGAGGTTTGTCCCTTAAATAGGAAAGCTTTACTGTATAAGTTGCAGCTATTAATGGAGAACGATGATTTAATCACAGCAGTTGAAACAGCAGAGGTGTTAAAAGTTTTTTATTCTGACGATTGTGATGTTTTAGTTATAGTGGCTCGCACCTTAGAGGGAGCGGGACTAAAACAACAAGCAAGGGAAATATGGTATGAAGCTTTGGATATCTGTGTTGATAATACAAAAAGAATGGAAATAGCAAGAGAACTTCAGAGTAATATGGGAGATGGTAAACTGTGAAAGTTGTGATTTTAGCTGGTGGATATGGTACTAGAATAAGCGAAGAAAGTCATTTAAAACCAAAACCGATGATTGAAATTGGTGACAAACCAATCTTGTGGCATATTATGAAAAATTATAGTTATTATGGATACAATGATTTTGTGATTTGTTTGGGATATAAAGGCTATATAATAAAAGAGTTTTTTGCTGATTACTATCTTCATGCCTCAGATGTTACCTTCGACTTCGCTAATGAAAATCTTTTTACAATTCATAATAATGTCTCTGAGCCATGGCGTGTAACTCTGGTAGATACAGGACTGGACACTATGACAGGGGGGAGAATTAAAAGAATTAAAAAGTATGTCAGTGACGAACGATTTATGTTGACATATGGTGATGGGGTCTCTGATATTAATATTAGTGATTTGGAGAATTACCATATACAAAAAGGTGGATTTGTTACAATGACAGCTATTCAACCAGGTGGTCGGTTCGGTGTACTAGATATTGAGGAGGGAACGAATCGAGTTGAACGATTTGCAGAAAAATCCAAGGAAGACGGAGGTTGGATTAATGGCGGTTTTATGGTGATTGAACCTGATATCTTTGATTATATTGATGATGACAATACTGTATTTGAAAGTAATACATTAACTAAAGTAGCCAACGAGGGCAAATTGGATGCTTATAAGCATTATGGTTTTTGGCAGTGTATGGATACTCAACGCGACAAAGGTATTTTGGAGAATCTCTGGAGAGCAGGGAATGCCCCATGGAAGATATGGTAATAGTTTGTATCAAATATAATAGAGGTGAAATCTCATGCAAATATCTATGATAACTCAACAAGATATGAAGTTAATATATGACAACTTAACTCCATTTGATAAATCCCAATTGAACGGCAGAACGATATTGGTTACAGGTTTTGCTGGATCATTAGGGTATTCACTGATTCACTTTTTTGCGATATATGGAGAACAACTCGGAATTAAGAAGGTATATGGAATAGATAATTATATGTTCGGACATCCAAGATGGGTTCAACGTATCTTAGGTAATACATTATTTGATCTTCGCGAAATGGATATAGTCACATGTGATCTCAATTTTGCAGAACAAGCAGATCTAATTTTCCATATGGCTTCTCTTGCATCTCCGGTGTTTTACAGGAAACATCCAATTGAAACTATAGATGCAGATGTAGCTGGACTTCGTAGATTATTGGATTATTATAAAAATAAGAAGTTGAAAGGCTTGTTATTCTATTCCAGTAGTGAAGGGTATGGAGATCCTCATCCTTCCCAAATTCCCACACCAGAAAGTTATTGGGGGAACGTCAATACTGTTGGACCTAGAGCATGCTACGATGAGTCTAAGCGTTTTGGGGAAACACTGTGCTATAATTTCGCTCGTGAATTTAATATGCCGATTACAGTGGTACGTCCATTCAACAACTACGGTCCAGGAATGCGAATTAATGACCAAAGGGTTGTAGCTGATTTTGCTAAGGCAGTGATGAATCAGGAAAATATAATCATTTATTCTGATGGTAAACCAACGAGGACATTTGATTATATAGCTGATGCAACAATCGGCTATATTAAATGTGCGCTTTATGGAAGATTTGAGGTATTTAATATTGGTTCTAATTATCCTGAAATTACCATCCTAGAATTAGCACAGTTATATCAAAGTATAGGAAAAAAACAATTCAACTATAATGAAAATATAATATTCAAAGAACATAGTGATAAAGAATATTTGGTTGATAATCCTAATCGACGATGTCCAGATATAACAAAGGCGCAAGAATTGCTTCAATATAAGCCTCAAATCCACATTGAAACAGGAATTGAACGTTATTTAGAATATTTAAAAAACAGTGATAGGGATGAATATGAATGGTAGAGGGAACGTTGCAAGAGTTGCTGACCAGGGAGCAAAATCCGTTGGAATTACTTCTGAAAAAATCGTCTATTATATTGAAGGATAAAGATAAGAAAATTGTGCTTTTCGGTGCAGGTAACGTTGGAAAATTTTATTTACAATGGTTTAGAAAATATGGATTAGACGATAGGTTATATTTTTGTGACAATAACCCTCAAAAGTGGGGAGAGATTTATAATAATATCCCCATCATAAGTCCTAATGAATTAAAAGAAGGGATATCTGAAAGTTATATTATAATTACTTCGTTAGATTATGGGGATGACATTTTCCTTCAGTTAACAAACAACGGACTTGGAGGAAACTTAGTAGATTCATTAGCACATAAGTTAATAAAGGATCTCTTTTCTTTTTCGAATTATGAAGATTATTATAACGTAATTAAGGATAATCTCAGTGGATTCGAGGAAGTGTTCAGGAGTCTTTCTGACTCTTTATCTAAAGAAGTGTTTATGGAAAGACTAAATTACTGTATCACTATGGATCCAAAATATCTTATTCATCTGAAAAGTGATAGTCCTCAATACTTTGAATCTGGGATCATTAGTCTTTCAAAAAATGAAGTGTTTATCGATGGAGGAGCTTTTATTGGTGATACTGCAGAAGAGTTTATTAAACAGACAAAAGGTGAGTTTATAAAAATATACTCATTTGAACCGGAGGAAACTAAACACAAGGAATTCCTAACTAGAACTTCAAATTCAAGTAATGTTGAACTTGTACCTTATGGCCTTTGGAGCTGTAAGGATGAACTTCAATTTGAGGCAAAAGATAGCACGGACAGTGGATTAAGCGAATTTGGGAATGTGAAAGTCCCAGTAATCTCTATTGATGAATTTCTTGATGGAAAACCAACTACTTTTATAAAAATGGATATAGAAGGGTCGGAGTATGAAGCTCTATTAGGAGCAGAAATGACAATAAAGAAATTTAAGCCGAAGCTTGCGATTTGTGTGTATCATAATCTGTTAGATGTTATTGAAATCCCAAAATATCTGAAGAAAATTGTACCTGAGTACAAGTTATATTTTCGACATTATGGGAACGATGGAACCGAGACTATTTGTTATGCAGTAGTAGATTGAGGGGTTGATAAAAAAATGGAAAATGAATTTTCGCTAGATATGTTAGTCAAGGAACCAACTGACGTTAGGCTATTGAAAGAATTAAACACGTTAAGACCAATTGATAAACCAATTATTTTGTTTGGTGCAGGTTCATGGGGTATTTATTATTTAAATACAATCAAAAAATATTTTAGCAAAATTTTATTTTGTGATAATAACCCCGAAAAATGGGGGACTACATTAGAAGGGTTTCCTGTTATCAGTTTTGATGAGTTGAAGAATATCTATAGTAATAGTTTCATAACCATTACATCGTTAGACTTTTATGATCAAATTCTTGAACAATTAGAAGAAAACCATTTGCAAGAACGTATCTTGATATCGTTAGAGGGCTTTATAGATCCAGATTTTAATGATTATTTTAATACCGTAAAGAATAATGAACACCAATTCAAAAAGGCTTATGATATTCTTTCTGATGATAAGTCCAAACAAATTTTTTGTGATAGGATTAATTGTTGTATCACCGCTGATAAGAAATATCTGATTCCATTGCGGAGTACATCGCCCCAGTACTTTGAGTCTGAAATTATTTCACTAACAGATGAGGAAATATTTATCGATGGTGGGGCGTATATAGGAGATACGGTGGAGATCTTTCTAAAACAAACAAATGAGATTTTTAAAAAGATATACTCCTTTGAACCCGAAAAAACAAAGCATGAGGAATTTTTGCGGAAATTCTCGGGGTATCATAATATTGAACTATATCCGCATGGGCTTTGGAGTGAAAGGGGAGTTTTGCGATTTAATGCTGTAGATGACGGTTCCAGCGGGGTAAATAAGGATGGGGATACAGATATCACAGTAGTATCTATTGATGATGTACTTAATGGAAAACCAGTGACGTATATAAAAATGGATATAGAGGGAGCAGAACTCGAGGCACTAAAAGGGGCTCAAAACACTATAAAAAGGCATAAGCCAAAGTTGGCTATATGTATTTATCACAAACCCTTGGATTTAGTGGAAATACCATTGTTTATAAAACAACTTGTTCCTGAATACAAAATCTATATAAGGCATTACAACATCAATATATTCGAAACTGTGTGTTATGCGGTAGTAGAGTAGAATAAGGGAGTGATTGATACATGAATAGATCTCCTCAACGAGTTGCTTTTATTAACGGAGTACCAGTTGGTAAGGGGGGGATAGAAAAAGCAATTATGGATGTCTATAATGGTATAGATCAACAACAACTCCAAATAGATTTTATTGTGAGAAAACCTCAGAAAGGATACTACCATGATGAAATTGAATCTTCTGGTGGTGAAATTATCAATATATTTGAAAATAAGAAGCATAAAGGAAATAAGAAGTGGAACGTACTCATGGACATATATTCTGTATTCAGTTTTTATAAGAATTTGAAATCAAGAAACTGCTATAGGGTTGTTCATATTGCTCACCCTCTATTAGATGGCTTTTTAATAATAGCAGCAAAGCTAGCGGGTGTTCCAGTACGGATAGTACACAGCAATAATACAGGTATTGACGATTACACCAAAACGGGAATTACAACAAAAATTACAAGGAAATTAAGAAGATATGTGTGTAATCGGTTTGCTACCCATATATGGGGATGTTCGGAAGCTGCTTGTGAGTATTTATTTGATAAGAAAATTTTACAGGATCCACGTACAGAAATTGTCCCATATCCTGTTGTTATAAAGGATTTTAAAGATATAAAAATTGATAAAATAGAAGCTAGAGAAAAATTAGGAGTACCAACTTCTACGATTAATTATGTGAATGTTGGCAGATACGCTACCCAAAAAAACCAAATTTTCCTGCTAGATTTTTTTGTTGAAATGTTAAGAATACGAAGCGATCTACACCTTATGTTAACTGGCCCGGGTCCACTCGAAGATCAGATTAGGCAACGTATAAAAGATCTGAATTTAGAAAGTCATGTTACTATGCTGGATAGTGATAGTTATATTCCAGTTGTCTTAAAAGCATCGGATTATTTTTTGCTTCCTTCGATATACGAGGGATTTGGTATCGTATTGATAGAAGCACAGGCTTTAGGGATTCCATGTTTTGTCTCTGATGCATGTCAGCCTGAACCCAATGAAGGGCTAGTGGATTATATACCTCTAAATAAAGGTGCTTTATATTGGGCCGAGTATATAGTTTCTCAGATTGGTTTAATCGATAAAAGAGAAGTGGATTTATCAAATTTATTAAAATATGATGTATCAAATGTAGCGCCACGTATGCAGAGAGTTTATTTAGAGGGTATCAAATATTCAGATGCTTCAACAAACTAAATTGAAAAAGTGTGGTTAATAAAATGAATTATAAGATAACAGTATTTGGACTCGGCTTCGTTGGACTTACTACAGCTCTAGCATTTGCAGAAAAGGGCCATAAAACTTATGGAATTGATGTGAATCAAGATAGATTGAATATGATTAAATCTGGTAAACTTCCTTTTGTTGAGCCAGGACTGGATGATGCGCTTCTTAGACACATTAATAATAATTTTGAAATTACTAATGAGGCAAAAGCTGCTGTAATCGAAAGTGATTTCATATTTTTATGTGTTGGAACACCTGCTGGAGAGAATGGTGAAGCAGATTTAAGGTACATTTATTCAGCGATTGATATGTTCTCTTCTCTATTAAATAATGACAAGTATCGAACGATAGTAATAAAATCAACTATACCGCCTTCCACGACTTCAGAACGGATAATTCCTTACTTAAAGAGTAAAGAGTTAAACCCAGGAGATTTATTCAGTATTGCTAATAATCCTGAATTTTTGCGAGAAGGAAAATGCTGGGATGATATGATCAATGCGGATCGTATTGTTTGTGGAGTTTCCGATTCTCGAGGAGAAGATATGCTACGATCACTATACAGCAGATTTGAAGCACCCTTTTTTGCTGTTTCTTTAAATACCGGTGAATTTATTAAATATTTATCTAATTCACTTCTTGCCACAATGATTAGTTATGCAAATGAAATGTCAAAAATTGCAGATGTTATTGGCGATATTGAGCTTAAGGATGCTTTTGAGATTTTACATCTGGATCGTCGTTGGGGTGGTGCTTCTATGGCTTCTTATGTTTATCCAGGTTGTGGCTATGGTGGATATTGCCTTCCCAAGGATACTCAAGCATTATATGCTAAGTCATTATCTAAAGGATATGAACCTGGGATTCTCAAGAATGTAATTGAAGTAAACAGTGCAATGCCTCAATTTATGGCAGATAAGATTATGTTGAATGCACAAGCTTCTGATAATATAGGAATTTTAGGCTTGTCTTTCAAACCCGGTTCAGATGATGTCAGAGATAGCTCTGCAGCAAAAATAATCAAATTATTATTGGCTTCTGGATATAAAAAAATATATAGCTTTGATCCTATAGCGAATAAAGGTTTTGCAGAAGAGTATGATCTAGACATAACGTATTGTAGTACGAAGGAAAATTTATGTGAAATTGCAGATGTGCTTGTTTTAGTTACAGCATGGGATGAATTTGCCGGCATAAAAACAGAGTACCCCTTGAAAAGAATGATTGATTGTAGATATTACTTGTGAGGTGTTGAATTTTGCCATTATTAAGCATTGTAATACCTGTCTACAATGTAGAAAACTATATCGATGAATGCCTTGAGAGCATACTTAATCAAACCTTCTATGATTGGGAGGTCTGGTTAGTTGACAATGCCTCAACTGACAAAAGTGGAGAAATATGTAATGATTATGCCGGTAGATATACGAATATAAAAGTAATCCATCTCGAAGTAAATTTACTACCAGCAGGAGCAAGGAATGTAGGTTTACAGGCTGCAAAGGGCGAATATGTACACTTTTGTGATAGTGATGATCATTATATAGAAGGTAGCTTCTCGCGAATTGCTACGTTGTTAAAGAGTAATTCACCAACGGTACTTATGGGGAAATTTATATGTGAACCTGAAAAAGGTGCCTATGTAACTACTGATGTTCAACTGGATTGGGAAGTATTCAAACGAAGTGATGCAAACGGTATAGCAGAATATTTTCTTAGATTGCCAAACTTGCTGTGCACTCCTTGGAGAATGATTGTGAAAAGGGAATTTTTAATATCAAATAATCTTACGTTTCCGGAGGGATACCATTCAGAAGATGAGGAATGGGTTCCAAAGGTTATATGTAGTGCTGAAAGTTTTGATTTATTAACGGAACCCTTTTACTGTTATCGGCCTAGAGCGCAAGGGTCTATTACTTCAGTTAAAACTTATCATAATAGCAAGTCACATCTAGTAGTTGCTTTGAATCTACTTCGCTTTTCAGAACAGAATCAATACGAGGACTCTCGAAAGGATCTTATCTACTCAAGGGTTAGATTTCTGATTGGATTATTTTCTACACGCTGTGATACTTTGAATAGAGAACAAATTCTTGAATTAGCTGATATCATGGAACAAAGTTTAAAATCTCTGCCTATAAATAGTGATTTGTTACAACGTAATGGACTTTGGGATTTTATCAATCATTATGGTGCATATGTAGGGATTAGTCTTTATCGAATTTTTGTAATTGAAAATACGATTCAACTAGTTCATGGGCAAGAAAGTAAGGATATATATATATTCCCTACAGGATATAATGGTGAGGCAACCGCACGTATTTTAAGAAATGCAGGTTATAGTGTAAAGGGATTCTTAGATAATAGTGATACAAAAAATGGACACATAATAGAAGGTCTACCTGTATGTCTTCCAAATAGTATGAAAGATAAAAAAATAGAGGATATATTTGTGGTGGTATCTATTCAACAGGAAAGAACAGGTACGATATTAATGAACCAGCTTCGAGATATCGGACTCAACGATAATCAATTTACAAGAAGAATTTATTAAGTCTGTCGCCCTTATATAAAACAAGAATAGATGGGATGAGTAGAGTGAGTAAATCACAGAAGATTAGCGTTATTATGACCACATATAATCGCAGTTACTTTTTGCCACAAGCTATAGAGGGTATACTTTCTCAAACATTCGATGATTTTGAATTCATACTAGTTAATAATGGTTCAACTGATGAAAGTGCTGAGATTTGTCGGAAATATGCTGAAATAGACCATAGGATCAAAATTATAGAAATTTTTGAAAACAAGGGTGCATCTAGTGGTAAAAATAAAGGCATCGCAGCAGCTACTAGTGAATATATAACAATTGTTGATGACGACGACTATTGTGAACCAGGGATGCTTGAGTTTTTATGGAATTTATCTCAAAAGTATTCTGCCGATATATCCATGTGCGGTAGCTGGAATAATATTGAGGGTGAACTAGAACCATACTTTATCTTTGATGAACTTCTTGTTCTTGATCGAGTTGAGGGTCTTAATGAACTTTTATTAAGAGAAAAATATAATGTCGCGCCACCCACAAAATTGTTCAGAAAAATTTTATTTGAGGGAATTCAATTTCAAGATAATGTATTAGTGGATGATATTCATATCATCTATAAAGTATTTGCTAATGCGGACGTTGTGGTTGCCCATGGGAAACCACTTTATATTTTCAGAAAGCATGAAGGCAATATGACAAGTTTTATTCAAACAAACAAAATTCCTCCTGCCCTTTTGAGTGAGTATTTATCAGCTTTTTGTGAACGAACTGAGTATTTATCTAAGAAAGTACCCGATATTGCTCCTAGAGCGAAATACTCTGAGCTGTCATATATGATTTCGATGTGCGATAAGCTTTCCAATTCTACAGAATGTGTAGAATTATTTAATTCTATGAAAATGATATTAAGAAAAAATTATAATGAGCTAATGAGCAGTTTGTTTACAACAGATAGAGAAAAATCAATTCTTAGAGACTTACTGGCATAGTGAATTCCTACGGAAGCTACTCTGAATGGATTGGTAAAATTCGAGGTTTTTATTCGGTATTACAATTGACAATCCTTACCTTAAGGTGATATATTCAGAAAGTAAGCGCTTGCTTAATCCATCTTTAAAAACGAAGGGAATGTTTATTTATGCAAGGTAAAGTGAAATGGTTTAACGCAGAAAAAGGTTATGGTTTCTTGGAAACAACTGAAGGTGGCGATGTATTCGTACATTTCTCCGCAATTCAAACAGACGGTTTCAAATCTTTGGATGAAGGTCAAGAAGTTGAATTCGATGTTGTAGATGGCGCTCGCGGACCGCAAGCAGCTAATGTAGTTAAATTATAATCCATCCGGCAGTGGGCCGACCTATATAATGGTTTGGTGGTAGCAATTATAGTGAATTAACAAGGTTCCTGAAACTCTTCAGGGCCTTTTTTTAATATTCTCTGGTTCGTGAGGCTACGTATTGGTTAAGAATCTGAATACTGGTTATTCGCCAAATAACCTTTTTACTTAGCGTTAACAAATGTGATATAATGGTTATGCAAAGCAAAGGAGGAGTGCCTTATGAATTTCAGTATTCGAGGTCAACAAATTGAAGTGACAGATGCTTTGAGGGAGTATGTTGATAAAAAGTTCAGCAGACTTACGAAGTATTTCGATGCACCCCTTATGTCAGATGGAAATGTTACCTTAGGTGTTACTCGAGGATTACACAGGGTAGAGGTTACCATCCCGTTGCCGGGCGTCTTGCTTCGCGCAGAAGATCGTAGTGATGATATGTATTCATCCATCGACGCTGTCGTGGACAAGCTTGAACGTCAGATTCGCAAGTACAAGACGAAGCTTAACCGTAAGTTCCGTCAAGATGGAAGTCTCAAGACACTATTCAGCGATGTGTCGGGTGCAGCAGGCTCGATTGTAAATGGTGAAATAGAAGATGAGTTGGAAGTCGTACGTACGAAGCGGTTTTTCCTTAAACCCATGGATGTTGAAGAAGCTATTCTTCAAATGAATATGGTAGGCCATAATTTCTTTGTATTCTCAAATATTGATAACCAAGCAGTGAATGTCGTGTACAAGCGTAATGATGGTAAGTATGGTTTAATCGAGCAAGATTAATTAGACTTAATTCAATTCATTTAACAGTTCACAGTCGGAAAAGTTCATCTATTGGTAAATTTTATTAAAAGAGTCCTATCCGTGCAACGGATAGGACTCTTTCTGCGTATATACTATAGATCATGAACAAAGTGAAACAGACTTTTGTGTATTTAGATCTCTTTTAAATGTAAAGAAGAGACAACCTTTGTTGCGGCATTCGTTGCAAACTGATACAATTTATGCAAACCAATCATTTACGGAATCAATTTCATTATTAACCCTTGGAGTGTGTGAAGTTGGTTCTACCATCTGTTTTGAACGAAAGGGGTTAACCATGTTAGGACTTGTAAAGAAAATCTTCGGCGACACCAACGAACGTGATGTCAAACGTCTCATGAAGACGGTCGAACTAATCAACCAAATGGAACCAGAATTTATTGCTCTCTCGGACGAACAATTGAAGGCGAAGACGGATGAATTCCGTGATCGCATTGCCAAAGGTGAAACGATAGACGAGATTCTGCCGGAAGCTTTCGCAACGGTTCGTGAAGCTGCTAAGCGTACACTGAACATGCGCCACTTCGATGTACAATTAATTGGAGGTATGGCACTTCATGAGGGCAGAATATCCGAGATGAAGACCGGTGAAGGTAAGACTCTAGTAGGAACTCTTCCAGTCTATTTGAATGCACTGTTGGGTCAAGGTATTCATGTGGTCACAGTTAATGATTATTTGGCACAACGGGATAGCCAGCAGATGGGACTTATATATGAATTTCTTGGAATGACGGTCGGGGTTAACCTGAACGGCATGGACCATGCGGATAAACAATTGGCTTATGCATGTGATATTACTTATGGTACGAACAATGAGTTCGGATTCGATTATTTGCGTGATAATATGGTGTTATATAAAGAACAAATGGTACAACGTCCATTGTATTTCTGCGTGATTGATGAAGTCGATTCAATCCTTGTAGATGAAGCGCGTACGCCGTTAATTATTTCTGGACAAGCTGAGAAGTCGACGGAGCTGTATTACGCAGCAGATCGCTTTGTGAAGCGCCTTACAGCCGAAGAGGACTTTAACGTTGATATTAAAGTGAAGTCCGTTGCTCTTACAGAAAAAGGGGCAGGCATTGCAGAGAAAGCTTTCGGTATCGAGAATCTATACGATCACGCTAATGTGACGTTGAATCACCATATCGTACAAGCTTTAAAAGCAAATGTGATCATGCGTCTTGATGTGGACTATGTTGTTGCAGAAGAAGAAATCATGATCGTAGATGAATTTACAGGTCGCCTAATGCAGGGGCGTCGTTATAGTGACGGCTTGCATCAAGCCATTGAAGCGAAGGAAGGCCTGGAAGTACAGAACGAGAGCATGACCTTGGCTACAATTACGTTCCAGAACTATTTCCGGATGTATCGTAAGCTTGCAGGGATGACAGGTACGGCGAAGACTGAGGAAGAAGAATTTAAGAAGATTTATGGCTTAGAAGTTCTTCAAGTTCCAACGAATAAACCAAACCAACGTCAAGATATGCCTGATATCGTCTATAAGAGCGAGAAGGGTAAGTTCACAGCTGTAGTTGAGGAAATTGTTGAGAGACATAAGAAGAACCAACCGGTATTGGTCGGTACGATCTCGATCGAGAATTCAGAGCTTGTCTCTGAGATGTTGAAGCGTAAAGGCGTGAAGCATCGCGTTCTTAATGCGAAATACCATGCTGAAGAAGCGGAAATTGTATCACAAGCTGGACAATCAGGTATAGTAACAATCGCTACAAATATGGCTGGACGGGGAACGGACATCATTCTTGGTGATGGTGTGTCAGAAGTCGGTGGACTGCATATTATTGGTACAGAACGTCATGAATCTCGTCGTATTGATAATCAGCTACGTGGACGGGCAGGACGTCAGGGTGACCCTGGATCAACGCAATTCTACTTGTCTTTGGGCGATGAATTAATGAAACGTTTCGGAGCTGATAATGTTCTGAATATGATGGATCGTCTTGGATTCGAAGAAGATCAACCGATTGAGAGCAAGATGATTACGCGCGCAGTTGAATCTGCTCAGAAGCGTGTAGAAGGTAACAACTTCGATGCGCGGAAGAACGTACTACAATATGATGACGTGATGAATCAACAACGAGAGATTATTTATAAGCAACGTCGTGAAATTCTCGAATCAGAGAATATTAAGAACGTTGTTATGGAAATGATCAAGAACGTGATTGATCGTGTGGTTACTGCACATTGTATTGATGACATTCCTGAGAATTGGGAACTACAAGAAGTTGCAGATTACGTAAATAGTAAGCTTCTAGATGAAGGAAGAGTTACACGTGATGATCTATGGGCTAAAGAGATCGAAGACATGGTTGAGTATATCTTCCAACTGGTTGAGACGAAATACAATGATCGTGAAGAGCGTATTGGTTCTGAACTCGTACGTGAATTCGAGAAAGTTATCGTACTTCGCTCTGTAGATAGTAAATGGATGAATCATATTGATGCGATGGATCAGCTCCGTCAAGGGATTCATTTACGCGCTTATGGCGGTACAGATCCGTTACGCGAATATCAATTTGAAGGCTTCGAAATGTTTAATGATATGACTGCTAATATTCAGGAAGAAGTAGCAACATACATTATGAAGGCACAGATTGAAGGTAATCAGGAACGGCAAGCGGTTGTTGATGAGAAGAAAGTATCAACCAATGGTGAACCAGCTGAGAAGAATCCGGTGCACGTGGGTGAGCAAATCGGTCGTAACGATCCATGCCCATGTGGTAGCGGTAAGAAATATAAACAGTGTCATGGTCAATCATCATAAAATGGAATAAGATGTTCAGGAAATAAATGAAGAACAGTACGAGTGCGATGACTCCCTTAATTCTAGGAGGTTCGGATGTGGCGATCATTCTCGGCAAGGGATTGGTTACGCTACTAAAGAGCCTTCTGCTGAATTGAGGGATTTTGTAATCATGAGGTGCTGTTCTATTTAATGAAGAGGTGACGAGAATATTATGATCGATCCAAGTATAAGACATGATCTACGAGAAATGAGCACGAAACTAACCAATCTTAGGGGGTCTCTTTGACTTAGATCTTAAGCAAGAGATGATCGCCAACTACGAAGAGAAGATGTCTGCACCTGATTTCTGGGATGATAGCGAGAAGGCGCAGAGCTTAATTGCTGAACTCAACGGTGTGCGATCTTCCATAGATGAATATGCTAAGCTGCAGAGTGAATTCGATGATATCGAAATGATGGCAGAATTGGTAGCTGAAGAGGAAGAAGAATCCTTATTCACAGAGATTGTGGAGAATACTCGTAATCTACAAAAGAAGTTGGATGATTTCGAACTAGGACTACTATTAAGCGAACCTTATGACAAGATGAATGCTATTTTAGAGCTTCATCCTGGTGCAGGGGGGACGGAGTCGCAGGATTGGGGCGAGATGCTTCTCAGAATGTATACGCGTTGGGCAGATAAGCGTGGGTTCAAAGTAGAGACGATGGACTATCTTGCAGGAGATGAAGCAGGTATTAAGAGTGTGACCTTGTTGATCAAGGGTTATAATGCTTATGGTTATCTAAAAGCAGAGAAGGGTGTTCATCGACTTGTGCGTATATCGCCTTTTGATTCTTCCGGTAGACGCCATACGTCATTCGTCTCCTGTGATGTTGTGCCAGAGATTACTGAGGATGCTGAAGTGGAGATCCGTACAGAAGATCTGAAGATTGATACCTTCCGAGCGACAGGAGCTGGGGGACAGCATATCAATACGACGGATTCAGCTGTACGTATCACACATATTCCAACAGGTGTTGTGGTGGCTAGTCAGGCTGAGCGTTCTCAGATCAAGAACCGTGCTTGGGCAATGACTGCCCTTCGTTCTAAATTGGTAGAGCGTAAGCTTGAAGAACAGCGCAAAGAATTGGCAGAGATTCGTGGGGAACATTCAGATATTGCTTGGGGAAGTCAGATTCGCTCCTATGTGTTCCATCCGTATAGTATGGTGAAAGATCATCGTACATCGGTTGAGACAGGTAATGTCGGTGCTGTGATGGATGGAGATGTTGATATGTTCATCGATGGGTTCCTACGTAGTCAACTGAAAGTAGCAGAAAGTGAATAACGAATTTGAGATTCCTACATGCTAAAACATGTAGGGATTTTTTTGGAATAAATTTTTTTGGAGTAAAAGAGTTTGAGAGGAGAACAACATAGAATGACTGAATTGTCGAGTAAACGTAAATCGAAAGGTTGGATCCCCATGAATGGTCCGGCAAGGCATATATTTGACACGTTGTGCATAGTTATAGGTTCTTTTATCATTGCGGTAGGATTCAATTTATTCTTTCTACCTAATGGGATTGCATCGGGAGGAGTATCTGGACTTTCAGTTCTGGCTGAGGTATGGCTTGGTTGGGAGCCAGCTTTTACGCAATGGGCTTTTAATATACCCTTATTTGGATTAGGTTTTATAATCCTAGGTCGGAATTATGGTATTCGTTCATTACTTGGGAGTGTTATATTGCCACTATTTGTATGGATGTCGAAGGATTGGCCGATTCCAACAGCTAACCCGTTGTTAGGATCTATTTATGGTGGGATCTTTGTTGGTCTTGGGATTGGTCTCGTATTCCGGGGTCGAGGATCTACAGGGGGATTAACAATCCTAGCACAAGTAATCCAGAAGATTAGTGGACTTAGTTTCTCCTTATGTGTGGTGTTAATGGATGCTACAGTTATTATTCTGGCTGCTTTTGTGTTGTCTATGGAGCAGGCGTTATATGCACTTGTAGGTCTGTATGTCACAGGTAAGGTGATAGATGTAGTAGAACTGGGATTTAACTATACTAAGGTCGCTTATATTATTTCTGATTATACAGAGGAGATCACCAAAGCTATTCTTCTGGATCTAGATCGTGGATTAACGAAGCTGAATGCGCAAGGTGGATTTACAGGAGATGATCGCACAGTACTGATGGTGGTTGTGGGGCAGAGTGAAGTGACGCGATTGAAGACGCTGGTTCAAACGGTAGATCGGGATGCTTTTGTAATCATAACGAATGCCCATGAAGTTCTTGGGGAAGGATTCACGCGACAAGTGTAGAATGCAAAAAAAGAAGGATATTTTTTCAAAAGGATAGTTATAAGTTGTTGTATTTATATTAACTCGCATGTATAATAATACATACTTATTAATGACGATGATTCGTGTGGAAGAGAGAGGGGAAACGGGATAATGGCAGTGGATTCTATGGTAAGAGTTGCGATTATTGGTTCAACAGGGTATGGCGGAGTCGAATTAATTCGCTTATTACAGGCACATCCAAGAGTGAATATTACTTCTGTTATTTCGTCATCAAGTGCGGGAGTCCCTATATCAAAAGGTTTTCCACATCTAACAAATATAGTCGAGCAAGACTTGGACGATTTAGATATAGAAATTATTGCGCGGAATGCTGATGTTGTATTTACTGCGACACCTTCAGGGGTGAGTACACCACTAGTTCCTAAGCTTCTACAAGCTGGGCTTAAGGTTATCGATTTGTCTGGTGATTTCCGTATTAAGGATGGCGAGGTATACGAACAATGGTATAAACATCCCGCGGCAGATTCCGCTTATGTCGAGCAGGCGGTATACGGGCTTAGTGAAGTGTATGGCGATGAGGTGTTGGGTGTGGACTTTGTATCTAATCCTGGTTGTTTCCCGACAGCGACACTACTTGGGTTAATTCCTGCAGTGGAGGCAGGTTGGATTGATACGTCAAGTATTATTATTGATGCGAAGTCTGGTGTTTCTGGAGCCGGTCGAGGCTTAAGTCTAACTGCTCATTATGCAGAGATTAACGAGAATCTGAGAGCTTATAAAGTAAATAGACATCAGCATATTCCTGAAATTGAGCAGGTGCTTAGTGACGTAAAGGGTGAGCAGGTTACGGTGACGTTTACGACGCATTTGGTACCGATGACCCGTGGGATTATGAGCACAATGTATGCGAAGGTGACTGGAGAACATACGCAGGAAGAGTTCGTGGAATTATATCGCGAGTATTATAAAGGACGATCTTTTGTCAGAGTTAGAGATAACGGTGTATGGCCAGCGACGAAGGAAGTATCAGGATCCAACTATTGCGATATGGGATTCCAACTGGATGATAGAACGGGAAGAATTACGATCATTTCTGTGATTGATAATATTGTAAAAGGCGCTTCAGGCCAAGCAATTCAAAATTTGAACCTGATGATGGGATGGGAGGAGAATCTCGGCTTAGGTTACACGCCAGTGTATCCATAAGGTGAGAAACATAATTATGGGACATGACAATAAGTTGAGTGGACAAACGATGGAACATCATATCGAGTTGAGTGAGAATACTGCGGGACATAGTGACTATATGGTTGTTGATGGTGGCTCCATAATCACGCCAAAAGGGTTCAGTGCAGGTGGATTACACTGCGGGTTGAAGAAGACGGAGCGCCATGATATCGGCGCTATTGTATGCGAGGTGGTGGCCACAGCTGCGGCTGTGTACACCACCAGCGTGTTCCAAGCGGCACCGTTGAAGGTGACGCGCGAGAGTCTTGTCGATGGCAAGCTACGCGCCATCGTGGTCAACAGCGGCAACGCCAACGCTTGCACCGGGCAGCAAGGCGAAGCTGATGCCTATGCTATGCGGGCGGAGATGGCTCGCCAGCTCGGCGTGGCGGAGAAGGATGTAGCCGTAGCGTCGACAGGCGTGATCGGCGAGTTACTCAAGATGGACTGCGTGCAGTCAGGTATCGAGGCTTTGCCATTACGACTTCGCCAAGACGAAGGAGGCGCGGAGGACTTCACACAAGCCATCCTCACCACGGATTTGGTGAAGAAGGAGGCTTGTGTATCTGTTGTAGTAGACGGCAAGGATGTGATTATTGCCGGGGCGGCGAAGGGGTCAGGGATGATTCATCCGAATATGGCCACGATGCTAGCTTTTATGACGACTGATGCGAATATTGATCAAGCGGCTCTGCAGCAATTGATGCGTCAAGCGACGGATCTTACGTTCAATATGATCACCGTAGACGGTGATACAAGTACGAATGATATGCTTGTTTCCATGGCGAGTGGACTTGCGGGAAATCAAGCGCTGGATTCATCCCATCCGGATTGGGCTGCTTTTGCTAAGGCATTTACTTATGTATGTCAGAAGTTAGCGATGGCGATTGCCCGTGATGGCGAAGGGGCTACAAGACTTGTAGAAGTCGTGGTACACGGAGCAGTTAGTGACCATTCAGCAAGAGTTATTGCTAAGACGGTAGTAGGTTCGAGTCTTGTGAAGACTGCGGTATTCGGTGCGGATGCCAACTGGGGACGGATCATCGCCGCTGTAGGTCGTGCAGGCGAACCTGTGAACCCCGATCAAGTGGATGTCCAACTGGGAGCTATTTCAGTGCTCGAAGGTTCTCGACCCGTTGCTTTTGATGAAGAAGCCGCATTAGTCTATTTAAAAGGGGATACGGTACGTATATTTGTTGACTTACATGGTGGTGAAGGGCAAGCGACCGCATGGGGATGCGATTTAACATATGATTATGTGCGCATTAATGCCGCATATCGAACTTGATAGATGGATATAAGGATTATGTATGTATTGGAGGAGACTGACGAATGGGAGAGAATTCGGAAGGTCAGGTTCATGTGAAAGTGATGGAAAAGGAGAAGCTTCGTGTCTCCAACAGAGGCCAAGGAAGCTTTGTAATGAAATGCGGTGGAAGTACGCTTGCAGCATTGCCTGATTCTTTTTTCGATGATCTAAGACAATTGCAAGAGAGCGGGATCCAGCCTGTTATCGTTCACGGTGGTGGCCCAGCGATCTCAGATAATCTTGCGAAGCTGGGAATTGAGACTGAGTTCGTTAATGGATTGCGGAAGACGACGGAGGATGTCCTTGATGTCGTTGAGATGGTGCTATCAGGCAGTATTAATAAGCAGATCGTTCGACGTATTCAGAAAGTGGGAGGCCGTGCATGGGGACTCTCAGGTGTGGACGGTTCTCTGATTCAAGCGAAGCCTGTTGATAATAGTTCAAAGGTAGGTTTTGTAGGTGAAGTTACACATGTGGAAGCGGGTATGATTCAAGGCATACAGGACTTGGGCTACATTCCAGTGATCGCACCGATTGGTGTGGATCAGTCAGGACAACGATACAACATTAACGCGGATACTGCGGCAGGAGCTGTGGCTTCACATCTAGGTGTGAGTCGGATGGTTGTTGTAACAGACGTTCCTGGAATTATGCAGACTGTGGATGGTCAGAAAGTAGTCCTACCAGCTGTAACAGTGCAACATATTCATGAAATGATCGCTACAGGTGAGATCTACGGTGGGATGATTCCGAAAGTACGTGCAGCTATGAGTTGTATTCATGGAGATGTGCAAGAGGTCGTCATTGTCGATGGTAGTGAACCGAAAGTGCTCAGTCGTGTTATGCAAGGTGAGATTATCGGAACTCGAATTGCTCGGGAATAGAGAACGATGTTAAATATCATATATGAATCAATTTCAGAATCGCCTTGCGTAATTATGAAATTGATTCATGATGAAATATTAATGATATGAATAGATGGGAGTGAAAATTTGATGGGAAAAATAGTGAATCAGAATAACGAATCAAAGAGTGCTTTATTTCCAACCTATGCTCGGTATCCAATTAGCTTAGTCAAAGGACAGGGAAGTTGGCTGTGGGATGATCAAGGTAATAAATATCTCGATTTCATGAGTGGATTAGCAGTAACTAATCTAGGTCATGCGCCGGAAAAGGTGAAAGAGAAACTTAAAGAGCAGCTCGATGAATTATGGCATGTATCCAACCTATTCCAGATTCCTAATCAGGAGAAGGCAGCAACCTTAATGACTACTATTTCAAGTGGCGATGCGGTTTTCTTTTGTAACAGTGGGGCTGAGGCGAATGAAGCGGCTATTAAGCTGGCTCGTCGTTATCACCAAAAGGTTAAAGGAACGGACAGACATGAAGTCATTACATTCAATCAATCTTTTCATGGTCGTACATTAGCTACACTGACTGCAACGGGCCAGGATAAGGTGAAGGACGGATTTTTACCACTTCCAGCTGGATTTAAAACTGTACCATTGCACGATCTAGATGCGCTAAAGGCTGCAATTACAGATCAAACAGCGGCAATTATGATGGAAATGGTACTAGCTGAAGGTGGCGTACTGGTTGCTCAAGCGGAGTTCGTGAAGGCTGTCGCTGAATTATGTAAGCAAGAAGGCTTGCTCCTCATTATCGATGAGGTTCAGACAGGAATGGGCCGTACGGGGAAATGGTTCGCTCATGAACATTATGGTATTGAACCGGATATTTTCACAGTTGCCAAAGGAATTGCGAGTGGATTCCCAGCAGGAGCTATGCTAGGCAAAGAATACTTGCGTGAAGCTTTTACTCCAGGTAGCCATGCTACTACATTTGGTGGAACACCACTTGCAACGGCTGCCATCATTGCTACGATTGAGACGATGAAGGAAGATGGTATTCCTGAACGTGTTGCGAAGATGAGTGAATATTTATTTGCTAAATTGAATGAGAATCTGAAGGATAACCCTTTTATCAAAGAGATTCGTGGATTAGGTTTGCTAGTCGGAATCGAGTGTGTGGAGCCGATAGCTAGCATTATTCTAGAAGGTCAACAACGTGGACTACTTTTTGTAAATGCAGGACCCAATGTTATTCGTCTGTTGCCGAACCTTAATGTGACGGAGCAGGAGATTGATCAAGCTATGAGCATTCTGGCTGACCTCATTCAAGAGCATACAAATGTGAAAACAGTATAGTATCTAAATAGAGTAAGTGTGGTTGAGTAACCAGGGTTTGGAGTCAAAGCTGATTAGTTGTAGAGAGTACAGTTAATTAGGCGTTTAGGCTGAGTTAGAGTGAAATAGTTGCATAAAGTACAGTTAATATCGGAGATTTTAGAGCAAATGAGGATTGGCGAGAAATTAAGTGTACTTTTTACACCTAATATTCGATTATTAGGTGTTTTGCTGAAATTAAGTGTACTTTATACACTTATTCCGGCTCGGCTCGGCTCGGCTCGGCTCGGCTCGGCTCGGCTCGGCTCGGCCCTGCACTTGCCCCACTCCCCTGCCTCAGCTCTTTCCTTTCCACCGAGCAACTAACCCAGCAATACATGTGACATCAATCAGAATGATGAATGGAGGCTACAGATCATGACGCAGATTGGACAGAAACAAGATATCGATTTAAAAGGTCGTGATTTCATCGAGCTGGATGACTTCACAACAGAGGAAATCCAATATTTACTCGATTTGGCTATTGAAATTAAGAGCAAGCAAAAGAACGGCGAAGTTTACCAGCCGCTTAAAGGCAAAACCATTGGACTTATTTTTGAGAAATCCTCGACACGTACACGGGTATCTTTTGAAGTAGGAGCATTTCAATTAGGAGCGCATGCGCTCTTTTTAAGTAAGAATGATATTCAACTGGGACGTGGGGAGATCATAAGCGATACAGCACAGGTATTGTCACGTTACTTGGATGGCATGATGATTCGTACCTTTGGACATGAGAACGTGATTGATCTTGCTCGTTATGCTACTGTTCCTGTTATCAATGGACTGAGCGATCTTGCGCATCCTTGTCAGGTTCTGGCTGACTATCAGACGGTGTATGAGCATAAAGGGAAGCTACAAGGGTTGAAACTTGCTTATATTGGTGATGGCAATAACATGGCACATTCGTTGATGATCGGTGGTGCTAAGTTAGGTGTACACGTATCAGTAGCAACGCCAGAGGGTTATGAACCGGATGTAACTGTTGTCCAAGAGTGTCTAGAGATTGCTCGTGAGACAGGTGCACAAATCGTCGTGACACGTAGTCCGCAAGAAGCCGTGAAAGATGCGGATGTAATCTATACAGATGTGTGGGCGAGTATGGGCTTTGAAGAGGAACAGAAAGTACGAGAGGCGGCTTTTAAAGACTATCAAGTGGATGAGAAACTTGCTGAAGGCGCGAAGAGTGACTATCTCTTTATGCACTGCCTACCTGCACATCGTGGTGAAGAAGTGAGCGAAGGTGTGATCGATGGAAGTCATTCTGTTATTTTTGATCAAGCAGAGAATCGTCTTCATGCACAAAAGGCTTTAATGGCCGCTTTGATGGGATAATAGATTCGTAGTATGATAATGGTTATTATAGAACGTAGCGTTATTCAACATTAATAAAGATTCATGGAAAGGAAGTTATCTCGCATGGCAAAAGAAAAGATTGTACTTGCCTACTCCGGAGGATTGGATACATCCATCATTCTGAAGTGGCTTAAGGAAACATATGATGCCGAAATTATTGCCTTCACGGCAGATGTTGGTCAAAAGGAAGAGTTAGACGGGTTGGAGGAAAAAGCTCTCGCTACAGGTGCTTCCAAAGTATATATCGATGATTTGCGCGATGAATTCGCGAATGACTTCATTTATCCGATGTTCCAATCAGGTGCTTTATATGAAGGTCAGTATTTACTAGGAACGAGTATTGCTCGTCCTCTAATCGCTAAGCGCATGGTGGATATCGCACGGGCTGAAGGCGCAACGATGATTGCTCACGGAGCTACAGGTAAAGGGAATGACCAAGTTCGTTTTGAACTAGGGGTTGCAGCTCTTGCACCAGATATTAAGGTGATCGCACCATGGCGTCTGGAAGAATTCCGTAATGATTTCCCTGGGCGTGCGGAGATGATTGCTTTTGCTGAGAAACATGATATTCCAGTTACAGCTTCCGCGGCGAAGTCCTATTCAATGGATCGTAACTTGCTACATATTAGCTATGAGAGTGGCGTGCTTGAAGATCCTTGGTTCGATCCAAGTGCTCCTGAGAACAAAGACATGTTCTTGCTAAGTGTATCTCCAGAGGATGCACCGGATGAAGCAGAATACCTAGAACTTGAGTTCGAACAAGGGAACTGTGTGGCTCTGAATGGTAAGAAGTTTAGCCCACTGCAGGTCATGGAAAAACTGAATGTGCTTGGTGGTAAACACGGGATCGGTCGCGTGGATATGGTAGAGAACCGTTTTGTCGGAATGAAGAGCCGTGGAGTATATGAGACACCGGGTGGAACGATCTTGTTCACAGCTCATCGCAAAATGGAGTCAATTACGATGGACCGCGAAGTCATGAATCTACGTGATAGCTTAATTACTCGTTATGCGACACTTGTCTACAATGGCTTCTGGTTCGCACCAGAACGTCTGGCTCTGCAAGCACTCGTGAAGGAAAGTCAGAACAATGTGACGGGTACAGTACGCGTTAAGTTGTATAAAGGAAATATAATTGGAGCAGGTGTGAAGAGTCCTGTTAGCTTATATAATCCAGATATTGCGACAATGGAAGCTGATCCATCACAAGCTTATGATCAAGGGGATGCAACAGGATTCATAAATCTTAATGCCTTGCGTCTTAAAGTGGCTTCAGGTGTTCAACAGCAGAATAATAAATAGGATATGATATATTATAAATTTAGCTAAAAGCCAGCAAGATGCCGTTCCTTGTCCGTTCGTTGAGAGAAGGAGCGGCTCTCTGCTGTCAACAGAAGGAGGACATATCATGAGCAAATTATGGGGAGGGCGCTTCACGAAGCAAACCAACCATCTGGTAGAAGAATATACAGCTTCCATCGGCTTCGACAAGGCACTTGCAGAGGAAGATATTCAAGGTAGCTTGGCCCACGTAACGATGTTAGGGAAATGTGGAATCGTACCTGAGGAAGATGCGGAGACGATTCGCCAAGGATTGAAGAAGGTTCTAGACAAAATTCGTTCCGGTGAAATCGTGTACTCTGTCTCCGACGAGGATATCCATATGAATATCGAGAAGAATCTCCTCGATGAGATTGGACCTGTAGGCGGTAAGCTTCATACTGGACGTAGCCGTAATGATCAAGTGGCAACGGACATGCACTTATATTTACGTAAACGTGTTGTCGCTCTGACAGCGATGGTACAGGAAGTTCAATCTGCATTGATCACTCAGGCAAAAGACAACCTCGACACCATCGTCCCAGGTTACACGCATCTGCAACGGGCACAACCGATCCTATTTGCCCATCATTTGATGGCTTATGTATCCATGTTCGGACGTGATGCGGAACGTTTAATGGACAGCTATAAGCGGATCAATATTTTACCATTAGGTGCAGGTGCTCTTGCGGGTACGACTTTCCCGATTGATCGTCATTTCGTAGCTGAGCAACTTGGATTCGATGGTGTATATGAGAATAGTCTGGATGCCGTAAGCGATCGTGATTTTATTGTGGAATTTCTAGCGAATGCTTCACTGATCATGACACATCTATCTCGCCTTAGTGAGGAATTAGTGTTGTGGAGTAGCACAGAGTTTGGTTTTGTGGAACTTGATGATGCTTTCTGCACAGGTAGTAGCATTATGCCACAGAAGAAGAACCCGGATGTACCTGAATTAGTACGTGGTAAGACAGGGCGTGTGTACGGGAACCTGATGGGACTGCTCACGGTATTGAAATCATTGCCATTGGCCTATAACAAGGATATGCAGGAAGACAAGGAAGGCATGTTCGATACGGTCGCTACACTCGAAGGTGCCCTTCAATTATTTGCTCCCATGATCGCAACGATGAAAGTAAATAAAGGTCGGATGCGTGAAGCTGTTAATAAGGACTTCTCGAATGCTACCGACATTGCTGATTTTCTTGTAGGTAAAGGATTACCCTTCCGTCAAGCGCATGAAGTGATTGGTAAGACCGTTCTTTATTGCATCCAAAATAATAAGTATTTACTAGATCTAACATTGGACGAGTTCCGTGGCTTCTCAGAACTATTCGATGAACGAATCTATGATGTACTTCAACCGGAAGCCGTTGTGAATGCCCGTAATGTTTACGGCGGAACGGCAACAGTACAAGTGGCAGCAGCGATCGAACGTAGTGAGGTCAAGCTTCAGACTGCGAAGAAGTGGGTTGAAGAGCATGATGAGGAGTCACAAGGCTAGTAGCATACAATCATGAGTCTGTAAAGGAAACCCATGGAGCTCATGATGCTTATGAAGCCATGGTTTCACACTTAATAGCTAATAGAAGAACCTCCAATTCCACGGTTTAACAGTGGTTTTGGAGGTTCTTTTACTTTGAGGAGAATGCATATCCACTGTGCGGATATGCATTTGAACGCTAGTGCAACTCAGTTTTTATCTACACAAGCACCTATCTATTAGAACCGAAGTATCAATACACACATGTAGTTAATCCCATTTCATATGGGTATGAAGGATCAACACCCTACGACCGGAATGAAGTGGTTACTGGCGAGTGGAGAATAGCTGCAGTAAGTACATTTATTTCGAGTGAAAAGTAGGTTTAGAGAGAAGTAACTGTAAAAAGTACAACTAAATTTCAAAAATTAGTGGAAATTAAGGAATTCACTATTATTAGTTGTACGTTTTACAACTAAAGTTAGCCACGAATGCTAATAGAAGAAATAAGGTGTAGGTTATACAACTAGTCAGTGTCGGTGGGGACTGCAGGGGATTGGACGTTATTAGATGTACGTCCAACCCCAAACTCAAAAGTTCGGACCGCTCACACCATCCTCAATAATTTGCTTCTTCTCGGGGGCAATGGGTGTTCCTATATCCTTATCATTTTTAGGATGAACACTAATAAGCCGTTTTTGTGGAAGATAGGTGTCTCGTGAGATACGTTTCTTTCCTTTGACGATACCATCCACTTTTTTGATCTGATAAGTATCTACAACGTATCCAATGGTTCCATGCTGAAGAATCTCCTGTGCACCGACGGGGAGGGTCGCATTACGAACATATTTGTTAGAAGGTGTAAGTGTCTCAACAACAACCGATTCTATATCATACCGAACATTAGTAGGAAAGGTGCCGAAGAATTTAATGGTGAGTGTCCTGCCTTGAACGTTAGCTTGGATTAGTAGGTGTTTACCTGTATTATTCTTGAAGCGAAAATTGATCGATCCTGTAGCAAAGGTCGCATCCTGGCCTTTTGGCAAATAACTAACCGGCATCGAATGGCTTCTACGTTCAACGATATCCAAGCCTAATCGAATGGCCGCACTATATATCGTACTAGACACTTGGCAGATTCCTCCTCCTATACCGGGGACGAACTTTCCATTTAGTATAACAGGCGCTTCACGGAACCCGTACTGTTTCTCTGCTAAAGCGATCACTTGGCCATAATCGAATACATCTCCCGGCTTCAAGATCATGCCATTCGTAGCTTGTGCTGCTGAATTCACATTGAACACTCTGCCCTCAGCGCTAGATCTCAAATAAGTAGAGAATTCCATAATCTTGCGCTCAATGCCCTCTTTTTTTAAATCTTCAATATCAATCTCGGGGCGTTCTAATCTAAAAGGAAGTTCTAATACTAGCGGGTCTTCATTTGGAGGCTCTAACACTTCAAAATCTCGTGGGATTAAATCGACCATTCGAGTCTCTATGATATTCCAATCTAAACGATTGGCTGAAATCCCAGGTGTATACACTACTTGATCACTTGAGTTGATACGACGGGAAGCGTTAACGAATTTACCGAACTTCTCTTGTTCCCATGCCGCATTATACACAGACTTCATTAAAGCTGGGTCCCAATGAGATGTGATCGAATAGTTACGCTCGAAATTCCACCGGTAAGATAAGCGCTGTAACCAGTTACCTTTTTGTAATTGAATGATGGATTGACGGAAATGTTCTGCCTCATATTGTACACCCGCCTCCGCGAGAGTCCATTGAGAGTGTACGACAGAGTCACTGGGATTGTTCACTGTGATATGGAGGGGGATCTTTTCCAAACGCTGCATGCGCTCATCAAGTTCCTCCAATACAGTATCTGTGTTCAATCCACCGACAGACCATCCTGATACAATAGTACCCTTAGGAATAGTGTCATGATGTAAATAAAAAAATATAAAACTAAATAGAGTGAATCCACCCAAGACACTTCCGATAACTATGATTAGACGTGCTTGAAATTTGTTCATATGTTCTCAACCTTCTTTCTTATTAGCCACAATGAAAGCTTGTTTATTCCATATATATAACTATATGTTTGAGAATAGAGATAATTTCAGGTACTCAAAGGGTAACAGATTTGTTACAATATATAATAGTGATGATTTCTAGTGGTTTTTAAAGGAATTAGATGGAAAGTGTCGAAATGTTATTTGGCTGATACTGGGAATTGGGAAGTGATAATGTGATTGAAATGCAAGATGTATGGAAGACGTATAAGAATGGTGCAAATGCCTTACAGGGTGTATCCGTAAAGATTGATCGCAACGAGTTTGTGTATGTTGTAGGTCCTTCAGGTGCAGGTAAATCGACATTTATGAAGCTTATTTATAGAGAAGAAGTTCCAACTAAGGGTCAAATTTCAGTGAATGGTTTTAATATTGGTAAGCTGAAACAACGTAAAATCCCTTACGTTCGGAGAAACATAGGTGTTATATTTCAAGATTTCCGACTGCTACCTCGTATGACAGCTTATGAGAATGTTGCATTTGCTATGGAATGTATCGAAACTCCCAAACGAGTGATCAAGAAGCGGGTTATGGAAGTGTTGGATTTAGTTGGACTGAAGAATAAAGCAGGACGTGAACCAGATCAATTGTCTGGTGGTGAACAACAACGGATCGCTATTGCAAGAGCCATCGTTAATAACCCTGCTGTTATTATTGCGGACGAGCCTACAGGTAATTTAGATCCCGAGACATCATGGGGTATTATGCAACTACTGGATGAGATTAATTTCCGAGGAACTACAATTGTTATGGCTACGCATAACAAGGATATCGTGAACAGTATGCGTAAACGCGTTATCGCGATTGAGCATGGTAACATCGTGAGAGACCAGATGAGAGGAGAATATGGATATGAATTTTAACACCTTCTTGCGGCATCTGCGAGAAGGATGCAAGAACGTATTCCGTAATGGATGGATGTCGATAGCTTCTATAACTTCCATTGTAGTATCTCTTTTTGTTCTAGGTGTATTTATCTTATTGGTTGTGAATGTCAATCAATTGGCAGATGACGTTGATAGTACGGTTGAGATTCGAACGTATTTGAACCTCGATGTAGATGAGAAGATGCGAGAAACGATCAATACAGAGATTGGCCTAATGCCTGAAGTGAGCAAGGTAACCTTCATATCGAAAGAACAAGGGTTACTAGAATTCAGTGAGGGATTGGGAGAAGACGGTAAGGCTCTACTCGAGGGATTCGATAATGATAATAATCCGCTACCAGATACACTGGTCGTTGAAGTCATAGAAGCAAAAACGGTTCCACAAGTTGCAGATAAGATTAGCGCATTGAATGAGGTTCATCCAGAATCTCCAATAATGAAGGTCAATTATGGTGAGGGCGCTGTCGAGAAGTTATTCAAGATCACACGTGCGGTACGTAATATTGGGTTTATCTTCGTTGCAGTTCTCGGGGTGATGTCCATGTTCCTTATATCTAACACGATTAGAGTTACAATTCTAGCTCGCCGTCGGGAGATTGGTATTCAGAAATTAGTAGGAGCGACGAACTCATTCATTCGCTGGCCCTTTTTTATAGAAGGTGCATTAATTGGTGGGATTGGATCGTTAGCGACGGTTGGTATTCTCATATTAGGTTATGACCAATTGATCCAAGCAATAAGTAAGGATATTACCTTGGGGCTGACTTTAGTTCCATTGGCTGATATTTGGTTACTGATAAGTACACTTTTGCTTGCTATTGGTATTTTGATTGGAATCTGGGGAAGTACCGTCTCCATTCGTAAATTTTTGAAAGTATAGCTAAGAATAGAACACACTCACCTGATGGCATCCGTGGATAACATAGGAAACGAACGTTATGGAATTTTGGGTAAAGGATGGGGAATCCAAATTGAAGAAGATAAATCTTATATTGATTGTACTTTTGGCAGCAGCCATGATCTTTCAACCTACGAATAGTACAGCAGCGAAGAAATCAGTGCGCGATATTGAAAAAGAATTGAAGATCTTGCAGGAACAGGCCCAGCAGACTAGGAAAGAGCAACAGGCAGCAGCCTTTAAAGGTGAAGAGGCAGAACATTATAAAGAAAAAACGATTGAATATTTGCAGACTGTATTAGATCAGATTGATACCGTTACGAATAAGCTAGCTGATATTTCAGCACAAATTGAAGAGACAAAGAATAGCTTGACGCTAGCTGCAACAGAAATGGTTGCTGCTGAAGAGCGTATTGCATCTCGTGAAGTCATGCTAGAGTCTCGTGTACGATTGATGTATACCGATGGTAGCGTTTCTTATTTAGAAGTGCTAATGGCATCTAGTAGCTTTAGTGACTTCCTCATGAGAGCTGATTCACTTAAGATGATTGTGGATCAGGATCAGAATTTACTTGTGGAACATAAGAAGGACAAGGAAACTGTGGTTGAGAAGGAGAAGGAATTAGAACTGCAATATGCTAAGGCTGAGACTCTCTATGCGGAAATGGAGGCTCAGAAGAGTATACTAGATGAGAAGGAAGCGGAGAAGAAGGTTCTCATTGCTCATTATGATGAGGAAATTCAGGAATCCAATGAGCTAAATGTAGAGCAGGAACAAGAACTCATAGCTCTTGCTAGTGAAAGATCTACCTTATTACAACAGAAGAACAAATTGGTAGCAGAAGAAGCAGCAAGGGTTAAAGCGGCGAAAGCAGCAGCTGCTAAGCGTGCAGCTGCAGCGAAATCTTCTGGTTCGTCTAGCTCTGGAACCTACAGCGGTAATGGAGGTCCATTGTTGATGCCAGTAGGTAGCGCTCGTATTTCTTCTTATTATGGTAAACGAACACATCCCGTTACAGGGGAAGTAGGAAAAATGCATAATGGCGTTGATTTCGCCGTAGGGCAAGGAACAACGATTGAAGCAGCTGAATCTGGCACAGTTATATTGTCAGAGTGGTACAGTGGCTATGGTAATGCTGTTATTATAGATCATGGTGGTGGCATGTGGACGTTATACGGACATATCCGTAATGGTGGGCTCAAAGTTAGTGTTGGTGACAGTGTAACCCGTGGTCAGAAAATTGCAGAGTCAGGCAACACAGGCCGAAGTACGGGACCTCATTTACATTTTGAAGTACGTATTAATGGGAGTGCTGTCGACCCAATGCCTTATTTGTAACGCTGTAAATTATGACGATCTGACGTAAATATTCCAGCCCTTTCGAACATATACTAAGAGGGATACAGTAAGAATATGGAGAGCGTTAGATTGATAAGAAGAAGGCGGTGAACTCAACTTTGTTAAAGAAACGTACGGCGATACTTATGATGGTCATCTCCTTGATTGTTGGAAGCCTATTGACGATGTTCCTAACGGGATCCAACAGCATAGCTGGACAAGCTTCGAGTGGAGAAGGATTGCTCGCTAGTATAACTAGTGGAGGATTGAAGGCAGAGGAGACACGGAAGATCGGAGCAGCAATTGATCTGATTGAAGGTAATTACTATAAGGATATTGAACGTAGCGCCTTGGTTGACGGGGCTATTAACGGTATGATGGAGGCCTTGTCTGATCCATATTCTACGTATATGGGACAGGAAACAGCACAACAATTTGAAGAGTCCATTGAAGGCTCCTTCAGCGGTATTGGTGCAGAGGTCTCGATGGAGGATGGCAATGTTGTTGTAGTCTCTCCAATTAAGGGGTCACCTGCAGAGAAGGCGGGAATTCGATCCAAGGACATTCTGCTCTCTGTGAATGGTGAATCTTTGGCTGGTCTAGAACTGAATGCAGCTGTTGCAAAAATTCGAGGTGTCAAAGGTTCTACAGCATCGATTGAAGTCAAACGTAATGGTGTAGCTGAACCTATTAAATATGCTATTGTCCGTGATGATGTTGCACTAGAGACAGTCAATGCATCCCTACGTAAAGATGGGATTGGAATGATTGAAATTACCCAGTTCTCTTTAAATACAGCAGAACGATTCAAGGAAGAACTGACTAATCTAGAGAAGCAAGGGATGAAGGGGTTAGTGATCGATGTCCGTAACAACCCTGGAGGTGTTCTTTCAGTCGTTATTGATATTACACAACAATTCGTACCTAAAGGTGAATTGATTGTTCAAGTGGAAGATAAGAATGGGAAACGTGAGAAGAGTTTCTCCAAGGGATCAAGCAAATCTTATCCGATTACATTGTTGATGAATAAGGGGAGTGCGAGTGCTTCGGAGATTTTAGCAGGAGCGCTTCAACAATCTGCTGATGTCGTTCTAGTTGGTGAGAACTCCTTCGGTAAGGGAACGGTTCAGACGAGTTTCGATCGACAATTAGGTGATGGTAGCTTACTCAAAATCACGATTGCGAAGTGGCTTACACCTGATGGTACTTGGATTCACGAAGAAGGTATCAAACCGGATATTGCGGTCTCTCAACCGGATTACTTCATGGTTGCACCAATTAACAAAGAGAAGACCCTACAATTCAACAAGAATAGTGACGATGTTAAAAGCGCACAAGTTATGTTGGATGGACTTGGTTACAAACCAGGACGTGTCGATGGATATTTTGATGTAGGTACTCAGAAAGCTGTGAAGACCTTCCAGACTAGCCAGAAGATTAAGGCTAATGGAATCATCGATTCTAAGACAGCGGAAGCCTTGGAAAAGGTTCTTATTGAACACATACAAGATCCTCTAAATGATACGCAACTGAAACAAGGTATTGCGGAGGTACAGAAGGAAATAAAGGCAATGGCGTCGAAGAAGTAAGAAGGCTGAACGTTAGCCTTCTTTTTTTTGTGAGAAGTATGATTGCTAGAAATTATCTTAGATATAATAACAGTTAAGTTAGTTGTGTTAGATTACAGAGGAGTGTGACCAGATCTTGGATGTAGCTTTAGAATTGTTATGGAATGTGACAGACGCTCTAGTACAGCTGTTGACTCAGCCCTTTTATTATATATCCATCCTGTTTATCCTCGTATTCTATCGTCAACAGATGTTGATGGAACGGAAGTTATTCCACGTACGGCTTCATAGTTGGGGTCTGCAAGCGTGGCGCACGGTGATAGGCGGTCTGGCTGCTGGTATCGGTGTATCAATTGTAATGGCATTCGTAGGGTTTTCTTTGACGCAAGAAGCTATTATTTGTATATGGGTTGTAACATTAATGTTGTTATTGATAGGTGTACGCTATTTATGTTTGGCTTATACGGTTGGTGTGCTAGGAGTTCTACAGTTTATCTTGGGCTTCTTTCCGAATTGGCAACCAGATTCACTTATTGGGACAACAACAGATACCGTACGGGCGCTTGATATACCAGCTCTGGTTATTTTAGTAGGTATTCTTCATTTGGTTGAAGCAATTCTGGTGAAGAGACAAAGTACATCGCTTGCGATGCCACTATTCATAGAAAGTAAACGTGGCAAGCTAGTGGGAGGATTTCAGATGCAGTTCTTCTGGCCACTACCGCTGTTTCTAATGATTCCAGCACAGACTGCGGGCAATTTATTATCATGGACACCCCTTCTAGGGGGAGAGGGTTGGGCTAGTGGATTCAGTATGTTGGCACTACCTGTTATGATCGGATTTAGTGACTTGACTCAGAGTATGCTACCACAGAATAAGGCTAAGATAACCTTCAAGAGACTTCTATTCTACAGTGTGATACTTCTTCTCATAGGTCTACTATCGGTATGGTGGAGTCCATTGATGATTGTTGCAGCACTGGCATGCTTCTTGTTACATATGGGTATGGAATGGATGAGTCGTATCGAAGAGCAGCATCAGCATTCGCTGTTTGTTCATGCTACTCAAGGTTTACGAGTACTTTCTGTAGTGCCTAAGAGCCCAGCAGATGAACTTGGCATTGTACCCGGTGAAACGGTCCTGAAAGTGAATGGTGTCCTTCTTCACTCGCAAGAACAACTACATCGTGCCTTACGTATGAATGCAGCATTCTGCAAATTAGAAATATTGAACTTGGCTGGCGAGAGTAAGTTCCTGCAACGTCCCATGTATGCGGGTGATCACCATCAATTAGGTGTTATTCTAGCGCCAGATCAGGATGTCAGTGATGTAGCTAGATTGAATCCAGCCAACATCTATTTAATTATTGGAATGAAACTAAACACTCGGAAACGATCCATATTGAGAGGACACGATAGTGCTTTAGTGAATGTAGGTACAGGTGCAGGAGTGAGAACAGACACACGTGTAGAAGCGGATACGAGTACAAGAACCGGTTCAAATATGAGTACGCTCTCAGTGCTTCCGCAAGATACTACTCTTGCGATAGTCGAAACAGCAGCAACGCAGACAGATGAAATAAAGGCAGAGTTACGCGACGAGATTAAGGCAGAAACAATGAAAGTAACTTCAACCCATGGATCAGATGTTGCCAAGGTGAAAGCAACCCTAAAGGATGCGGAGGCTACTAACACGGATGAAGTAATAAAATATCCGTGGGATCGCTGACTAGTAAATGCTATAGGGAGAGACTGATTCTGTTGAATCAGTCTCTTTTATTGAAATATAAGAAAGTATAAGTTTTACGCTATACATTATATCTTATATTTCTCGCTTAAACACTTACCGTCCTTATAAGGACGGTAAGTGTTTATACTTGTGTGCACGTTAACGCGTTGGAGTACACATAAGCACAATTGAGTAAATAAGCATAATCAAGCTACTGAATGAAGTAGAGAGGCGAATATGTGGTGTACGGACAAATAGTTGCATGAAGTACACTTAATTCAACGAAAAGTTAGTAGATTGAGAATTAGTTGTAAAGACTACAGTTAAAATTAGGAAATATACAGATATTTAACATTTATTGGATATTAAATGCACTTTATGCAACTAGATCTCGCAAAGGAGAAAATCGGGTGAATTTAGATGTACTTTATGCAATTAAATGACAGTGTGCTCCCAATCCAGACTACTAGGTTAATCTATGAACTCCCAAGCGCCACGTCGTAATTCGTAGCGATGGATGCGTTTACCATTTCCCGCTACGATTGGATGGAGCCAACCTTTGGAACATAATGATTGAAGTATTTTTACGGCGGTTCGGTAGTTGATATTGAAATGAAGGGCAACTTTCTTTGGACTAATTAGCGTAGGTTTGGATAACGCAAATCGAAGTACTTCATTCTCGGATAGTGTTGAGTGTTGTTCGATTATTTGGTTGTTCTAGCACTAGATAGTGATTTAGTAACATTTGCAGTAAGTTTCTACAAAGTTCTGGGCGATCACAGACATCATCATACGCGAACGATTTCACACGATAACCTGTGCATTGTAAGAACAATTCGCGGTTTAGCTCGTTACAATACTTTTGTCGATCCATATCACGGACATGAGGTCCATACCCTTTGATCTCAATAATAAATTTTAATTGTCCTCTCAGATAGGCGAAATCACCGTAATAGGATCGTCCTCTCCAATCCGCAACTTCAAATTCTGGATGTAATCCATCAAAATTTTCATATACAGGCCACCAAATATTTTTTAAAAATAATACCTCGCCATGACTGTGACCTCGTTCAAGACGCCCTCTTCTCTCGCCCGATCGGAGATCTAGATGTTGCTTAATAAATAACTGATGTTCGTCCTCAAAGTTCTTCATTTCCATACAACTCCTTTGTCGATGGTTGAGCGGTAGCGTTGATTAGGCAACATAGCGCATACAAAAAAACGCCCCACACATCATTAGATGGTAGGACGTTCTTCGTCACTAGTATATCAGAATTATAGCAGTATAATTCTATTCGCACTAGAGGTCCGTTTAACCTCCAAATAGGATTATAGGGGAGCACGGACGAATGAGAATCGGACAGAAATTGTGATAAGAGAAATAGAGAGATTTATATATTTATAAATGTGGAAATGAAGGAATGGAGAGTCATCTACGATGGATCATAAGAAAGAAAATCTCGGAGAGTCATGTGAAATTATCATATTCACAGCGTCGATAGTATAATAGCTGCATAAAGTACAATTAATTTGAAGAAAAACTAGTGTAGAGAAAGTTAGTTGTATAAGTTACAGTTAAAATCAGTTAAATCGTGAGATTTTAACATTCCTCGGCTATTAAGTGTACTAAATGCAACTAAATTACGTAGAGGAGGAAATTGGGTAAATTTAGATGTACTTTATACATCTAAATGGCGATGTTACTCTATACGGGTAGATGTTACTCCTATATCGCTGTTTATTTATGGAACTTATCCGGGTCTGTATCAATATCGATGATCACGACGTCTGCGCTTTAAGATAGTGAATGACGATCTGAGTACGGTCTCGTAGTTGTAACTTTCCAAGGATCTCCGTAATATAATTTTTAACCGTACCTTCACTCAGGAAACATGCCTGGGCAATTTCCTTATTGGATAGTCCTTCTGAAATATGATGGACGATCGTGATCTCCATAGGGGTCAGGCTGAATTTGGTTAGCAAAATTTCATCTCTTTGAGTTTGAGAATTCGGTAAGTCAATCTGCGTTCGAGTCTCTAAATTCACCGAATGACGCAAGAATCCTGTAAGCTTACGCGCGACATCGGGATGAATGAGAATATCACCATTGTGAACGGTCTTGATCCCCTGGGTAATTCGATCAGGTGCGATGTTCTTAAGTAAATATCCACTAGCACCATTCTCCAACGCTTGAATGATAAATTCATCATCATCAAATGTAGTCAGCATCAATACTCTAGAGTTCGGAAAGAGTTTCTTTATCTGTTTTGTTCCCTCTACGCCATCGCATACAGGCATCCGAATATCCATGAGTACGACATCTACGTGTAACCCGGAACTCATTAAAGCTACAGCATCCGCACCGTTAGCTGCACAACCAACCACCTTAATTTTCGAATCCATAGCGATAAGCACCTTTAGGCTCTCGCGAATAAATTCATCATCATCGACAATTAATAATGAAATCATGTTGATTCCCCCTTGATTATCTAAATGATATCGTTTCTCGCATACACGGGTAGACGTGTCACAACGGTATATGGATATTCCCACTGAATATCTACGGTCCCCCCAATTAACTGAGTCCTTTCCTCCATGCCACTGAGACCCATTCCTAGCTGTCTACTGTTTGGATCGGGAATTCCTTCAATTGGACCATTGTTACTAACAAACATACATAATTCATCATTCCCATATTGTATGAACACCTCGACGGATGTAGCCTCGCCATGTCTTATGGCGTTCGTAAGTGCTTCTTGGACATTCTTGTATAACACAATTTGTATACTTGGATACAAAGGGATGGGAGTGCCTTCGATCATAAGCTTCGTATGTATCCCTGTTTCTCGACCTATATTTTCAAGAAGTCGATCAATAGCATACTCATCTTTTAATGAGGTAGTGGGACGCATTCTTTTTACTGTATTGCGCATGTCATCCATACTCCCAGATACTTGATCTCGAACTTGAAGCATTATCTCGTATCCACGTGGAAAATCGGTGGGGATGATTTGAATGGCGGCCTCCATCATCATTTTGACACGGATCAGACGGTGACCTATATCGTCATGTAATTGCCTAGATATTCGCTCGCGTTCTTTCGATTGTGCTGCAGCCTCCACTTGATGACTGAACTCGACAAGTCGTTTGCGTGTTTCATCAAGCTCATAATGCTTCTTACGAAGTTCATCATAGAGATGTATGGTCTTGTTACGACTACCCGTGGCACTTTGCAATAAGGATAACAATATCGCTGTTAGAAGAAAGGTGAAGTTCATAGAGATTATTGAAAAGGAAGAATCATGTTGAAAAGCAAGATTAAGTAGAAGAAGATGAATTCCATAAGTTAGTATACGTATAAGTAAGCGAGATGGCGAAAAAGAATAGGCAAAAAGAGAAGATAGCGATAGATATAACATCAGTTGACCATATATAGTGCATAACCAGGCAGATAATACGATTTCTATGTAAATGATGAGGTTTTTAATTGCAAGGTTAGGAATAGATCTTTCTAGCGCCACAAGACTCAGGTATAGGAGGATATGCAATGTGTATTGCCCATTATTTACATAGTGATAGAGAAACATTGAGGCGAATCCTATCAAGATAATGATGGAGAAGCGAATAAATGAGAGATAAAAGCTCAAGAGAACGACATCCTTCATTAGAAATATAAAAAGTGATTTAATGGTTCTAGTTATAACGATATTCCAAGATGTTCCTATTATAGCATAGGAGCGGATTGCTGAAATAGGTGACTTTTGTCATCGATTGTTTATGACCTTTAGTACCTCTGAATGGAATGAAGGACTCGTATAATAATGGAAAAGGACAATTCAGATCTGGAGGACGATAGCCATGGCATTTGTAGAAATGAAGGGTGTTGTGAAGCGTTACGGAGATAAAATATCGGTGGATCATTTGGATCTAAGCATTCGTGAAGGAGAGATATTTGGTCTATTAGGTCCGAATGGGGCAGGGAAGAGCACAACCATAAATATGATGAGTGGCCTTATGAAGTTAGATCAAGGGAATATTGTTGTGGACGGAATTTCCGTAAAAGATCATCCCTTGGATGTGAAAAGGAGAATTGGTTTAGTCCCTCAGGAATTGGCGTTGTATGAAACGATGTCCGCAGCAGATAATGTTACTTTCTTCGGAAAACTGTATGGATTACGTGGAAAACTTCTAAAGGTCCGGGTGGAGGAGGCTTTAGAGTTTGTGGGATTAAGTGATCGCGCGAAGGAAAAGCCAACCACTTACTCAGGAGGTATGAAAAGAAGGCTGAATATTGCGTGTTCAATTATGCACCATCCTAAGTTAATCATTATGGATGAGCCAACGGTAGGTATTGATCCGCAATCACGAAATCATATTCTTGAATCTGTACGCACATTGAATGCAATGGGATCTACAATCATTTATACAAGTCATTATATGGAAGAGGTGGCGGCGATCAGCGATCGAGTCGCTATTATGGAGCAAGGGCATGTAATCGCCTGTGGTACACAGCAGGAATTACGTGAACGTGTCGCCAGTCATGAGAAAATTGTAATTAAGACATCACAGATATCAGAAGCAGTAATTGATGAACTGAAGCTGCATCCTAGAATTTCCAAGGTTTTAGCGAGTGACGATATGATTGAGCTGTATGTGGTATCTTCTCAACAGGAGTTACAAGATATCTTGTTCATCTGTGCTAAACACAATGTCATGATCCAATCTTTGGCTTGTGAAGAACCGAATCTGGAGACACTTTTTCTAAATCTTACAGGACGTAAGTTACGTGATTAGGGGGCGTCTGGAATGAGTATATGGACGATTGCTTGGTATGAATTACAAAGAATGTTCCGTTCAAAGTCAGTCGTAATAAATTTATTCTTACTGCCATTGATACTTATATTCATATTAGGCGCAGCACTTTCGAGTTTCTTCTACAGTGATGATGAAGAGTTTCAAGCCGATTTGGTTAGGGTAGCTATGGTGAGCAATAAGAGCGTTGAAAATGGTGTATCTGCAAAATTAGAAGCGTATTTGAACAGTGAAAACATGGAAGAATTGATTGATTTACGACAAGTAGATACAAGAGAAGTAGCAGAGAAAAAAATACGCGCAAGAGAAGTGGATTACGCTGTCATTGTACCTCCTGATTTCGAATCTCAAGTGATGAGTGGAAATATCGCAAAGTTAGAGTTGATTCTCGGCAATAAAGTGGAGAGTAATCTTGTTGCGGGGATGGTTTTTGATACTTTTTTAGAAGAAATGAATAATGGTTTAGCGGTGGCATCTGTTATGGGCAATGTCCAATTGGAGCAAGAGAGTGAACCTACGAGCATCAGTGTAGATTCTAATTCGGGTAAAGACGCACCATCTTATGTTACTGTAGGTAACCTGAACGGTTCAGGAATGGCATACTCTGCATCCCAGTATTATGCTGGTGCGATGATGATTATGTTTCTATTATATGCGGGTGGCACGGCTAGCACGAGTCTATTTGACGAAAAGAGTAATCATACCTTGTATCGGCTTCAGTCACTACCTATATCAACTGCTCAAATTTTTTTAGGTAAAATATTGGGGAATAGCATCGTAGCGGTCATTCAGGCAACGATTATTATTACGGTATCCTCTTTTTTATATGGCGTTGAATGGGGTAACCAACCGCTGTTCCTAGCATTGGTCTGTCTGTTATTAATTATTGCATCGATGGCGATTGCCGCATTGGTGACATTGATGGTTAAAAGTAGTTCAAGTGCCGATACGCTAATGCAAGTCATTATTATAGTGATGACCTTCTTAAGTGGTGGGTTTACACCGATTCCTGTGGATTTGATAGGCGTTATTGGGAAACTGACCGTTAGTTATTGGGGAATGGAAAGTCTGCTACAGATGATGCTACATTCAGATCCTATAGATATTGTGCAGAGTATAGGTATGCTAGCGGGGATGTGTCTGGTTCTAGTGATAGTCACAACTGGTGTATATCGAAAGGTGGGATATCGTGAATAGCTTAATGATTGCATGGAACATGATTAAGAGAACGGTTGGAACCAAAAAGGGGATTCTTTTCTTTATTGTTCTTCCTTGTATCATTGTCTCGCTGACTGTAGCACTTATGGGTCAGAGTAATAATTCGGAAGTGAGGATTCCTTATTCGAATGAAGATGTTGGTACAGCAGGTCAATATATAATTGATGTATTATCAAGGAACGCCGATTATGTGCTAGAGTTGAAGAGTAGTAAAGAGGAAGTTAGAGATATGATTATGGGGAGGCAGAGATCGGTAGGTCTATCTATACCTGCTGAATTTACAGAACAACTTCTTAGCGGAAATGAACCTCAAATCGCGATGTATCAACTTACAGGGAATGAGGCTTCATATATTGTTAAGCTGAGTTTAGATCGTATTGTAGGTGGGATGGCTCAAACCGCCGGGATCATCAGTAATTTCAATCCAGATAACGCTACTTCTGTGGAGGTTTTTGCTAAGAGTATAGAGGAAATGGGTAACCAAAGGATTCAATCTGAGAGAACGGACTATAATCTATACGCCAAGCCGGGTCTTAGTAATGTGACTGGCTTCACCATTATGTTCATGATGGGATTAGTGTCGAGCATCGTTAAAATCATTATTGATGACCGTAGAAATAGAACGATCGCACGCATATATAGTGCCCCTGTAAGATCATATGAGATTGCGCTTGGACACATACTAGGAAGTCTATTCGTTGGAATCATTCAAATTATTATTGTACTTATCTTTAGTCGGTATGTATTGAAGTATGATTATGATATTCCGTTCTTAACACACTTTTTAATATTAGGGCTTTTCATGCTAGTATCTATGGGAATTGCAAGTACGGTAGCCGGGATGGTCCGAAATCCAACGAATGCAGGTATGTTAAATGCCATGATCATTACGCCAACGTGCATGTTAGGAGGATGTTTTTGGCCCCTATCTATCATGCCGGAATATTTGCAAAAGGTAGCTAATTTTATTCCGCAGAAGTGGGCTATTGAGGCTGTGGATCGCGTAGCTTCAGGAGATCAGTTGGTTGATATTTGGCTACCTCTTTCTATTCTAGGACTCATGGCGATCATTCTGTTGGCCATTGGATCAGTGATCCTACGACCTAGTGATACTAAAGTTAGTGCGTAAGAATGGATGAGAACATAAGAATAGAAATAGAGTACCCCCCTACAAGATATTGCAGGGGGGTACTTGTGCTTGAAATATGATAGTGAAATAATGTGATTTATGCAGAATAGTTTAAAGTCCACACTCTAGTATTCCATCAAATTTATTTATTCCTCCTGCAATTGACGCAGAACGATGAGTTCAACCCGACGATTACTTTGGCGGCCTTGTCCTGACGTATTATCGCCAACAGGGCGAGTATCGGCATAGCCAGCATATTGGAACCCATCAGCAGTCAGCTTCTCATGTTCAAGGAAATATCGCAGAATCGATAGAGCACGTTCACCAGATAACTCCCAGTTATCTTTGTAGTTAGAGGCATATTTGATCGGCATGTTGTCGGTGTGACCCTCGATGCTTACCGTCGTACCAATATCTCTAAAAAGACTGGCGAGTTTAGATAATACGGGAGCTGAAGCAGGTTTGAGATCCGCTCGTCCTGTATCGAACACGAACTGGTCACTAAGTGTAATAGAGATACCCTGAGGCTTATCTGCCACAAAAATTTGATCCTGTAGCTCATTATCAGTGACATATTGTGTAATGACGGACATTAAACCTTGCAATTCTTGTTCCTGTGCTCGAAAGGCTAACTCACGTTCAGTTAAAGGCTGGGATTCAGTAGTATCCTCCCCCTGAGGATTGCCCTCTTGCTCCTGAGTTGGTTCCTTGGTTACGTCTTCCTGATCAGCAGTCCCTGTTAATCCAGAACCTTGTTCGAGAATTGAGTTACCTGATTTGAAACTGAGTTGAAGGGATTCAGTAACTCCTTCATATTTACTTGCATCAAGAGTACTCATGGCATACATCATGACAAAAAAGATAAGTAGCAATGTAATCAAATCTGCATATGTGATTAGCCAACGATCTCGAGAACTAGGTTCAGCAGATCCAATTCCCTTTCGCCGCTGTGCGCGTCTACTTAAATGTCTCATTATACCCTCCCTTTGGAAATACAGGGGAACGGAAGTAGTCTTCTGGTTCGAGTGAACTTATCTTTTTGCGTACAATTTGAGGGTGGTCTCCGTTCTGAATGGAGAGAATTCCCTGAAGAAGAAGCTCCATATTCTGAATTTTATCTTCACTCCGCGATTTAATTTTGGATGCGATGGGTAAAAAGATAAGATTAGCACTGGCGACTCCATACAGTGTTGCGATAAAAGCCACAGCTATGGAAGGTCCTAGTTGTGTGGGTTCAGAAAGGCTTCCAAGGACATGAATCAGTCCCATAACTGTACCAACAATTCCCATGGTAGGTGCATAGCCACCAGCGGATTCGAATATTTTGGCGTACCCAGTATGCTTCAATTCGGTTCGATCCATCTCAATTTCAAGAATTTGTTTAATAATATCCGGATCCGTCCCGTCTACGACCATTTGTATACCTTCACGTAGGAATATATCCGGATGATCTTGAGATTTCTGTTCAAGGGCTAATACACCATTCCGTCTTGAGGTTGTGGACATATCAACAACATCCTCTATAAGTTGCTCGATGTTGCTCTCTGGTCGAACAAAAGCATAACGAATTGCATCTGGTATACTTTTCAGCTTGGATGCTGGGAAACTAATGGCAACAGCAGCGAATGTCCCGCCAAATACGATCAGGGCCGCTGTCATATGGAATAACCCAGATAATTGTCCCCCTTCCCATAGAAAGCCTCCAATAAGTGCAGCTAGTCCAGCGAGAATACCTAATATTGTTACAATTTCCATAATTATGAGTCTCCCCGATCTTATAGTTAAAATTTGCATAGATAATCTGATCCGAGTATAATAAATGGGAACAAATATTCTTATCGAAAATATATTTCCTGTTAATATAATTATCGGGAAATCTCGACATATACTTTACTATTTTAGATGAAAAGGGTGGTATTGGGCAATGAGCGATATTGTGATAGACAACAAACCGTTTGAACTGGTATCGGAATATACCCCACAAGGTGACCAGCCTACAGCCATAACGGAATTGGTGGAAGGGATCTCACAGGGAAAGAGAGAGCAGACATTACTTGGTGCAACAGGTACGGGGAAGACATTCACCATTGCACAGATGATCTCTAAAGTGAATCGTCCTACCTTAATCATTGCACATAATAAAACATTGGCTGCTCAGTTGGCAGCAGAGTTCAAGGAGTTTTTTCCCAATAATTCGGTTGATTACTTCGTTAGTTATTACGATTATTTCCAGCCTGAAGCCTATATACCTTCGACGGATACGTATATCGAGAAAGATTCAAGTATTAATGAAGAAATTGATAAACTTCGACATTCCGCGACGAGCTCATTGTTCGAACGGCGTGATGTCATCATTGTTGCGAGTGTATCCTGTATATACGGTCTCGGATCTCCACGGGAGTACTCTGATTTGTTACTATCGTTACGTGTGGGGATGGAGAAACCACGCAATGAGATTCTAAGTCGTCTTGTCGATATTCAATATCAGCGTAATGATCTGAATTTTGTACGTGGAACTTTTCGGGTACGCGGTGATGTAATTGAAATTTTTCCAGCTTCGAATGGGGAACGAGCGGTTCGTGTTGAACTATTCGGTGATGAAATTGAGAAAATTACGGAGATTGACGTATTGACTGGAGAATTAGTTGGTGTCAGGGATCATATTGCAATCTTTCCTGCATCACACTTTGTTACGAAGGAAGAGACGATGAAGGTTGCACTAGTCAACATTGAGCGCGAACTTGAAGAACGTCTAGAGGTATTGAGGGATCAAGGCAAGCTATTAGAGGCGCAACGATTAGAGCAACGAACGCGATATGATATCGAAATGATGAATGAAGTCGGCTTTTGTTCAGGGATAGAGAACTATTCAGGTCCTTTAACCTTTCGTGAAGCGGGTGCTACACCATATACCTTAATGGATTATTTTCCTGAAGATATGCTGGTTGTTATAGATGAGTCTCACGTTACATTGCCGCAGATTCGTGGGATGTATAATGGAGATAGAGCACGTAAGACGATGCTGGTAGATCATGGATTTCGACTTCCTTCAGCACTTGATAACCGTCCATTACGGTTCGAGGAATTCGAGGGGAAAGTCAATCAGATTGTCTATGTATCGGCTACGCCAGGTCCATTGGAACTTGAGCGCTGCGAGATCATGGTACAACAAATTATTCGACCTACGGGACTTCTGGATCCAATCATTGATGTCCGCCCAACCAAGGGACAGATTGATAATCTAATTGAGGAGATAAATATCCGTATTGCACGTGACGAGAGAGTACTTGTAACGACACTGACGAAGAAGATGTCGGAGGATCTGACAGATTATTTGAAGGAAATCGGCATTAAGGTAAGGTATCTACATTCCGATATTAAGACCTTAGAGCGCTTGGCCATACTTCGAGATTTACGACTTGGAGTATTCCATGTGTTAATTGGGATTAACTTGTTGCGAGAAGGACTAGATCTACCAGAAGTGTCGCTTGTGGCTATTCTGGATGCGGACAAGGAAGGATTCCTTCGGTCTGAGCGTTCTCTAATTCAGACCAGTGGCCGGGCGGCGCGTAACTCTGAAGGATATGTCATCATGTATGGAGACAAGATCACAGATTCAATGAAGAAGGCAATCGATGAAACGGCACGCCGACGCGAGATTCAGAACGCATTTAATGAGAAGCATGGTATCACACCGCAGACCATTCGTAAGAAAGTTCGTGATGTGATCGAAGCGACGAAAGTGGCTGAATCGAAATCGGATTATCTCACAGGGGATGTAACGAAGTTAACGAAGAAAGACCGTCAGAATGTGATGCAGAGACTTGAAGCGGAGATGAAGGAAGCGGCGAAGAACCTCCAGTTCGAACGAGCAGCAGAGTTGCGAGATGCTTTATTAGAATTAAAATCGGAGTAAGTAAAAGCGATACGAAGTATCGCTAACAACGGAAGCATAGACGTTAGCGATACTTTGTATCGCTAACAACGGAAGCATAAACCTAAGCGATACTGCGTATCGCTACTTACATAGTGAGAATTTAAGGAGATGATGTATATGGCAATAGAGAATATTGTTATAAAAGGTGCGAGAGTGAATAATCTTAAGAATATAGATATCACAATTCCGAGAGACCGGTTTGTCGTACTCACAGGTCTGAGTGGCTCAGGGAAGTCTTCCTTAGCATTTGATACGATTTATGCAGAAGGACAACGTCGGTATGTCGAATCACTTTCTGCATATGCGCGTCAATTCCTGGGTCAAATGGAGAAACCTGATGTGGATTCTATAGAGGGGCTATCACCAGCGATATCGATTGATCAGAAGACAACGAGTCGTAACCCGCGCTCAACTGTAGGAACAGTGACAGAGATCTATGATTATCTGCGCTTGCTATATGCACGTGTTGGGCATCCTCATTGTCCAACACATGGAATCGAGATTACGTCACAGACTGTGGAACAGATGGTGGATCGAATTATGCAGTATCCAGAGAAGACAAAGGTGCAGTTACTTGCACCTGTGATCACTGGACGCAAAGGCGAACACAAGAGTGTATTTACGGATATTGGCAAGCAAGGATTTGTACGCGTTAGAGTAGACGGTGAACTTCGTGAACTATCTGAAGAAATCGAGCTTGAGAAGAATAAGAAGCATACGATTGAAGTCGTAGTGGATCGAATTGTCGTCAAGCCGGATGTGGAATCTCGCTTAGCCGATTCAATAGAGATAGCATTGAAAATATCCGATGGACAGCTATTAGTAGATGTTATGGGTGAGGAAGAACTACGGTTCAGTTCGAACTTTGCCTGTTCAATTTGTGGCTTTAGTATGGATGAGCTGTCTCCACGGATGTTCTCTTTCAACAGTCCATTCGGAGCTTGTCCTGATTGTGATGGATTAGGTGCGAAGATGATCGTGGATCAGGATTTACTCATTCCTGATATGAGTAAATCTATAGAAGATGGCGCATTCTTAGCTTGGACGGGGAGTACATCGAATTATTATCCGCAATTTCTGAAATCGGTGTGCGAACATTTCAACATTCCACAGAATGTTCCAGTAAGTGAACTAACGACAGAACAAATGGATAAGTTATTGCATGGGACAGGAGATCAGAAGATTCGCTTCAAATATGAGAATGACTTCGGGCAACGTAAAGAAGCTATGGTCGTGTTTGAAGGTATCATTCCGAATCTAGAACGTCGCTATCGCGAGACAGCCTCCGATGGTATTCGTGATTTTATAGAAGGTTTCATGAGCGCTAAGCCTTGCGAGGGCTGTAAAGGTAAACGTTTGAAGAAAGAAATCTTGGCGGTGACGGTCGATACTCATAATATCGCGTATGTAACGAGTCTCTCCATCGGTGAGGCTATGAAGTTGTTCGATAATCTTAAACTGAGTGAGAAGGAGACCACGATTGCGAATATGATCTTGAAAGAGATTAATAGCAGACTGGGTTTCCTGGCCAATGTGGGTCTAGAATACTTATCTTTAAGCCGTGCTGCTGGAACGTTATCAGGTGGTGAAGCACAACGTATTCGTCTTGCGACGCAGATCGGTTCAAGCTTAATGGGTGTTCTTTATATTCTTGATGAACCAAGCATAGGTCTACATCAACGTGACAATGAACGTCTGATTGAGACACTGGTGCATATGCGAGATATGGGTAATACGCTTATCGTTGTGGAACATGATGAAGATACGATGATGGCGGCGGACTATCTCATTGATATTGGCCCAGGTGCTGGGATCCATGGTGGACAAGTGATAGCTGAAGGAACCCCACAAGAAATCATGGAGCATCCCGACTCCTTAACAGGACAGTACCTCAGTGGACGAAAATTCATTCCAGTGAATACGAAGCGACGTAAGCCAGAGGATCGTTGGATCGAGATTAAAGGTGCCAAAGAGAACAACCTGAAGAACCTTAATGTGAAGATTCCTTTAGGCGTGTTTACGGCAGTAACTGGAGTGTCAGGTTCTGGGAAGTCTACACTGATAAACGAAATACTATATAAGAGGCTAGCCCGCGATTTGAACAGAGCTGTGAAGGTTCGCCCTGGTCAACATAAAGAAATCCTTGGATTAGAGCATTTGGATAAAGTGATTGATATCGATCAATCTCCGATTGGTCGCACACCGCGATCTAACCCAGCTACCTATACCGGGGTCTTCGATGATATTCGCGATATTTATTCTCAGACGAATGAAGCAAAAATCCGTGGTTACAAGAAAGGCCGATTCAGCTTTAACGTGAAGGGCGGTCGGTGTGAGGCTTGTCGTGGGGATGGGATTCTTAAGATTGAAATGCATTTCCTACCCGACGTCTATGTCCCTTGTGAGGTATGTAAGGGAAATCGCTATAATCGTGAAACCTTAGAAGTGAAGTATAAGGGTAAAAGTATTGCAGAAGTGTTAGCGATGACGATTGAAGATGCAACTGAGTTCTTTGTAAATGTTCCGCGTATTCATCGTAAACTACAGACGCTACTTGATGTAGGTCTAGGCTATGTGCTTATGGGACAACCTGCAACGACACTCTCTGGCGGTGAAGCACAACGTGTGAAGTTAGCTTCTGAGCTGTACCGTCGTAGTACAGGTAAGACGATGTATATTCTAGATGAACCTACTACTGGATTACATGTTGACGATATATCTCGTTTATTAACCGTACTCCATCGGCTAGTAGATTCAGGGGAATCGGTGCTAGTTATTGAACATAATCTGGATGTCATCAAGACCGCGGACTACATCATTGATCTTGGTCCAGAAGGTGGGAGTGGTGGTGGAACAATTATAGCTACAGGTACACCAGAGCAGATTATTAAAGTAGAACAATCGTATACAGGTAGATATTTGAAGCCAGTATTAGAACGTGATACAGCACGTAGTGAATCGTTAAGTATTCCTATTTAGAGATAGTACTTAAACTAATAAGATGAACAATATTAAGGCATGGCGTACAGACAATCATAGTTTGTGCGCCACTTTTTTTGTGAGATGGAATGATTACCAATCAAGGTACTGAGGATCATATTACGTGATTAAGCACAGTATTATGGGTCAATCAATGAAATAAGTCATAGAAAAATACGAAAATTCCATTTTTTTTACTGAGAGGGCTTGCATAAGATTAGTTAGCAGGATAACATATGTATAGATAAGTCAATTGTGTGAAGTTACATAGAGGAGGTACAAATGTATGCTGTTGGCAGAGGCTGCTGAGACTGTATCCAAATTCCATGTGTTCGATATATTTATGATTTTGTTCACAGTACTCATCTTCATTGGCGTTGTTCGTTTAGTAACTCAACCTAATAAGAATCTATTTGCTATTGGATTTAGTGTAGTCAGTTTATTGGTATTCCTATACTCAGATTACGCTATGGTATTAGGTTGGCTTAGTTAAGAACGCGAGGTTTAGTTAGGGTATCGAGAGACATGGAAAGTGTAACGAAAGATTAGACAAGAATGAGATTAGAGAAAGACACCTTATTGTGGATTGAGTTGTGACCCTTAACGGCGTCATAGTTCAGTTGCAGGGATAGGGTGTTTTTTTGTATGCTGAATAAAAGAATACATATGTGGTAATAGGAAATACTCGTGCATAGTATATTGAAGATCAAGTTTAACTTTAGTTGAAGTTTAGGTTTAAGTTTGTTAGAGTGGGGGATAGAGGTGATGTTCATGTCTACGAAACAAGAGCGACAATTAGTTATTGAAAAAAGTGAAAAGATATTAGATTGTACAATTAAGCAACTCGATTTAGAATTCTATCACGCATTCAGTAATGTGCTACATGATTATATTATGGTAACTAACCCTAGTAAGAATATAGACAAGAAGATGGTCCTTAGTGAATTAATCTTTATGATGGCTGAAGATATAAACCGTGCTGAGCCACTGAAATCCTATACTACAGGAGAACTGGCCCGTATATTTGGTGTTTCGGTGCAAGCCATCAATAAATGGATAGATGAAGGAAGGTTTCTTGGATATAAGCGAATGGGTGGCAATCGTCATAATCGAATCCCCGATTCTCTTTCTTACACAACTAGAACTGGGGAAGTGATATCTATCCGAGAGGTTGCTGCGATGTATAATACTCACAATCAATCACAGGATGTTACGGGAGTCAACCCTCAGGAGCATCGGGATGCGGTGATAGACGAAATCACACGATTTATGAGGAAATACGGCGGTACATATGAAATGACACTTGGAACTAAGGGGGAAAGGACGGTTCCAGAGGATCGTGATTCATCAATTTGGATTGCACTCCTTGATGAGTTGAGGGATATCAATGAGGCGTAAGGATGAGGAACTATATGGTACGAATTTTGAATTTCTAAAATTATCTTTTCCTGACCTTATTGATTCGATAGAGGATGGCTTTTTTGGCTATGACCCTAGCAAGGGACCGTTTGTACGTAAAACCATAAAGTTCGTGGACGGAACTTTCATGACAGCATTTGAATTGATTGAAATGGGAACAGGGAAGAAAAGGAAATATCAGTATGATTGGGAATATCAGTGTGGGAAGATGTGGAAGTGGCATAACGAGCCTCATAATGAAAAGCAGCATCAAACTGTAAGCGAACCTGACCATATGCACCATAGACCGATTGGAATGGATGAAGAACGGCGCTATCCGAATTATGGACATCATGATCTTTATACGATTATGGAAACCGTATTTATACTAATGGAAGTTGAAAATCAAAAGGACAAGCGCAGATGAGACCTGTGCTTGTCCTTTTGATTTAAAAATATCCAAAATATAGGTCTTATAGCGATTGTTCAAGCTAAAATAGTATGGTACATTGGGGCTACTTCTCACATACAAGAATATAATAATATAGCAACTTAGATAGTGAACTTCTTGAAGAAAGATCGATAGATCAATAGAGAGAGATTATAGAGAGGATTAGGTGATTACATAATGGATAAGGTGGGGAAGGGCAGTGCGATTATACTGCTATGTAGCCTTATGATAGTGAGTGGTATGGGTACGGTGCAGGCGAAACAGCAGGGCACAACGACAAGCACCAAAGTGAGTTCCACAGCAACAAATACGTCCAAAGTAAGTGCGGATCCGATACCGCAGATTGTAAAAGATATCTCGCCATCGGTAGTGGGAATTATCGGTAAAGGTGCACTGGGGCAGGGTAACAGTAACTCTGATCGTTATAATCTAGTACATGGTACAGGTGTCATTGTTCGAGCTAATGGCTGGATTGTGACCAATGCACATGTCGTTAGTGGAGTTACGAATACGATGGTGGTTACTTCGAATGGTAAGAGTTATCCAATACAGAAAGTATTCATAGACGAGACTAGTGATCTGGCCGTTGTGAAGATTGCAGCCAATGGTCTAACGCCAGCTAAATTTACGAAATCACTGCTAGATACAGAAGTAGGTGAGAAAGTGATTGCGATTGGTACGCCAGTATCTTTCTCATTACGAAATTCAGCTACAGTGGGTGTTGTGAGTGGGATGAATCGTGGTGTGAATGCGGCCTATCGTTTGATCCAAAGTGATACAGCGATCAACCCAGGGAATAGTGGGGGTCCACTCGTTAATATGAAAGGCGAGGTATTAGGAATTAATACGATGAAATTTGCCGCTGTAGGGGTTGAAAATATGGGATTCTCCATACCCTCTGACACCGTTCAATATGTGATTAACCAGTTGATGACCTATGGTGAAGTGAAGCGTCCAAGCCTTGGACTTTCTTTGGAAGAGAGTTGGTCAGCGATTGTAGGACTTCCAACAGATGAACCATTGACGGTGACGAAAGTGCTAACGCCTGAAGCTGAAGCAGCGGGTATCCAGGAAGATGATTTACTTTATAGTATTAACGGAATCAAGGTAACGAATAACGTGGATATCAATGAGCTATTCAAAACCTACGCCCCCAGTCAGACTGTTAAGCTATTGATGCAGAGTGATGGGGATATTGTGATCCGTCGATTGGTGCTTAGTCGCCAAGGATTATTTCTGAACAGTGAGAGCGAGGTGGAGATATAATGCTACAGCTGAATAATGCTCTTTGGCAAAAGAAGCAACAATTACTCCGACAGTGGATATGCGGTGCTTTGTGTCTAATTCTACTACTTACTGGATCACCCTTGGTCTTGGCAGATTCAGGCGATACATTAGAATTAAAAATGAAAGTAGGTAGTACAATTGCCATTATTAATGGGCAACAAGTGGAGATTGCAAAACCTTACATAGATCATACAACAACGATGGTTCCACTCGGCGTGTTCAAGAAGGCTTTTGGAAGCACAGTTACTCTTGAGAATTCTGATGAGATCAAGATAAGCTATGGAAAGCATACCGTGAGGTTGACGATCGATAGTCAGGTCGCATGGATTAATGGGAAAAAGGTGAACCTTGATGCTGTACCTACGATGAAGTCAGATACATTAATGGTACCTCTCAGTATTGTAGCTCAAGGATTGGGTGCATCTTTGAAGAATAGTCCAACAGGAGAAATAACGGTTAGTCTCATTTCGGAGGAAAATTCAATTGAAGTTGTGGAACTGAACCTTGATAGCGATCTTGGAAAAACAAAGATTGGTAACAGTTTCTATGACTGGTCAATGAACTACCCATCTGGACTGATCGTAGGCTCGAGTGGGAGTTATGAGAGTATCGCCACTTTTAATGATGCGGAAGATAGCTACTATTTAGAAGTTCATGCCAATCAGCAAGAAATAGAGCTTGAGGCTGAGGATATTTTGCGACAATTGGTCGCAGACGCTAAGGCTGCGGGTGAAGTCGTATTAGACCGCGAATCGTTCTCTCAGGAACTGGTACCGTACGCTCGTATTGTGACGAAGGATTATGACGGAATGATCTGGGAGACTCGTGCCTATTATGATATCAATGACGAGCAATTATATTCATTATATTTTGCGGATTTTCAAGCGGTTAATTATCGAGATGTGAGTAAATACACGGCCTTCTTAGATTCCTTCAGAACAACATATAACACGCAAGATCGTTCAATGAGAGATTTATCGAGTGTCGTTAATGGATTGCGGAACAGCTATAACGAAGATTATGGTATTTCTCTAGATGTCCCTGCTGAGTGGTATATGGATGTTGAGAATATGTATTATGCGGATGAAGAAGGTAGTTATCTTTCCATTCAAGTGTCTACGGCGCCGAAAGCATCAAGCCTGGAGTTATGGAGCGAGCAAATAAAGAGTTGGTTGAGTGAAACGTTTGTCCCAGCATCGTATAAGATTGCAGGAACATCTCATATCAATGTAGCGGGAAATGAAGCGCTTGTTCTTGAAGTGCATACTAATTATGGCGACGGTTGGAATAAGGAATATAAAGTGATGCTAGAGCAGGATGGGTTTCGCTATTATTTCGATTATAGTGTTCCACATAACCAGACGGATGGATTGAATAAGTTCAAAGAGATCATGAACTCTATTGCCATAGAGTATGAAGTGGTGTCGGAGACATTTGGGAGAATGGAGGAAGATACTCTCCTGATTGATAAAACAAAAGTGATCAAGAAGGGTTCAAAAACTTACCAGTACAAAGTAAATATTCCGCAGTTCTGGGTTCCTAGTGCAGATCAGTTCGAGACATCTTTCGTAGAATATCAATTCACAGGTGGACGGTTCACGATTGAGACAGAGTTGGATACATCTGTTGAGGAAGTAGTCAAAGAATGGACTAACATCTATAATGATGTGGCTAAGAATAAGGATGCTGTCATCAGTCGAACCATTGAAGATACGACGTTCGCTGGCGTATCTGCGAAATTGTTCAAGGTTCATCAAGTGATGAATGATATCCCGTTCCATGTGAACCTATATGTATTCAATCATGAGGGTTTAACTTACACCATTACAACTACGCTGAATGATGCCAATGCGACGGAGCTCCATAAGAGTGCATTAGAGAATACACTGAAGTCTTTTGTATTGACGAAGTAGAGGGATAAAGGACTATGAGGAGAGTTGGAATGTATGCACCTATAAATAAGGAGTTGATGGGTATGCCGAAAACTACGCGAAAAGGCGAGTCAGTAGCTCGCCACGGATATAGGAGAAAAGCTATATCCAGAAACCCTCTTTTTTACGAGAGTGGCGTGATGATTATCCCTCCACCTCCAGAAGATCGGGAACAAATAAGAGCTGACATGAAGAGAGTTCGTCAGGAATTACGTGACTCTATCGGACAGGAAGCTTACGATAAACGAATGCAAGAAGCTAAAGATTTCTTTAAAAGCATAACAGGTGAAGAGGTCCGCTCATAACGAGCGGGCTTTTGTTTTGTTATAGGCAAGGTTAGTTGAGTATGGCGGCTGGTGGTGAGTAGCGATGATGAGGAAGATGTAGGTTGGTCGAGTTAATGACAGGAGAAGAAGTGAAGAGTAGAGAGTAGAGAGTAGAAGGAAATACGAAGTGTAGATTAGGAGAGGTTGAGGTAGGTGATGAGAAAGGTAAATGGAGAGGGCTCTGAAGGGATCATGGGGTTTAAGGTGTCTGAGAGGTCAGAAGGGTCTGAGTAACAATTAGGTGTAAAAACTACAGTTAATTATGGGAGAATGGACAGTTGGGGGAAAGTAGTTGTAAAAAGTACAGTTAATATAGTGAAAATAGCGAAAATTCGTGGAAATGTAAAATTAGATGTACTCTATACAACTAAATGTAGAGCTTGAGTAGAATGGAAGATTTTAAATGTAGTTTATACAACTAAATGTGCCGACCAAGTGAAATGACTGATCTCTGCCTCTGCCAATGGAATTGGCAGGTTCCATTTTGAAATGAATGGGAAAGGTAGAAGGTTGATGTGATTTTTGCTACAATAAATAAGTTAAAGAGTTATTAGGTGTTAATGTGTTGAGGTTGAAGGTTATTTCGTAGGTTATCTCGTTAGAAATTCATGTGCGTAGCACGCGATAATTAAGAAGTTCACCGGCACTTAGCTGGTTTGGGAGGATATAATATACATGATGAAGCAAGGAATACGCAGAGGAGACGTTGAGTTACTGGCGCCTGCAGGGGATTGGGATTGTATGAGAGCGGCGGTGGCGAATGGAGCTGACGCGATCTTTTTTGGAGTAGAGAAGTTTAATGCACGGGCTCGTGCGAATAATTTCCGGATGGCAGAGTTGCCGGAGATTATGGCTTTTCTGCATAGCTATGGAGTTAAAGGGTTCCTAACATTTAATATCCTCGTATTCGAGAATGAAATGGAGGATGCGAAGGAGCTTATTGATGCTTGTGTAGATGCAGGTGTAGATGCGGTGATCGTTCAAGATCTAGGTCTAGTGAAAATGATTCGTGAAATCTCGCCGGATTTCCCAATTCACGGATCCACACAGATGACGATTACTTCGCCAGAAGCGGTTGAATTTACGAAGCCTTGGGCGTTGGAACGTGTTGTATTAGGACGGGAGAACAATCTGAAGCAGATTAAGAAGATTGGTGAGCAAGCGAAGCTACCGATGGAAGTATTTGTGCATGGAGCACTTTGTGTATCTTATTCGGGACAGTGTCTAACTTCAGAAATGTGGGGTGGACGTTCAGCGAATCGTGGGGAATGTGCACAGGCTTGTCGTCTACCGTATGACCTAATGGTTGATGGTGTGCAGAAGCCGATGGGGGACATCGCATATTTGTTATCCCCGAAGGATCTAGCCGCGATAGATATTATGCCGGAATTGATCGAAGCGGGTGTAACGTCTTTTAAAATTGAAGGACGTCTGAAGACGCCTGAATATGTAGCGAATGTGGTTAGTAAGTATCGCAAAGCGATTGATCGATATTTCGAAGGCGATTCTACACCACCGAGTAAGGAAGAAATGCGTGAGCTTGAGCAAAGCTTCTCGCGTGGTCTCACCCATGGGTTCTTGGACGGGACGAACAATAAAAAGCTTGTTGAAGGTAGTTATCCTAAGAGTCGTGGTGTATATCTAGGGCGCGTGGAACAGATTTTGCGTGATGGTGTTGTCTGCCGTATCGATGCACCATTGAAGCGGGGCGATGGTATTGTATTCGACGCTGGAGACCCGACGAAGAAGGAAGAAGGCGGACGCGTCTACGATATCCGTCGTAAAGGTGTGAAGATCGAAGGTGAAGCTGGAGAAGGCTGGATCATCGATATCGTACCTGGACGGAACGATGTTAATTTGCAAAGATTGCATGTAGGGGATCGGATCTGGAAAACAAATGATCCTGCACTAGACAAACGTCTGCGTCAGACGTTTGAGACGGAGAAGCCTTATCGGGTATTCCCCGTTCATGTCAAGGTTGTAGGTCATGTTGGCGGATTGCTGACGACATGGTGGACAGATGTGCAGAAGGGCACGACGGTTCGCGTGGACTCTGAGATGGAATTGGAAGCGGCGCAGAAGCGTCCAATGGACTATGCTCTGCTGGAAGAACAATTCGGCCGTCTAGGCGGGACGGTATTCCAGCTTGAGCAGTTGGACGTCGAGCTGCAAGGCGACGTCATCGTGCCTATGCGCGAGCTGAACAGCATCCGCCGCCATGCGGTGGAGTTGCTCGCTGGCGAGCGTCCGAAGCCGCCCGTATACGTGAAACGGGCGGTCGAGGTGTACGGCGACGCGGCGCAAAGCGCATCGCAGCCGGTGGCGCGTGGTGAAGCGGAGCTCACCGCGCTGTGCCGCAGCCTGCCGCAGGTGCAGGCTGCTCTCGAAGCAGGCGTAGGAATGATCTACGCTGACTTCGAGTTCATTAAGCAGTTCCCGGCAGCGGTGGAAGCTGTGCGTGCAGCTGGAGCGAAGATTGCGCTGGCAACGCCGCGTATTCATATGCCTGGGGAGAACGGCTACCATAACAACATCCTGCGTTTACAGCCGGATGCGGTATTAGTACGTAACACTGGGGCGCTATACTTCTATCTGCGTCACCGTCAAGAACATCCAGAAGAACAACATCCACAGATCATCGGAGACTTTTCATTAAATATCGCTAACCACAAGGCAGCGGATCTCTTCATCGAAGCTGGTTGTGATATGATCACACCATCCTATGACCTGAACATTCAACAAATGGTGGACATGCTTGGACGTTCCAATACATCGAAGATGGAGATTGTTATCCATCAGCATCTACCAATGTTCCATACTGAGCATTGTGTCTATTGCACCTTCTTAAGTGAAGGTACAGACTTTACGAATTGTGGTCGTCCTTGTGAGGAGCATCATATATCCCTCCAAGATCGCATCGGGATGTCTCATCCTGTACGTGTAGATGAAGGATGTCGCAATACCGTATACAATGCCATTGAACAATCGGGTGCAGAGTATTTGGCTAACTTCATGGAATTTGGCGTATCGAGTTATCGCGTAGAGTTCTTGGAAGAAACTCCTGAACAAGTAGGCGAGGTTATTGACCTTTACAAGCGTGCCTTACGTGGTGAGATCAGCGGTACCCAAGTATGGCGTACACTGAAAGCAACCAATCAACTAGGTGTAACCAGAGGTCAATTGGTGAAATAGTCAGGAACATAGGTGTTGTTTAGATTTTAATATAGGTTGATTCATCTTCTGAATGGGGTGAATCAACCTTTTTGCTGATTATAAAGATAGAACTACTCAGGAGAAGTCTTAAGGGCAGCAACTATATCTTCATGAGTAATCACTTATCTAACTAGGTCAATTTGGTGTCATCGGTCGGTGATAGGAGTAATAGGAAGTAGGAGCATCAATTAGTTGCAGAAACTACAGTTACTTATAGAAGAAATACAGAATAGAAAAAAGTAGTTGTACAAAGTACAGCTAATACGGTGAATATGATGGAAAATGGAGGAGTCCTTGATTTTAGATGTATGTATTGCAACTAAAAGTATCGCAAGAGGAATATGGGGGGAATTAGTTGTACTAAATGCAGCTAATGCTGGAGGTATGGGTACTGTTGGTGATGCAGCTACTGCTGGCAGTACTGGTAGTACTGACGATAGCATAATAAAACTGATGACTCAGTTAGTGCCTACAACATGTAGGTTCTGTATGTTTTAGAGAACGATATAGCTTGTATCATGGCAGCCTATTTTCTCAGATAAGTAACATAATATGTCTTCTATTCTAGTTATGATGTTAATAACATGCTGGTTCTCCATCTTCAGCGTGGTCAATATATAGGACTGACTCGTTATATAATGGATTTTATTCAAGAATAATTCTGTATCCAAATCAATGATATGATGATCTGATACAAAGGAAAGTAGCTCATCGAAGGTAATATTATTCTTCCATGTTTCCTGACTACCCTGACATAAATAAACGGCCTTGAGCATCGCCTTCACCGACAAATACCCCGAGATCAGACATGGTTGATTCATTCCGCCTTTCAATAATAGTAAGCTCGTATCCATATAGGAATTAGAAAGTTCACAGTAACTTCTGATTTTAAAAGAAAGAGTTGCCTTGAATTCAAAGTGGTTGGGAATATATTGCATTAGAATCACCTTCTTATTGTAAATTATAAACGGAAGTGTAACCCACTACTTACAGAGCTGATTATAGTATTTATTATTTCTTTCAGTATCAATATACTATCACTTTGTAATTTTGTTGGCAATAGCCTACAGAAAATCAATACCCTTACAACATATGATGTCTCTAACTAACAAATAAGGGGATATTAACTTGTCAGATAAAAATGAGAGATTATTAGAACTCCTCGCTTTTGGAAGAGCTCTTCGGAAAATTCGTAAAGAAAACAAATTAACGCAAGACGAACTAAGTTTATATTCTCGTGTTGATCGATCTTATATTAGTGAATTAGAGAACGGGGGAAAGGCACCTTCGTTACTAACGATTATCTCGCTAGCCAAAGCATTACAAGTCAAACCATCCCTTCTCATCGAGAGATTCGAGATAGAGCTGGAAGATTCCGTTCAATAGATTCGTATTCGATTCTCTGTTACAATCATGGTAGTATTTATCGTTAATCTATCTTTAAGATTCTGCTAGACTAGGAGATCAATACATGAAAATCCGTAAAGCCATCATTCCAGCAGCTGGATTAGGAACTCGCTTTCTACCTGCAACCAAGGCGATGCCGAAGGAAATGTTACCGATTGTGGACAAACCTACCATCCAATATATAGTGGAAGAGGCAGTTGCCTCTGGAATTGAAGATATTATTATTGTTACTGGGAAAGGCAAACGTGCGATTGAGGATCATTTTGACTATTCATTCGAATTGGAGCACAATCTTACACAGAAGTTGAAATGGGATCTCCTCAACGAAGTCCGAAAGTCTTCCGAAATGGCGGATATTCACTATATTCGGCAGAAGGAACCCAAAGGGTTAGGCCATGCGATCTGGTGTGCGCGTAAGTTCATTGGTGACGAACCTTTTGCTGTTCTGCTAGGCGACGATATCGTAGAAGCAGAAGTGCCTTGTCTTAAACAAATGATCGCTGTGTATGAGCAATATCAATCTTCGATTGTAGGTGTGCAGCCTGTTCCATGGGACGAAGTATCCCGTTATGGCATTGTAGATGGTTCACAATTGGATGAACGAATATATCAAGCGAATCGATTGGTGGAGAAACCAAAACAGGAAGTAGCACCATCTAACTTGGCGATTATGGGGCGCTATATTCTGACCCCGCAGATTTTTGATCTACTTGGTGAACAACATGAGGGTGTGAATGGTGAAATTCAACTAACTGATGCAATTTCCCGTCTAGGTGAGCTGGAGAGAATATTGGCATACCATTTTGAAGGACAACGACATGATGTTGGAGAGAAACTAGGGTTTATTGAAACAACGATCCACTACGCCTTACAGCATCAGGAGCTAAGAGAAGATCTTCTTAAGTATATGAAACAGATGATTCATGATATTGAGCATTCATAATATTAAATACCTAGATAAAGAAGACGACCCCAGCTGGGGTCGTCTTCTTTACATTAGATCGGATTTGAATACCGAATAGATTCAAGGTCGCAAACGTTAAGTTTAAGAAATACTCTGTACAATCGCTTCAATCTGTTCTGTCTCCGTAGGATCAATCTGGATTAAGCGGTCTAATACTGCTTGGTCATTCAATCCTTGTTTCATTAGAGCAGCCACATACCAACGTGCAATTTCTCGGTTCGTTGGATCAGTTAAATCTTCGATTAGTCCGAGCTTAAATGTCTCAATAGACTCAGCTGGCTGATTAAGTAGAAGCTGCATTTTACCTGTGTTGAGAATCATGGAAGGAGTATTAGCGAAAGCACGCCCAGACAATTGACCTTCAGGTAGAGTGGCGAGATGTACCAGTCCTGATTGAATCTTGTTGAAAGCTTCTATACCAGCTGTGAAATACTTATCTCTTAAAGTTAAATCTTGCATACCGTGAGCTGCATAACCTAATTCATGTGCTTGTGAGATAATTCGTTCATACCACTCGATATCCCAATTGAAGTTCTCAGAATTAGCTACTAATAGGTCGAATGCTTGCTCTTGTTCACCTTTTAATTGATGAAGTGTGATTAGGCGATTGATCATATATTTGTTATAGGGTTCATCTTTAAGTCCTTCAGTAATGACATTGTAAGCAGCATCATAGAACTCTTCACTCTGGTTCTGTGAATATACTTCTTGATAAAGAGAAGATAATAACAGCACTGAGTCTGGATGGTTTTTCCGTAAGCTAAGGTCTTTATCGAGTGGAGCTTTAATTTCTTCATAAGAAGAACTTGTCTGTGATAATTCACTAGCCTCAATACTAGCACTGCTAGCTTGGATATATCGGAATGACGTGAATAATACAACGATGGCACAAATCCCCAGGACTAGGCTGTATAGAGCACTTACACCGCTTCCCCTGAAGCGTAGTTTCTGAATACGAAGGGACTTATTCTCCATGACAGAAGCCATTCCTCCAAGCCCTAGATACACGATAATACCAATAAACACGTAACTCATATTAAAGTCGAGCAGACTATGCAATAGAATAGATAGTACTAGAATGAGATACAAGAAATGAGACTCTCTCTCTTCCTCGCTCTCGGTGATATAATGACGAATATATTTATAGAATATATAGATTAGGAAGGCCATGAATATCACAAATCCAACGATACCGACCTCGACTAAGTATTGAAGGAAGAAATTATGGGCTTGACGGCTTATATAAGGGTTGTTCTGATATTTCTCATATAATGCACCCCAAGCACCACCGCCTGCGCCTAGAACAGGATAATCTTGTACAACCTTCATTGCATCTTTATAAAATGTTATCCGCTCTAGTACACTATGTTGTTGAAAGTTAATATTCTCTAGACGTGTACTCATATTCTCAGGGAGAATGTTACGTGCACTTGTTCCGATCAATAGAAAGGCAACAGCACCTACCACGATGACCGAGCCAACTGGAATCCATAGACTAGAAGTTTTACGTTCCGACCAAGCTTGAAGTCCACGCTCAAGTAATGGAGCGACGAAACGTTGAATAACCCATCCGAGAAGGGCAACAACTGCCGATGCAAAAAGTAATATTCCCCATCCTTTTGCGGCTTCACTGCCATTGTAGGTTGTATTCAATTGCAATCCTAATTCAGTAACCGTACTCGAGATCAATAGGGAGGCAATACCTGCGATACCGATATACACAACCCATAGGATCTGTTTCACTGGCTTCAAAAACAACAGTAGTAGAACAAACACTACGGGAAGCATAACCAATCCACCACGTGATAATGTTAATAGAACAGATAGGATAATAGGTACTAACATAAAAGCGTGAATAGCCTGACCATACCACTTCTTGGAACGAATCAGAAGAAATACGGTAGCGAACAAGAAAGCCATGAGAAATGCAGCATATGTGTTAGCATACTGGAACACCGATGTCAGACGTAATCCATTAGAATCGCTCATGACAGCATCCGTATACTTTCCGTTCAAGACCCCACTAGAGAACCAGTTTACTAACTTTCCAGCGAATGTACCTTGTCCGAACCAATTAAGTAAACCGAATCCGACAATGATGTAAGCTACCGTCATGATCGCAATTTGGATTACTTTATTCGCTAACTTGTCTCGTAGTAAGAACAGTCCAATAATGAACATGATGGCATATGTACATTGGATGATCACCATATTCATTGCTAGATAATGCGAAGCAGCGCCGAAGAGTGAAAGTACAAACGTGATAGGTAGCAACAATACCCATATTGCCATCCAATCTCGTTGACCTTCTAGATTAATAGACTTGTGATCTTTAGCAATCCAGATCAATAGAATCACACAGGCCAGAGCTGCTGCCCAAAAGATAGGTTTCTCAAAGTTAAGCATCTGTCCATTAAATAATGCCACTTGAAATGGCGTCCATGCTAAATATAGAATGAGAGCGGCCATTAATACCCATGATAATACTGGTAATTTAATGACATCACTCGACCTTTTAGCCTGTTTACCGTATACTTGTTTAGACAAAGTTTTCAATCTCCTTTATTTGTAGATATGTAGTATTTTAACATAGGGAATGAATCACGGCTACTTGATTGGACTTGTAAGCAATTGATATGATATCGGTGGTGTTTAACATTAGTAATAAGTTATATCTGGTTCTTTATAAATTTGGCATATTGACGAAGCCTGTATTAAAAAGGATCTTTCCTTCATCATTAATCCAACGAACTAAGAAAAGGTTATTAAAGTCAGCATTTCCTATTGATAATAACAAAAAAGGTTTTTCGAATAATGAGGTTCTTTATATAGAAGGTGTTAATTTACTAGGATATGCTAGGGCTGAGATGGGAATTGGCGAGTCCTGCAGAATAGCTGCTAAAAGTATGGATGCAGTAGACCTTTCGTTTGGGATACTTAACTTCACAGGTACAAATAGTGCCAGAATGTCCGATTTGACTTGGGCAAAGAAGGAAATATCTGAACCTATTTATAATGTGAATATATTTCATATTAATGCAGAACAAATGATTGAAGTATACGCACATTACGGGAATACGATTTTTCAAAATAGATATAACATTGGATACTGGCATTGGGAGTTACCAGACTTTCCTGATGAATGGCAAGAGAGCTTTAGTCTAGTGGATGAAATATGGGCACCCTCAACATTTGTAGTAGATTCTATTGCAATGAAAAGTCCAGTTCCTGTTGTGAAAATACCACATAGTATTGAAGTGAACATTAATGAAATTCGAGATCGGGCTTACTTCAATTTACCAGAAAGGACATTCTTGTTCCTCTCTATGTATGACTTGAAAAGTTATCAGCAAAGGAAGAATCCACAAGCATCTATCAAGTCCTTCCAATTAGCTTTCCAACCAGATGATGTATCTGTTGGATTGGTAATAAAAGTGAATAGTGCAACACGTCCTTCACAGGAATTAGATGAACTTTATTCACTAATAGGAAATTATAAGAATGTATATCTAATTGAAAAAACGTTATCAAGAAATGATACTAATGCTTTAATTTTCGTAACAGACAGTTACATATCTCTTCATCGAAGTGAAGGCTTTGGTCTTGGACTGGCAGAAGCTATGTATCTAGGTAAACCGGTCATTGGGACCAATTGGTCATCAAACACTGATTTTATGGATCACAGCAATTCATGTTTAGTAGATTACAATTTAATTAAGCTTAATCATAATCACGGTCCATATAAAGCATACCAACACTGGGCGGATCCAGATGTTGAGCATGCAAGTAGATATATGCGAAAACTTTGTGAGGATAGAAACTTTTATAAAGAGATTTCGTTAAAAGGTGAGCAAGACATTAAAAGAAATTACTCTCCACAAGTTATAGGTGAAATGATCGAGAAAAGGCTACAGTATATTAATTTGTGGAAATTTGGAGGATGAAATGACAATTACTTGTGTAATCATGGCAGGGGGTAAAGGCGAAAGATTCTGGCCTAAAAGCCGAACTAATCTCCCTAAACAGTTTTTGAATATCTCGGGTAACAAATCGATGATTCAACAATCTATAGCACGACTAGAGAAGTTGGTTGATATTAGCCAGATATTTATTGTGACCAATGAATTGTATGCTGAATTAATTAAAGCGCAAATACCACATTTGCCGTTAGCAAATATTATTATTGAGCCAGTTGGAAGAAACACGGCACCATGTATTGGGTTGGCGTCGATTATTATTGAGGAACGCTTTCCGGACAGCACAATGATTGTAATTCCTTCTGATCATATTATTGAGAATGAAGAAGGATTTATACAAATTTTGGAAACCGCTGTAGAAGTGGCGCAGGATAATAGCAACTTAGTGACGCTAGGTATCCAACCAACTTATCCAGAGACCGGATATGGATATATTGAAAGTAGTGACCAATTTGAACTAATTAATCAATTATCTGTTCACAAAGTAAGTAAATTCGTTGAGAAGCCCAATCTTGAAACAGCTCAATCTTATCTGGAATCAGGAAATTTCTTCTGGAACAGTGGAATTTTTGTTTGGAAAGTTGAGACAATAAGAAGCTATATAAAGGATCTAATGCCGGAGATGCATGATATCTTGGAGACTATGAAGACAGTATTTGAATCTAAAGACCGTGATGCGATCATTCGGTCAGAGTTTATTAAAATGCCAGACCAATCTATCGACTACGGTATTATGGAGAAGGTCTCTAATATATATGTTATTCCTTGTGTGTTCGGGTGGGATGATGTTGGTAGTTGGACAGCCTTAGAACGGATTAATGAGCTCGATGAGAATGGCAATGTAATTAAAGGTAATATATTAAACCTTGATACGAAACGTTGTATTATTGAGAGTAATGGTAAGTTGATTGCCACCTTAGGAATTGAGGATTTAATTATTGTTGATACTGAGGATGTAACTTTGATCTGTACAAAGGATAAAGCGCAGGAAGTAAAACTACTTCTGAAAGAATTACGTATGCAGAAACTTGAAAAGTATTTATAAGTAAAAATCATACTATTTATAAGAATAAAGGAGAACTATACAAATGACTAAACGTGCACTAATCACAGGAATCACAGGACAAGATGGATCATATCTGGCGGAACTTTTGTTATCTAAAGGCTACAAGGTATTCGGCTTACGTCGAAGAACGAGTGTGCCAATCCTTGAAAATATCGAACACTTGATGAATGATATAGAATTTATTGATGGTGATTTGCTTGATATGGGTTCTCTAATAAATGCAGTGCGTATCTCTAATCCTGATGAAGTCTATAATTTGGCAGCTCAATCTTTCGTTGCAACTTCTTGGATTCAACCAGTTGCAACAGGACAAGCAACGGGTATTGGTGTCACTAATATGCTGGAGGCAGTACGTTTAACGAAACCCGATGCAAGATTTTATCAAGCTTCTAGCAGTGAAATGTTCGGGAAAGTAGTGGAAACACCGCAAAAGGAAACTACGCCATTCTATCCTCGTAGTCCTTATGGTGTCGCTAAAGTATACGGTCACTGGATTACAGTGAACTATAGAGAAAGCTATGATATGTATGCATGTTCAGGCATTTTATTCAATCATGAATCACCACGTCGTGGCATTGAATTCGTAACACGCAAAGTCACTGATGCGGTTGCCAGAATCAAACTGGGATTGCAGAATGAACTACGTCTCGGCAACTTAGATGCCAAGAGAGATTGGGGCTTTGCAGGCGATTATGTCAAGGCGATGTGGTTAATGCTACAACAAGATAAGGCTGATGATTTCGTTATATCTACTGGAGAGACTCACACTATTGAAGAATTAGTGGAAATAGCATTCAGTCATGTTGGTTTGAACTGGAGAGACTATGTAGTTGTTGACCAGAAGTTTGTTAGACCGGCTGAAGTGGAATTGCTACTTGGTGACTGTTCGAAGGCGAAAGAAGAATTAGGCTGGGAACTTGAGGTTGGTTTTGAGCAATTAGTGAAGATGATGGTTGATAGTGATCTAGCAAAATTGAAAAGTAAATAGAGGCGGTATGAATGAGAAATGTATTAATAACAGGAATTAATGGTTTCGCCGGAAGGCATCTGGGTGAACACTTGAAGAAAAACCATTATAAGGTTTATGGAACGACTAGAGAATCTAATAATTGTGCGGATCCATCTAAATATGTTGATGAAATGATTGTTTCAGATTTGGATAGTAAGGAAAATATTATTGAGCTAATTAAGCGTGCTAAACCTGAAGTTATCTTTCATTTAGCTGCGCAGAGTAACATAAAAGAATCATGGGATCATCCAAGTTCAACGATGTATGCTAACGTAGTTAAAAGCTTGTTCTTATTTGAAGCAGTTAAAGAAATCTCAAAAACGATCCGTGTGATTAATATTGGATCTTCTGAGGAATATGGTCACTATGAAGGAATGTCATTTCCGATACTTGAGGGAAGTCCACTGCACCCGTTAAATCCTTATGGAGCATCTAAGATGAATATATCCATATTAGCTAAACAATTTTCTGAAAGTTTTGATATGGATATTATTCATTTAAGACCGTTCAATCATATTGGAACTGGACAAATAAAAGGCTTTGTAGTTCCTGACTTCGCGCATCAAATTGTGAATATTGAATCGGGACTTCAAGAACCAATCATATCCGTTGGTAATCTTACGTCAAAGAGAGACTTTACGGATGTAAGGGATATGGTAATGGGTTATCTTTTAGCTGCAGAAAAGGGAGTTAAGGGTGAAGTTTATAATCTCTGCTCAGGAAAAGAAATATCTATACAACATTTATTGAATTTGATGATTTCCTTGTCCGATAAATCGGTGACAGTTAACCAAGACTTGAATAAAATGAGACCGGTTGATATTCCAACATATTTCGGATCTAACAAGAAATTCGTAGAACAGACTGGTTGGGAATGTTGTATAGACATTATTCAAACACTTGAAGATGTATTAAATGAAATAAGAAAAAGAGATTGGAAGAGGTTGACATGAGACTTCATACTGTTTATATGGTTTGGGATATGGTGAAGCGAGACTTTAGGAATAAATATGCTGGATCATTTTTTGGATTGCTTTGGACTCTTCTATTACCAATGGCGTCGATCGTTATCTATACTACGGTATTTTCTCAACTGATGGCTGCAAAGCTTCCCAATATGACGGGTAAGTTGGATTATAGCGTCTATTTAAGTTCAGGTATATTAGCATGGACTATATTTAATATTACGATTACTCGTTTTCAAAATATATTTATTGAGAACTCAAATATTGTGAAGAAAATTTATTTTCCTAAATTTGTACTTTTCTTGTCGTTATTGATTTCGTCTATTATTGAACTAATTGTAAATTATGCCTTGTTATTAGTTGTTTTGTTACTACTAGGATATAGTGTGCATATTAACTATCCATTAGTTTTACTAATTATAGTTCTTCAACAAATATTTTGTACTGGTATTGGATTGATTCTTTCAGTATTTAATGTTCATTTTAGAGATTTAAATCAAATTACGTCGATCGTTATTCAGCTATGGTTTTGGTTAACTCCAATTGTTTATGTCGTTGATATTCTTCCTGTAGGATTAAAGAACTTAATGTATCTTAATCCTATCTATTACTTTATGAAAGGATATCAAGTTCTGATTCTCGAGGGACGGTTGGAAAATATATTGATAATGATGTGTATTTCTATAGGTACCTATATAGTAGGGTGGATTGTTTATAAAGTAATGATTGATGATATATCTGATTTGATTTAGGTAGGGGGGCGAAATATGGAAAACTTAAATTTTAATGAGAAACAAATGAAGGAACGCCTAACTGAAAGGATTCTCCATAGAATAAATAATGGGCTTAAAGAAAGAGCGGAAATTTCAAAAGATAACAATCAAAGTATAGACTTGAAACCATTGATTGATTCTCACAATATAATGGATGTCGAATATTTCTCTCATAGAAGAATACTTGGAAAGCTAATCATATTTAGCAAAAGGGCTTTAAGGAAACTACTGTCTCCAATATTAATGAGACAGATTCATTTCAATCAGAGAGTTATTGATCACTTATATATTATTGATCATAAGATCACTTCTGATAATACATTAGAAGAGAATTATAAACAAATGACCATTGATATTGTTGATGAAATTGTTTGTGAAATGAAGGTCTTGATTGATGCTTCTATTAATAAAGAAGAATATCATAATGAAATTGAAGAGTTAAGACAAAGTACACTTAGTCTTAGCTCCGAGATATTAGAAATGAAAAATAATAACCCTAGCTTGCGTTCCAATATATTATGTGCGTTATTAAATGATCTGGCTAAACTTGAAAATGATAACGGAAAAAAATATCATTTATTATTAATGGCGTTAAATGAGAATCCAGATGATTTGGACTTAGAAGCGCGTGTTTTAAGTGCATTTGAAAGTATGAATAAAAGTAGGTTGAATACTAATGAATCAGTATGATGCGCAAATAAAGTTGATGGATGATCAGGTTGCTTTGTTAGCTACTCAAGGACAAATGAATTCTGTGGGTTTGTTCATAACAAATATAGGTAGTGAAGTTTGGTATGCTTATGATAGAGAGAATCCAATTCTAGTAGGGTATCATTATAACGATGATCAAGGAGTTCTCAGAGAAGGTCTGAGAACAAAGTTACCTTACAATTTGGCTCCAGGTGATAGTGTATTACTCAAATGTAGTTTTATTCTAGAGACAAAAGCTAAAGATGTTATTTTACATTGGGATTTAGTGCATGAGAATAAATCGTGGTTTGAAGCATATGGATCTACGATATTAACAGTCTCAGTAAACCTTAGTGATAAGTTTATTCAAGGAAATGTACTTCATGAAGATACTGCTATTATTTGTGAGAATATATCAAAAAGATTTAAAATGTATCCTAAAAATAGTTCCAAAATTAAAGAGTTTTTATCATTGGGTATAAAAAAGGGTCACCAAGACTTTTGGGCTCTTAAAAACTTGTCATTTGAAGTGAAAAAAGGTGAAACGTACGGTATCGTTGGATTTAATGGTTCTGGAAAAAGTACACTTCTTAGTATACTTGCTCAGACAAAACAACCAACGCAAGGTCAGTTCGAGGTCAATGGTAGAATTGCGGCATTGCTAGAGTTAGGTGCAGGATTCCATCCGGAATTAACAGGTCGACAAAATGTCATGTACAACAGTTATTTATATGGGATACCTAGTTATGAGATTGAAGACAAGATGGAGGACATTAAGGAATTTGCTAGTATTGGCGATTTTTTTGATAAACCAGTTAAAAGTTACTCAAGTGGGATGTATGTTAGACTGGCCTTTGCTTTAGCAATTCACGTTGATCCTGACGTACTGATTATAGATGAGGCGTTGGCTGTAGGGGACGAAGTGTTTCAACGGAAATGTTACTCGAAATTTGAGGAGTTTAAGGCCTTAGGGAAAACTATTATATTAGTGACACATGATTTGAATGCGGTTAGAGCATTGTGTGATCGCGTTGCAATTATTTATGATGGGAATTTAATATTTGAGGGTAATTCTAACGATGTAGTTAATTATTATCAAAAGATGTCTCTAACAGCAAATCTGCAGATGTCCGATCAACTCACAACAGAAGTAAATGAAATTAGATATGGTAATGGAAAAGCAAGAATAGTTGAATATAAATTAACTGATGAATTAAAAAATGAATCTACTGTATTTAAGACAGGAGAAAAAATTAACATTCATTTAAAGGCTGAAGTTTCGGACACTATTAATGTGCCAGTTGTAGGGGTTATTATTAAAACCATTAATGGAATTGAGGTTTTTGGAACTAATACAAAGATACTGGGCTGTGAATCTACTACAGTAGTAAAAGGAAATATGATATGTAGCGAGATTTCACTTCCGATGTACTTAAATGAGGGGACTTATTTTCTTACATTGGGTATTACAGATCAATCAAACGGAGAAACTGTAACCGTAGATCGTATGATTGATGTAACATTTATAAGAGTTGTATCGGAAACTAAGAGTATTGGATTAGTGAATTTAAATTTGGGGGGAGAGGCTAAAATCGATGTTAAATAATATGATTTTAAATAAACCCAAAATCTATATTTTTTGTTTTGGATTTAAAAGAGAAAGAGATATTGAGGCAATAAAGAAGGAAGCTAGAACGTACTATCAGTTTTATAAAAGTATTAGCCAGAGTTTGGAGTTTAAATTTATCTCGCTCGAGAATGAGTTGCTAGATAATGAGGAAATATATGATGCTGATAATGATGTATATTATTGGAGTTACAATTTTAATGAGTTAATCCAACAACAATCTCCTACGATTGCTCATGTTTTTGTCGACAGTTTAGATGGATATTTCCTTTTCGAAAAAAATTATTCGAGTAAGTCTATTATTACTTTTAATACAGTGACCGGTATTGATGCATTTCGTGAGTTCGATGAAGGCTATTTAGAGCATTTAAGACATGCTATTGACGTTGGGAACCTATATTTATTTGTAGAATCAAAGGTTGTTAAGGATGAATTTCTAAAGATGGGATTACAAACTTACTTAATGTATCCTCGCATTAAAGCGCTAAGGAATAGACCCGAGATGATTGAGAATAAACCTTTTACTATTGGATTTGCTTCAGCACCCTTATCAAAAAAAGATTGGGAGGGTCGTGGAATTCAGCTCCTAGTATCCCTGGCTGCTCAATTGAAGCACTATAAATTTAAAATTGCATGGAGAAATGAAGGGTATGACGACTTTATTGCGTTATTAAATGAGAATAATTTAACCAATTTCGAAGTCTATAACGGATATTTAGATATGAACGATTTTTATAAAGGTGTTGATGTCATGCTTGCTCCATATACAACACAGAAGAATAATCATTCATGTCCACTATCTATATTAGAATCAATTCTTCTAGGAATACCTGTAGCCGTAACGAACGTTGTTGGTTTGCAAGATGTCGTAGAACAATATAACTTTGGAGTAGTTTCCAAATGTGAAGTTGGCGAATTGGCTGAGAAAGTCGGTATTTTAGAGAAAAACTATGATTTTTATAAAAAAAATGCAGAGGATTTAGGCTCGGAATTATTTGATATAAACAAACTAGATAATAATAATTATCTTAAAATATATGATGAAGTCATATATCAGGTAGCAGCTCCAACTCTGAATGAATGGCGAAGCCAATTGAATGCTAATAATAAGTATTTGGTCATGAATCAGGATGGAATGGCGGAGTACTACAATGATTCTTTTATAGCAAATAATTATGATGAATCAAGGTTCTCAGAATTCCCGATGCGTACGTATGATCTTCTTGAGAGAAATGCTCTAAATATACTTACTGAGAAGCATTCTCCAAAAGGTATAGGAATGAATAACATTCTTGATATTGCCTCAGGTGAGGGCAGAATAATGCGTAGTTTATTGGAGTATGGACAAATAACAGCGGTTGAAAATTCTGCATTCATGATCTCTGTGTCTGTTAGAAAACTAAGTGATATAAACAAGGTCACTTATGTGAAAAATGATTTCTTCAGCTTTATAACGGATGAAAAATACGATATTATCTCTGTTTTTAGATTTATTAGACACTTTAATTATTTAGACCGGATTATATTGTATCAGAAGATATACAAGCTATTGAACGATGATGGAATTATAATTGCAGACTTTCCGAACAAACAAGCCGAAACACAGTTGCGATCAGTTTATCAATGGGGATCATTCAATGTATATGATGTATTTTGGAATGAATTTGAGATTATTAATGAACTTAATGATAATGGATTTCAGATACTTGACTCAATATCCGTTGGTGAATATTTGAATAAAGGAATAATGAATAATGATGAACTTCCTTTATCCAGAATTGTCTGTTTCGGTAAAAGATAGGTGGTATTAACATGAAGAAGAAAATTGCTATTTGCCACGCTCAGGTTCCTTTTGTTAAAGGAGGTGCTGAGTTATTAGTTACTTCATTAAGTACGGAGTTGCTTCGTAGAGACTTTAATGTTGATATTGTTCAGCTGCCGTTCAAGTGGTATCCAAACGAACAACTGATTCAAAGTATGATGAACTGGAAGTTCATTGATCTTTCGGAAAGTAATGGAGAAAAGATCGATCTTGTTATAGGGACTAAATTTCCTTCTTACGGTGTAAATCACAATAACAAAGTTACTTGGTTGGTTCATCAATTCAGACAAATATATGACTTGCAGGGGACGAAATATAGTCAGTACGACTTTTCTCCAGAAAGCCTATCAATTAAAGAATTAGTTAGTCGATATGATAACAACAGTTTAAGTGATTCAAAGGAAATTTTTACTATAGCTCAAAATACCACTGACCGATTAGAAAGATTTAATCATATTAAGTCGGAGGTGTTATATCATCCTCCTAAACATGTTGGGCTTTACTTTAATAATAGTTTTGATAATTATATATTGTCAGTAGGTAGACTTGATAAATTAAAAAGAATAGACATATTGATAGAATCGTTAAAACAAACAGATTCTAGTATTAAATGTATTATAGCAGGACAAGGACCAGAACGAGAAAATCTTGAGCGATTGGTATCAAAGTTAGGATTAAATGATAGAGTGAAGTTCCTTGGATTTGTTGAAGATAAACAATTGCTTAAGTTATATGCCGATTGTTTAGCAGTTTACTTCGCACCGTATGATGAGGACTATGGATATGTTACTCTGGAGGCTTTCTTATCAGCAAAACCAATAATTACATTGAACGATTCAGGTGGAGTATTAGAATTTGTGAAGGATGAGATTAACGGTTTTGTGTTAACAAATACGAATGAGATCTCTTCCAAAATAGATTACTTATATCGGAACAAACAAGTGGCTAAAGAGTTTGGAGTAATGGGTTATGAATCTGTTAAACATATTACGTGGGATCACGTGATAGATCGATTAACGGAGACAATAAGATAGGAGAAATAAAATGAAAAAGATTGCATATTTTTCACCATTAAATCCGATTCGTTCAGGAATATCTGATTATAGTGAAGATTTGCTACCCGAGTTGGCTAAATCTTTTGAAATAGATGTATATGTCGGAAATGGATTTCAAATTCAGAATAGTGAAATTAAAGAGTGTTTTTCTATAAGGGAGTATGCTGAGTTTTCTAAAAGATACAATGAGAAGCATTATGACGCAATAATTTATCATATGGGAAACAACTATTCTGCTCACGATGAAATATATGAATTTATTCTAAAATATCCTGGCATTGTAGTTTTACATGACTACTCTCTACATCACTTTTTTGCTGCTAAGACGTTAGAATGTGGAGATCTAACAGCATATAGAGAAGAAATGTTGTATTGCCATGGATCAAATGGGATTAATGAAGTGAACCGCTTTGTGAATGGTGAGATTTCACCAATATGGGAAAGTAATTCCCTGAAATATCCTCTGAATTTAAGGATACTAGATCACTCAGCAGGTGTAATCGTACACTCTCAATTTGCAAAAATGCTATTGCAAGAGCAAGCCAGTTATGTCCCTATTGAGGTTGTTCCAATTCCAGCACCTCATATTAGCGAATTTAATGGCATTGAAGTTGAAAAGGGAAAAGCGAGAAACGAATTAAATATTGATGAAGATGATTTTGTGATCAGTACATTAGGCTATGCCAATCCCACGAAGAGAATAGACAAAGTTATCGAGGCTATGTCTATAATTAAGTCAAAGAACATGATAAGTAATATTAAGCTATATATAGTGGGTGAGATAGCACCATCTTATCCTATTGATGAACTTATACGTAAATACAAATTGACAGACCAGGTTATCTGTACGGGGTTTGTTACTTTAGAAGAATTCGATACATATATAGCAGCTTCTGATATGTGTATCAATCTAAGGTATCCCACTCAGGGGGAAAATTCCGCGAGTTTACTCAAAATTATGGGTCACGGCAAACCTGTTATAACGACCCACATAGGTTCATTTGCTGAATTTCCTGAGGATGTCGTGTATAAGGCTAGGTATGATAAGTATGAAGTTGATGATATTGTTAAACATATTTGTGAAATTTATAATTCTAACAGAGAAATACTAACAAGGAAAATATTAGATTATACAAATAGGAATAATACTTTATCAATTTGCCAGATGGGATATTTAAAATTTATAGATAATATTATTAGTGGTGAAGAAGTGAATTTAATGTTAGGACTAAGAGAATATACTAATAAGTATATGAATCTATTGTCATCAAATTTAAGCGCTAAAGACTTTGAACCTATTATGGTTAGTAACATTAGTCATATGTGTAATGCATTTAATAAATTTCAGTAAAAAATGGACTGGATTACAAAAGGTTTAAATGATTAGATTGATGAATGAGCAATACAAGTATTTTACTATGAGGGGTGATATTCGATATGTTATCAAAAAAAAAAGGGTACTTTGTAGTATTTTCATATTTTGTTATTCCATTTATATTTTATTTTAATTTCCTCGGATCAAGTGGATATTGGGCGCCTGGAGATGGTTACGTTTCTTATGCTCCGATAAGGTATCTACTCGCTGAGTCTATTTCCAATTGGAAATTACCTTTGTGGAATAGCTATATCAATTTAGGAACGCCATTTCATGCAGATACTCAAAATGCAATTTTTTATTTTCCTAACCTTTTATTTTATTTAATATTCCCTTTTAAATTCGCCTTTAATTATATGTTTTTATTTCATTTAACATTAGCAGGTCTGTTTACCTATTTGTATCTGAAAAAAATTAATTTAGATTGGAAAGCTGCTTACATTGGTGGAATTGTCTTCATGTTTTCTGGAGTTATTAATGCTAAGCTAGGTCATGTAACCGTGATGAATTCTATTGTATGGTTGCCGCTGATTTTGTACTTTTATGAGTGTTTGCTACAATCCAAAAAGAAAGTCTTTATTGTACTAATGAGTTTATCATACTCAATGCAGATATTTGCCGGATTTCCACAAATAGCACTATATACAGCAATTATTTTACTGATTTATTTTATTGTTTCAATTAAAAAATATAAGACTATCAAGAATTGGTTCATTGATAAACTTCATTTTTCTATTATCACAATTGGAGTTACTGCGATTCAACTTATTCCATTGCTAGTGCTAGCAATTTACTCTGGTCGTACGAAAATAGATTATGAATACTTCTCCAGCTATTCTTTGGAGTTCACTTCACTGACAACACTTTTTTTTCCTAATATATTTGGTGTTCATATTCCTAATAGTCCACTAAGCCTATATAATTATAATTATTTTGGACCGGGAAATTTAACTGAGTTTGCATTGTATATTGGAATTATCCCTTTGATATTTGCTGTATTAGTATGTATTAAGCAATATAAACAAGACTATTATGTGAAGACTTGGATCATTATTAGTATTATTGTACTAATACTTGCCTTGGGTTCATCAATTCCAGTTTTAAATAAAATAATGTTTCACGTTCCTCTTTATAACTCGTTTAGAGTTTCTGCAAGATTCCTTTTCGGGTTCAGTTTTGGAATAACTGTTTTATTTGCCAAACAAGTTGATATCCTTATAAGAAACAAAGGCCTCAATACACCAACGTATAGAATGACGGCAAAGTTAGTAGGAATTACGTTGTTGATATCTATTGCTTGTATTTCTATTATTCATAAGCTTCTAGGTGTTATTTCCAATAATTCGTTAGGACAAAATCTTATTATAAAAGGGCATACACTTGAACAGCTACTTTATATAACTTCATATAAAAATCCAGCTGTAATAATACCACTTGTTATAATGCTTATGTCATTGATAGTCTTTGTTTTACTCAAAAAGATTACTAGGCTCGAAAGTAAGTACATGTTGTTATTTTTAACTTTGTTTCTATTACTAGATCTACATTCGTTTTCATTTTATCATGAAAATATTTTTACAAAAGATAGCTCGATAAATTCCCTTGCTGAATCAGCTAAAGAAAAATCGGACAATAACGAACGTATTTGGCCAGTGATTAATGAGCGTGCGGATATGTCTGATATTGGAATAGGGCCAAATAGAAATATAATCAATGAACTAAATTTACTAAATGGTTTTACGACATTCTTACCACAAGAGTATATTGATATTACAAAATTCAATGAGCGAGGAATGAATAATAGTTATTCGGAATTATTGAGAAATAACGAATTAATTTCAAGCTTAAATACAAAGTTAATTATAGTACCCGATCAGTTGAATGCTGAGATAGACAATATTAACTCAACAAATTATTCTGAAAAGTCAACTGTATTTGAATCTAAGGAAATTAAATTACCCTCTTCATTAGGTGTAGGGATTCCTTCAATATTACAGGAAGAACTTACTCTGGAACCTAACACTATGTATCGATTATCTATTGATTTTAAAACTCCTCCTAAAGAGTTAGTATATGTAGATTTGTATGGAGAAAATTATGACAATGATAGTCAGCAAATGAATGTTAATATTAATGGTAAGATTAAATTTTCCAAAAATATATATTCTGGTTCTGATCTTCCAGAGAAAGTTTACTATCGTATATTTTCTTTCTCGAAAGATAGTATTGATATAGATAGTTGGAAACTCGAAAAATATAGTGTGAACAATGAGGTGAATTTAATTTATAAAAAGGAGACTTCAAACGCCGGATATTCGATATATGAAAATTTGAAAGTTCTCCCTAAAATTTACTCGTTGTCTGAAACCTTAGAAAGTGACAAGGATTACTCGAACATATTTGATCTTGACCTCCATAAAATTAGTATTGTGAATGATTTAAATGCTAATAAGTATTCTTTGGCTGAAATAAAGGATGTCAAATATAATGCGGGTTTTGCGTCAGCAAAGGTTTCTTCTGAAGGCCAAGCCTTTGTTGTTTTCTCTGAAAGTTTTTTTCCGGGTTGGAATGCTTATGTTGATGGAAAGAAAACAAAGGTATACAAAGTAAATGGTCTAACTCAAGGGATAATAGTTCCTGCAGGAGAGTATAATGTTGAATTTCGCTATCAGCCATTAAGCTTGTATATTGGATTATTATTATTCGCAGTTACAATTCTATATGTAATTATATTATTAAGAAAAAAAAGAAAGATTACATGATGATGTTGTCTTGTCGGTAAATTAACTTAGGTCTATTATATCTGCAACATTCTTGAAAAGCATTGTGTTGTAGATACAATAGGGAACTTATTTCCGAACATAATATTAATGAAATGGGTGAATGTAATGAAAGGAATAATATTAGCAGGAGGGAGCGGTTCAAGGCTCTACCCTCTGACCAAAGCAGTCTCTAAGCAACTATTACCTGTATATGATAAACCAATGATCTACTATCCTTTATCTGTTCTTATGTTGGCAGGTATTAAGGAAATCTTAATTATATCTACTCCAGATGATACACCGAGGTTCGAACAATTACTTGGAGATGGATCTGATCTTGGGATTTCAATTAAATATGCTGTTCAGCCAACTCCTGATGGGTTGGCTCAAGCATTTATAATTGGAGAAAAATTTATTGGGCAGGATCGTGTCGTACTAGTATTGGGAGATAATATTTTTTATGGTCAAGGTTTTTCGGAAATGTTGATGAAATCAGTAAAAAAAGAAAATGGTGCTACTATTTTCGGCTATAAAGTTAAGGATCCTGCTAGATTTGGTGTTGTAGAATTTGATGATAACTTTCATGCTTTATCGATTGAAGAAAAGCCGAATCACCCTAAATCTCAGTATGCTGTGACAGGATTATATTTTTACGATAATGAAGTTGTTCAAATTGCTAAATCAATCAAGCCTTCAGAACGTGGAGAACTTGAAATTACAGACATTAATAATGCCTATTTAAGAAAAGGGGAACTGTCAGTAGAAATACTCGGAAGGGGATTTGCCTGGCTAGATACAGGCACTCATGAATCATTGCTACAAGCATCTCATTTTATTGAGACTATTGAAAAAAGACAAGGATATAAAGTTGCCTGCTTAGAAGAGATTGCATATACAATGGGATATATATCTAAGGATCAAATAATTAAGTTAGGAAATAGTATGTTGAAAAATGAATATGGAAAATATCTAATTGATTTAGTAAACTAAAAGTAACTTTATATTATGTTGATTTCCATTAGGGGGATAAATTTGTTTAATATTAATAAAAAAAAATTAATAACACTGTCAATATACAGTCTAGCAACTGGAATATTTATATATTATTTGAATTTAAATTACCGAGTGAACTATTATGATGAAATTGGGTATGTGCATGTAAGTAAGTTAATATTAAATGATGGATTATTTAATATTAATGAACCCTTGAGAACTTATCTTTATCCATTAATTATTTCTATGTTTAGTATGTTTTCTAATGGGGATATTGCGGTTGTTAAAATAATGATGAGTATTTTTCAATTTATTGTTTATCAATATACGGTTAAAAAAATTGCTAACACGTGTTTATATCATTCCAACAATTACCTTATATATTATTCTATTCTTTTTTTCGGTGCATTTAATTTGTACCTTATACAATCAACTACTTTATTGTTAACTGATTTACTAGCTAGTTGCCTAATTATACTATCTCTGTTAGCAGCAATATTTGATGACTGTCAGAATAAAATAAATTATAAGATATTTGCCTTTATATATGCTGCTATTATGATAAGACCATCGTCAATAATTTTTTTACCGATAATTCTAGTAATTCTAGTATTTCGTAAAAAAATCTTGAATAATATAAGCTATAAAAACACCTTAATTGCGATGATCATGCCCATTTTGATTATATTTCCGCAATTATATAATAATATAGTACAATTTAATCATTGGACTCCATTAATTCATATGGATCTTTATGAATTTCAGAGTAAACTTGCTGCTACTTATTTGAAATATGGGACAGTTGTTATTCCGAATGAAGAGGCGTCTCTAGTATTTAGATCTCCTTTTTTGATTGTTGATAATACGAGTATTTATGAATTAATGAGCAATGATTTTATTGCATTTATTTCTATTTTTATGATTCATGTATTTGGAGTTTTGGATTGGGGTTATGTTGATACATATATAAGGAATTTTTATCCAATTACAAGAGTCCCAGCTTCTCTTTATTTATACCTTTTTTGGATTTTATCAGGATGTGGTCTATATAGGGCCGTGAAACATAGAAAAAGGAATGTGAAAGAGAAATTTATTATTTATTCATTAGTGCTTTCCTTTTTAGGGTACTGTTTATTCTTAGGGACTACAGTAATAGAAGCTAGATTTGGATATCCCTTATTTCTTATCGCTCTACCTTTTGCTGGCTTTGGTGTACAGCAAATTGTGAACAATATTTTCGGAAAAAACACAAAAGGTATTAAATTACCAAAATACTTGAAATTATGTTTAATCGTACTAATTTGTATTATAATTTTAATATTATTGCTTAAGTGTTCGTTTTTACTAGATAGCTCTACTGGTAGAATAAATTGGACACTAGATAATATCTTCTAGCAACTATTTATAAAAATTAATAAGATTACTTGAATTTGGAGGATTACAAGATGATGGATATTTCAATGTCTAATAGCAGTAAGATAATCGAACTTAACCAGCTAGGCGATGAACGTGGCTTATTAACCGTTATCGAAGAAAACAGTACAATCCCATTTGATATCAAACGTGTGTTTTATATTTATGGAACTGCTAGTGAAGTAAGCCGTGGTCAACATGCTCATTATAAAACTAGACAAGTACTAGTTGCAGTATCGGGGAGTTGTACAGTTTCCTTAGATAACACTGATAGAAAGACAGAAGTAGTATTGAATTCACCAACTAAAGCGCTTCTATTGGAGCCTAATGACTGGCATGAAATGTATAACTTCTCCTCCGATTGTGTGCTACTTGTTCTGGCTTCTCATTTATTCGATAGTGAGGATTATATAAGAGAATATACCAAATTTATAGAGGTGTATAGCTAATGGAAAAGAACTATTTTGTGCATCCGCAAGCTATTGTTGAAACTGATCAAATTGGTGAAAATACGCGAATTTGGGCTTTTGCTCACATCTTGCCTGGAGCAAAGATTGGTTCGAATTGTAATATTAATGATCATACATTTGTCGAGAATGACGTGATTTTGGGTAATAACGTAACTGTAAAATCTGGTGTGTATATTTGGGATGGAGTAAGAGCAAGTGATAACGTATTTATAGGTCCAAACGTTACTTTTACAAATGATCTAAGACCACGATCAAAGCAATATCCAGGAACATTTCTAAAAACAATCTTGGGGGAATGGTCATCAATAGGTGCCAATGCAACAATTATTGCAGGAAATACAATAGGTGAATATGCAATGATAGGTGCGGGTTCTGTGGTAACTTGCGATATTCCCAATAACACACTATGGTATGGTAATCCGGCAAAATTCAAAGATTATATTTGTAGCTGTGGTGAGAAATTAGATGACCAACTAACATGTCCACATTGTAAAAAAAAGTATTTAATAGATAATGAATGCGTTAGAGAATATCAATAATAACGAGACAGGTGAGATATGTGATTCCTTTTTTAGATCTTAAAAAAATAAATTTGCGTCATGAAGAAGCAATATTAAATGGAATGAAGGATGTGCTTCATTCGGGATGGTATGTTTTAGGACAGGAAGTAAAAAAATTCGAAACTGATTTCGCTAATTTTACTGAAAATAAATATTGTCTTGGTGTAGCCAATGGGTTAGATGCACTAGAATTAATTATTCGCGGATACGATATTGGTATTGGAGATGAGGTTATTGTCCCATCGAATACTTATATTGCATCAATATTGGCTGTTTCCGCGAATGGAGCAACCCCTATTTTAGTTGAACCCAATATATTAACATACAATATTGATCCTGCGAAAATCGAGGAAAAGATTACTTCAAATACTAAAGCAATTATGGTGGTACATCTATATGGTCAGGCATGTAATATGGATCCTATACGCTATTTAGCCCAAAAGTATAATCTGAAGATAATTGAAGATTGTGCTCAGTCTCATGGTGCTATATATAAAGGGAAGATGTCAGGTAATTTAGGTGATGCAGCAGCATTTAGTTTTTATCCAGGTAAGAATTTAGGTGCTCTAGGTGATGCTGGTGCAATTACAACTAATGATGAGGAATTGTATAAAAAACTATTTGCATTAAGAAACTACGGTTCAAACAAGAAATACGAGAATCTTTATAAGGGATATAATAGTAGACTCGATGAATTGCAAGCTCCTATATTGTGTGAAAAGTTAAGATATTTAAACGCTGATAATAAGTATCGTAGAGATATTGCAAATTACTATCTTGATAATATTTCAAATGAAAATGTGATTCTTCCAGTTGTTGAAAATGGCTCCGAGTCTCACGTTTGGCACGTCTTTGTGGTCAGGGTAACTGATAGAGAACGGTTTATGCAATTTATGAACGATAAGCGAATACAGACGTTGATTCACTATCCTATTCCACCTCATAAACAAGAAGCATATAAAGAGTGGGAGAATATGAGTTTCCCTATTTCTGAACAAATCCATTCTCAGGTCGTAAGTATTCCTATCAGTCCAGTTCTTGAAATGAGTGATGTAGTATATATTACGGAGGCAATTAATGACTACCGCTAAATTTAAATTTTCGATTGTTGTTCCAGTATATTTTAATGGATTAAATATTCCTATAACCATTCCTAAATTGCAAGGTCTTCAAGGGCTTCTACCAGATTGTGAATTAGAGTTTGTCTTTGTTGATGATGGCTCAAAAGATAATTCATTACAATTGTTGCTTGAAGCAAAAGAGTTGGATCCAAGAATTAAGGTAATTAAGTTAAGTCGAAATTTTGGATCTATGTCTGCTATTCAAGCAGGTCTTGAGTATGTAACTGGTGACTGCGTGGGTATTATATCGGCTGATTTACAAGATCCGCCTGAATTATTTAGAGACATGATTAGTCTATGGCAAACGGGAAAAAAAGTGGTGCTTGCAACTAGATCTCAACGTGATGAGTCACTTTCGCAAAGAATGTTCTCTAATTCATATTATTATTTGTTAGAAAGATTTGCCCTTGAGAATTATCCTAAAGGTGGATTTGATTTTGTATTAATAGATAAACAAGTAGTTCATGAAATACTTGAAATGAAAGAAAAAAATACGAATATTATGAGTCTAATTTATTGGACAGGACATGAGAGAGAGTTAATTCCTTACGTAAGACAAGAAAGAAAGCTTGGAAAATCCCGATGGACATTATCAAAAAAAATTAAATTATTTGTAGATTCATTTGTAAGTTTTTCCTACATGCCTATTCGATTTATGTCTTTTATTGGATTAATTACTGCTATTATAAGTTTCTTCTACGGAATATTCGTTACTATATGTACACTATTTGGTTTGATCGAACTTCAAGGCTGGACAACGATTATAGCACTGATTACATTTTTACTCGGAATAATTATGACCATGCTTGGAATCATAGGAGAATATCTTTGGAGGATACTTGATGAAAGCAGAAAAAGACCGTCCTACATTGTGGATGAGGTTTATAAATAAAGAGTTTCTGAAGTTTATTATTAGTGGCGGGATAAATACAGTCGCTACCTATGGGATTTATTTATTACTACTTTTGTTATGGGAGTATATGATATCCTATACTATCTCGTATGTCTTAGGGATATTTTTGTCATATTACTTAAATACATTTTTTGTATTCAAGGAAAAGGTGACATTTTTAAAGTTTATAAAATTTCCAGTGGTCTACTTGGTTCAATATTTGATGAATCTAGTAATACTTCATTTACTAGTTGAATACATTAAATTGCCAGCTGAAATTGTACCAATAATTGTTGTTATTCTTACTATGCCGATAACCTATTTGCTTTCAAAATACATTATTAAAGGAAGATAGGATAGTATAGGTAAAGTGTACGAATGGAATAGGAGGGGGGGATTGTTAATGAATGTGGCATCACTGCGATTGAGCGGAGTTAAGTTATTGGAACCAGTTGTTCATATGGATCAAAGGGGATTTTTCTTAGAGAGTTATAATGAAAGTCTCTTACAGAGAAATGGAATAGAACATAAATTCATTCAAGATAATCATTCTTTTTCAAAAGAGCCAGAAGTGCTTCGAGGTCTTCATTATCAACTCAATCCTAAAGCTCAGGTTAAATTGATTTGGGTAGTAACAGGTGCAATTTATGATGTAGTTCTTGATATTAGACGAAGTTCTCCTACTTTCGGTCAATGGGTTGCTACAATACTCAGTGAACATAATAAAAGACAACTATTAGTTCCCAGAGGCTTTGCTCATGGTTTCTGCACACTTGTTCCAAATACCCAAGTATTCTATAAAGTTGATGAGTATTATTCACCTGAGAATGATCGAGGTATACTATGGAGCGACCCAGCTTTGGGGATTGATTGGCCTACGTCAAGCCCGATTCTTTCGGACAAGGATCAACGCCATCCGTTGTTGAAAGACGCAGAATTAAACTTTGAGTAGGAGGATATTTTTAAATGAAACTTCTTGTTACCGGCGGGGCCGGATTTATTGGTAGTAATTTCGTAATCTATATGTTGCAGCAGCATCCAAATTACCAAATTATCAACGTAGATGCTTTAACATATGCAGGAAATCTAGAGAATTTGAAGTCAAGTGAGAATCATCCTAATTATACTTTCGTCAAAGCAGATATTACAGATGTTAAAGCTATGGATGAATTGATCAGCCAAGGTGTTGATGTGGTTGTTAACTTTGCAGCAGAATCACATGTAGACCGGAGTATTCTAGAGCCTGAAGTGTTTGTGAAGACCAATGTATTAGGCACGCAAGTGCTACTTGATGCTTCTAAGAAATATGGAGTGACGAAGTATGTACAAGTATCTACTGATGAAGTCTATGGATCACTTGGTGAGACCGGCCTCTTCATGGAGAGTACACCTTTAGAACCAAATAGCCCATACTCAGCTAGTAAAGCTGGTGGGGATCTATTAGTTCGTGCGTATCATGAGACCTTCGGGCTTCCTGTGAACATTACTCGTTGTTCTAATAACTATGGTCCATATCAATTCCCTGAGAAGCTAATTCCATTGATTATTTCTCGTGCATTGAGTGATCAGGCTTTACCAATTTACGGTGATGGTCTAAACATTCGTGACTGGCTGTATGTTGAAGATCATTGTAGTGCAATTGATCTTGTTATTCATCAAGGTCGTGTAGGTGAAGTATACAATATTGGTGGTAATAATGAACGGACCAATCTTCATATTGTGAAGACGATTCTACAAGAATTGAATAAACCAGAATCACTCATCATCCATGTTGAAGATCGCCTAGGTCATGACCGTCGTTATGGCTTAGATCCAACGAAGATTACTCAAGAGTTGGGTTGGAAGCCGAAGCATAATTTCGAAACAGGAATTAAAGAGACCATCCAATGGTACTTGGATAATCAAGAATGGTGGATTCGTATTCAATCGGGTGAATACCAACAATATCAGCTTAAGCAATATGGTGAACGACTAGGGGATTCTCTATGAGAGCACTTGTCACCGGAGCTAACGGTCAGTTAGGTACAGATGTAGTTACTCTACTACGGAATAGTGGGTATGAAGTACTTGGTTGTGACCGAGCTGCGTTGGACATTACAGACCTATTACAGTGCCAACAAGTGATCGGAGAATATCAGTCGGATGTCGTCATTCATTGTGCAGCATTTACAGCGGTGGATGCGGCTGAGACAGATATCGATGGAGCTTACAGGGTGAATGCCGTAGGCACGAGGAATATAGCGGTTGCTGCTGAACATATCGGTTCGAAGCTAATCTATATTAGTACCGATTATGTATTTGATGGTACTAGTGCAGAGCCATATCAAGAGTATGATAACACGAATCCTCAGAGTATCTATGGAAAGTCCAAACGTGCAGGAGAGGTACTCGTACAGAGCCTATCATCAAGATATTTCATCGTTAGAACGTCTTGGGTATATGGTGTATACGGGAATAATTTCGTGAAAACGATATTACGTCTCGGTCAAGAGAAACCTTCTCTGAAAGTTGTTCATGATCAGAAAGGCTCTCCAACCTACACAGTTGATCTTGCCAACTTCTTAGTAGAGCTCATGACTACTGAGAAATATGGTGTATACCATGCTTCCAATAGTGATGCATGTACTTGGTATGAATTCACGCAGGCAATCTTTGAAGAAGCTCGTGAGTTGGGGATTGACATTATCGCTCAACCAGAGCCATGCTCAACAGATGAATTTCCTCGTCCGGCGCATCGTCCAGCTAACTCGATGATGGAGCATCTATCTATTCGAACGAATGGATTGCAGGATTTACGTCCATGGCGGGAAGGACTTAAAGACTTCTTACATCAATGGAATGCAATTGAATTTAAATAAATATATCGATGAAACCCTCGATCTTTTCACAAATGATCGAGGGTTTCAGTTATAATTAGAAGCAAATCTAATGGATAAAGGAAAGACTCCCTATGAATAGTACGGTTAGTGTACATATCGTAACTTATAATAGTGCTGAAGACATTTCAACATGTTTAATAGCCTTAAATTCTCAATCGTATCCCATTCAGCAGGTCATTGTGGTTGATAATGCATCATCCGATGATACAGTACAACAAGTGAAGTCTTATTCTCAACAACAAAATGAAAGTATTGAAATTGTGGAGAATAAAGTGAATGTAGGCTTTGCCCCGGCTCATAATCAAGCTATTCAAATATCATCGACAGACTTTGTACTGGTACTGAACCCAGATGTGAAATTACATCCGAATTATATCAAATTACTGATTGTTCAGATGAAGAAGCAGTCTGATATCGGAAGTGCTACGGGGAAGTTACTACTAAGTTCCAATTTAGAACTGGTAGATAGTACAGGCTTAATCATGACTAAACATTGTAGGGCATTTGATCGAGGAATAGGGGAACCCTCTTCTCAGTGGAATGAATCTGGAGAAGTATTTGGTGTGTCTGGAGCGGCTGCGCTATATTCACGGAGAATGATCGAGAGTATTAGTATTCATGGTGAATTCTTCGACAGTGACTTCTTTGCATATAAAGAAGATGTAGATGTCGCATGGCGTGCACAGCTATTAGGATGGAAATCCTATTACCTTGCAGATGCTATTGGTTATCACGCTAGAGGGTGGAAACAGGGGGGGCGAAAAAAACAACCTCTCTTTATACGAAGAGCGTCGTATATTAACCGATATAAAATGATATTTAAAAATGTAGAACGTTCGAATATGGTTGGAACGATTCTACGAATTCTACCCTATGAGATTGCTAGTAATGGATATTTTTTGTTGCGAGAACCTAAAGTTCTTGGTGCGTGGAGTTCTTTCTGGGGGCAGTTACGTCTACTAAGAATGAAGCGTGAGGAGATTGCAAATAAGAGAGATAAGCGTTCAAATTGAACGAGTAAAGATTGCTTGTGATGTTAATATCCTCCACTTTACCAAAGAACTCTCCTGTTCTATCCCTAGTATGATATAATGTTGTCGATAGATTACTATTTTTGTCAGGAAGTGCTTTTTACATGGATTTAAGCATTCTTATCGTTAATTACAATACGTGCAAGCTGACGTTGGACTGCCTGCAGTCGGTATTTGCTTCGAAAACAAGATATACCTTTGAAGTCATTCTCATAGACAATCACTCTACAGATTCATCAGTTGAGAGTATCTCCCTAGAGTACCCTCAGGTGACAATTAACGCGAATCAGGATAATACAGGGTTCGCCAAAGCAAACAATCAAGGCATGGAAATAGCGTCAGGTCGATATGTTCTACTTCTCAACTCAGATACAATCATACAGGAAGATACGTTGCAGACAATGATAACTTTCATGGATGAGAATCCTAGCGTGGGAGCGTCGGGATGCAAGGTTATTCTACCAGATGGAACTTTAGATAAGGCTTGTCGTCGTGGATTCCCGACGCCTTCCGCATCATTCTATTATGCTTTCGGTATATCCAGATTATTCCCTGATCATCCGAAATTTAATCAGTATCAACTCGGTCATCTAGATCCGAATGATGCGTATCCGATAGATTGTCTAGTTGGTGCGTTCATGATGGTTCGTCGGGAGACGATTACTGAGGTGGGAGTACTGGATGAGACCTTTTTCATGTACGGCGAGGATATTGATTGGTGTTATCGAATTAAGCAAGCAGGATGGGGTATTCATTATTATCCACTTACCACGATCGTCCATCTCAAAGGGGGAAGTGCTCGTCGTAGACCCACCAAGATTATTTATGAGTTTCACCGTGCGATGGCTATTTTTCATCATAAACATTATAAAGCCCGTTACCCTTGGGTAATCAATAGCGTTATCTATACAGGGATTGGTTTGAAATTTACGTTGGCATGGCTTAAGAATAAATTAACCCGAAATAAGCCGGCTTCGCAACCAGCAGACAATCAGGTGGAGGTAAGATTATGATTCGCAGAAATCAGGGCATATTGACCAAATTATATATTTTATCTGACTTCTTCGTGGTGCAGATGTCATTCTTGCTCGCTTGGTGGCTTAAGTTCGAAAGTGGTTGGATTCCATATGAAACTCCGAAGCCTATAGAAAGTTACATGCTATGGAGTCTAATCTATGGCGGGATTACTATTTTAACAGGGATCGTAATCACGTTATATTCACCAAAGAGAAAAAAGAGATTCGCAGATGAATTTCTTAAAGTCATACAGGTCCATTTTATTAGTATGTTTCTATTGATCAGTATTATGTTTGTTGTTAAAGAAATTGATATCTCACGAGTGTATTTAGCGATCTATCTAGGTCTCAATATCTTCTTTATTATTTTTTATCGTTATTTCCTTAAAGCTTCGCTCAAACATTTTCGTGAAAAAGGTTACAACCGACAGTTCGTATTAATTGTGGGTGCTGGAAGTCTAGGTAAACGATTCTTCAATAATCTGAAACAGTATCCTGAACTAGGGTATGAGGTCGTTGGGTTCTTAGATGATAATCAGGTATGGGATAATGTTGAGACTGCTCATTACAGTCCTATTCTTGGGAATCTGGATGATCTCGAGGACATACTTACTAGAGAACTCATTGATGAAGTTGTGCTAGCATTACCATTGGATGCACATTCGAAATATAAGAAAATTATCGTTCATTGTGAGAAAGCAGGAGTGCGAACGCTTATTATTCCGGACTTCTTCGATTATTTACCTGCAAGACCTTACTTCGATAACTTCGCAGGAATGCCTATGATTAACGTAAGGGATATTCCACTGGATGTGGCGAGTAACCGAATGTTCAAGAGACTATTCGATATTGTGTTTTCTTTATGCACCATTATTATAATTTCACCCGTGTTGCTGGCAGTAGCATTAGGGGTTAAGTTTACCTCGCCAGGTCCAATTATATTTAAGCAAGAACGTGTCGGATTAAATCGTCGTCATTTCATGATGTATAAGTTCCGTTCGATGAAGCAACAGATAGAAGAGGGAGAGGATACGGGATGGACGGTGGAGAATGATCCACGTCGTACGAAGTTCGGTACGTTCATTCGATCGACAAGCCTTGATGAGCTTCCGCAATTCTTCAACGTCTTAATGGGACATATGAGTGTCGTGGGCCCACGTCCGGAACGTCCATATTTCGTAGATCAATTCCGCGATGAAATTCCAAAGTATATGGTGAAACATCACGTTCGTCCAGGCATTACCGGTTGGGCGCAGAGTAATGGTCTTCGTGGTGATACCTCGATCGAAGATCGAATCAATCATGATATATTCTATATCGAAAACTGGACATTATTGTTGGATGTTAGGATAATTATGAAGACCATTAAGAACGGGTTTAAAAATAACAATGCATATTGATTAGATGGAGAGACTGTTCCTTAAGTATTATGCTTGTGGAGCATTCTCTTTTCACATTCAGATAGAATGACGATAATTATACGAGGGTGTGTGGGTTATAGATAGCTTGTTTAAGAACCTGATCGTCGTTCTGAAGTTACTTCGTCCTTAAAGGACTTTCATAGAAAAGAAGTTTATTCTTAGGAAGATTCTAATTGAAAGGCATATTTATAATAACTGTGTGCTAATGGTTATGTTTGCTAATCAAGGATCTTTAACATAAATTGAAACTAAAATAAATTTAGGGGTAATTATTATGGGGAAATATAATTGGCTTTATCAGATTAGAGGAATGGCAATAATAGCTGTAGTAGTTTGTCATCAACAAGGATTATTGCATAGTTCAGAATGGATACAGTTACTAACTTTATATTCAGTTACGATATTTATTTTTTGTGCTGGTGTGACACAAGCGTTTTCTTTAAAAAAATTGAATAGTAGTTTTATAACCAATGAACGATACTCATTTTCTGAATATATTATTAATAGATTAAAACCAATTATATTATCATATATAGTCGTAACTATCGCATATTTATCTCAACGTAATATGTGGACGGGGCTAGAATGGGATATGTTATTTAATGCGTTGTTAACATTTTCAGCTTCACCACCACTATATTTCCTTCGATACTTTATTGTATTAATATGTGTGGCTCCAATTTTATTTGCCTTTGTAAATATTATTTTGAAAAAAAACAGTTCGGGAGTTGTTACTAATTTAAAAATAATTATATTATTAATTTTAACTTTCTTAATAGGTTATTATTCTATAGGTAAATTAGATTCATTGGGTCAAAGTTATTTATTTGTTTATACAGCTGGAATAATATTTGGATCACTGCCTTTTCCAAAAGTTAAAAATGTACAATTACCATTTATTATTACTACACTAATGTTCGGGTTGTGGTCTACAAAAGAATTCTATTGGGCAAGAGTTGCAGGGAATTTCAATTATGCTGAAGGAATTGATTCTCTTGTGCCCAAATTACAAATGAACCCACCTAATTTATCAATTATCATATACTCGGCAGGATGTTTTTTCTTATTTTATTGGTGTTTTAAAAAAGTAGAAATTCATCAAGATAGAATACCTGTATTTGTTTTGTATCCTTTTAAGGCTTTAACATTAATGGGAAAGTATTCTTTAGATATTTTTTTATGGCATTTATTTGTTCAAACATTTTTAACTAGTTTTGAAATTAACTTATTGCCCAACATATGGGTAAAAAGGATTGTGTATTATTCTGCGATGTTTTTTATTCCAGTAATTTTTCGAATCCTATACGAAAAACTAAAAAATTATATATATGATAATTATAAAAAATAAATTTACTGAATAATACTCGAACTTTAGATTAGGTTAATAAATATGTATTAGAATGATAATCGCCAACAAGGAATCCAAATGAAAAAACTTCAGACTCTAAATATGACCCTTAAGTTGGATGATTTAAATCAATGAGCCAATTGGATAAATACTTGAATGTGTAACACGTTACAGAGATAACTATACACTTGATGAAAATAATAAGCATCATTAGATCCCTCATTTTGTCCCAGACAAAATGGGGGATTAGTATTGTAGTGTACATCACGATAAACGAATATAAAGGTTGTGTTATTCTCAGATTCAGATTAATTCGAATAAAATAATTTCAAGAGGGTGCATTGGGTTGCTAAAACTCATTAAATACATTGTAGCCATCATTACAATGATTATGGCTAGCTATGGGCTAATTACTGAGCATTTTGAGTTAAATACGTATATGGTATTCTTATTAGGTGTATTTATGTTGATAATAGGGTTAGAAGAACTTCGTAAAAGTCATAAGAAATTCTGGTATATGAGTATTGTGATTTCGTTATTTTCTTTTTTTGTTTCTATACAAAGCCTTTTCATATACTAATGGTAATTTACGTTTGATGAAACAATACAATAAGGAACTTAAATAAAATAATGATACATTATACTCCAACTGATACCTGTAAGTTAGACAGCTACTATATTGCTGCCCAACTTACGGGTTATTCGTCGTTCATCTAGATGAACAATGATCCTGAACAAACATTATTCACACATATGTAAGCTGTTTTTTCTTTTAATAGGAACGTATGTTTGGTATAATGCAAGTATTAATAATAGAATTGAATCTTATTTCATAAACACGCTTTTTTTTATAAATACATAATAAATTATTAACCCCTTAGGTTAATAATTTATTGACGAGGGATGCTAATGAATATATACTTTAAAGACAGCAAGATCGAGAAAGCGATGAATAATGAAAGGGAATCCATAAAGACTTGGGGACCTGATAACGCTAGGAAGATTAGAACAAGAATGTCAGAACTACATGCTGCGGATAATCTATCGCAACTAAGCCATGTTCCCCCATCGAGGCTTCATGCATTAACTGGAAATAGAAAAGATCAATTTTCTATTACTGTGAAAGAACCGTTTAGGATTATATTTGAAGCACTTAATGACCCTGTCCCTAGGTTATTGGATGGAGGAATTGATAAGACTAGAATTACAGAAATTATGATTATTGAGGTGGTGAACTATCATGGTTAATCATTATGAATATGAACCTAACTATGCTGTTCCTCCAGGTGAAACACTACTAGACACACTTGAAGAACTTGGTATGACTCAAGCTGAATTAGCGAAACGAATGAATAGGCCAGTGAAGACAATTAATGAAATTATTAAAGGAAAAGCCGAAATAACTCCGGCAACTTCATTGGAGTTAGAGAAGTCAACAGGAGTTCCTTCAGCATTATGGAACAATCTTGAAAAGAAATATCGCGATAAGCTTGCTAGAATTAAAGAACGAGCTCGATTAGAGAACCAAGTGGATTTCCTTAAAAATATCCCTGTTAAGGATATGATTCAGCGTGGTTGGATAACTGAATGTAAGGATTCGATTGAACAACTCATTGAGGTGTTAAAGTTCTTCAGAATTTCTACTACCGAGGCTTGGGAAGCGATTTGGGGAAATGAACTTTCGGGCAATGTGGCCTTCAGAAAGACACTATCGTATGAAAGTGATAAAGGAGCAATATCTTCATGGTTAAGACGTGGGGAGATTGAAGCGGAACAAATTATCTGTAATCCATTTAATAAAACTAAATTTAAATACTTGCTTGAGAATGATCTTAAGACTCTTACGAAGGAGCCGAATCCTGATCAATTCTTACCAGAACTTATCCAACAGTGTTCTGATGTAGGAGTTGCCGTTGTAATCATAAGGGAATTACCGGGTTGCAGGGTAAACGGAGCCACCTATTGGACATCTTCAAACAAGGCTATTATCCAATTGAGTGGTAGATATAGATCGGATGATAGGTTATGGTTTACTTTTTTTCATGAAGCCGCTCATATCATCTTACATGGAAAAAAGGAAACCTTCTTGGAGTGTAAGAATGATGGAGGGCTTGAAGAAAAAGAAGAGGAAGCTGATAAATTTGCAACACAATTGTTAATTCCCCACGCCTCATATAGGGACTTTATAGAGAAATCGGTCCATTACAGTCATCAGAATGTAGAACTCTTTGCCACAGAAATTGGAGTATCTCCAGGAATTGTTGTAGGCAGATTGCAACATGATGGGATAATACCATTCAGTCATTTGAATCAATTGAAACAAAGATATGTTTGGACCGAAGAATAAGCCAATTTCCCGATGAAATTCCAAAGTATATGGTGAAGCATCACGTTCGTCCAGGCATTACCGGTTGGGCGCAGTGCAATCAATTCAATAAATCAAGAACATCGTAGTTGAAATACTCAATATTTCTTAATTGACTTGTATTTTTGAAAATCAAACCCAAATCACTTAACTCATTTAGTGCCTTCCTTGCAGTAGTGATAGCTACTCCAAAGTGTACTGATACTTGAACAGCTGTTGTGTTGGGTTCTCTGAAAGTGTAAATAAAGACATCTCTTTGAAGTTGGCGATCACACTTGTCAAGACCTTCATTAGCTAGTTGCTCAGCCCGATCCAATAGGGCTGAGAGCTTATCTGCCATACGGTCACAAGCATTAATAAAGAACTTGATCCAGCTAATCCAATCAGGATCATTGCCTCTCACACTATTCAATAAATGATAGTATCTAGCACGCTGCTTCTCTAATTCTTCACTTACAAAGAATATTGGGCTCGACACCAATTGTGATTGAACCATATATATAGCTATTAATATCCTACCCAAACGGCCATTACCATCCAAAAAGGGGTGGATTGACTCGAATTGAGCATGTAAAATAGCTACTTTAAGTAATGCTTGTGCGTTTTCATCAATAACAACTTCATTTTCTTTCAACTTTGGATGAGGAAGCTTGTCACCGTATGGATGTTTATTCGCGTACAATTCCCAATTCTCCATATAATCTCCTATTTCTTGAGCAGGTACAGGAATATAGACTGCATCTTCTATTCGATTTGTAGGACCAATGAAATTTTGGATCTTACGAAACTCTCCTTTAGATACGTTAGTACCTCTTGCGCCGTCCATTAATATAGTGTGTAACTCTAAAATAAGTCTAGTAGAGATTGGATAACCATTAAGAATACGTTCATGACCTATTCTTAATGCATCCTGGTAATTCTGAACCTCTTTATGTTCTGATTTTGTATGCTGCTTATGTGCCTGTTCAACCATATCGGTAAACGTAACTTGTGTTCCCTCGATCCTCGTAGATTGAACGGATTCCTTCAGTGCCAATGTATTTATAAAATCTGTACGTAAAATAGATTTCTTGAATTTTTCATCTAATCGTCCTAATTTTTCAGTTACTCCTGATAACTTCATCAACAAATCATAGATATGTGCTTGAGGTACTACAACTGGCAATTTTTTAATCCCTTTAACTGCAGCCATTTCATCTCCTCCAATATTTACTGCTTTATATACATGATATTACCATTTAAAGATCGAAATATACAATAGTCGCTCTCTATTTTGAATATTAACATCAATAAGAGTGCAGATATGGATTTGTACTCTCTTTTAGAAGAGGAGATTGACTAATAATAGTATAATTTATTGAATCTATCCAATTGAACGAATGATCACAGGGGGGTTCCATCTGTGGGTCCCTTTTTCACTTCTTTATCCGTTCCTATTCAAGGCGAACAGATTGACACTACCCCCTCACTATCATAGACTAGATTTAGTGTCTTACGAAGATTCGTGGAGGTATGAGGATTGAAGGAAATGATGAAGTCTTGGAGGCATGTATTTAAGCTTGATCCAGATCGTGAATTGGATGATCGGAGTCTGGATGCAGTATGCATGTCCGGTACAGATGCTATAATGGTAGGTGGGTCATCTGGGGTAACGTATGAGAATACGATAGATTTGTTATCTCGGGTTCGACATTATGAATTGCCATGTGTACAAGAGGTATCCGATATGGAATCCATCGTGCCAGGGTTCGATCTCTATCTAATCCCGATGGTATTGAATAGTTCTAATCCTGCTTGGATTGTAGGACATCAGCAACAGGCGATTGAACGTTTTGGTTATTTGATTCCTTGGGAATTACTCGTTACCGAAGGGTATATTGTTCTGAATGCTGACTCCACCGTTGCACAGCTGACGGATGCGTATACCGAACTTGAACCATTAGGGGTTGTAGCTTACGCGCAAGTGGCGGACAAGCTGATGTCATTGCCCATTGTATACTTGGAATACAGTGGTACTTATGGCGATATGGAAACGGTACGAGCAGTACATGAGGAACTAGAGGACGCCCAACTTATTTATGGCGGGGGTATCAAAGACCTTCACACAGCCCAGCAAGCGGCAGCAGTCAGCGACACGATTGTAGTCGGTAACATTATTTATGAGAATCTAGAACAAGCATTGCAGACCGTACAGGTTGTGAAATGATTAGTCAAAACCACAATTACTCTATGCTGATAAAGATGAATAACGCTAAAACTAGCGAAGGGGGCGGAATTGTCCTGGAGAAACGAAGTGGTCGCCTTTGACATTGGATTTCAACCATTAAAGGGGTTATACAATCAAGAAATCTGAGGTCAACAGCGATCGTAAGGACAATCCGTCACCGTAGCGGTCACCATACACTTATTTTTTCAACAAACTAGTTATCGGCTTTAGTAGAATAATATTCCCATTTGAAAGGAGCATGCACGCATGCAACTTATTGATATACATGAAGCGATCAAGAAGCTGAACCCTCCGCAGCAACAAGCGGTTGTAGCCACAGACAACCCTCTATTAATTATGGCAGGTGCAGGAAGTGGAAAGACGCGGGTGCTGACGCATCGGATCGCGTATCTGATTGCCACTCGCAAAGCGCCACCGTGGGCTATTCTGGCGATTACTTTTACGAACAAAGCAGCACGTGAAATGCAGGAACGCGTATCGAAGCTCGTAGGAAGAGAAGGACGGGATATTTGGGTATCTACTTTCCACTCCATGTGTGTACGTATTTTGCGCAAAGATATTGAACGGATTGGATTCAGCTCAAGCTTCTCGATTCTGGATTCGACCGATCAACTCTCAGTTATTCGTAATTGTATGAAGGAACTCAATATCGACACGAAGAAATTCGAACCGAAGGCGATTCAGTCCATTATTAGTGCTGCTAAGAATGAGCTCCTATTACCGGATCAATTCGAACAGAAGGCGACTGATTATTTCGAGGAACTTGCGGCTAAAGTATATAAGATGTACCAAAGACGTCTCAAGAACAACAACTCGTTAGATTTCGACGATCTGATTATGACGACCATTCAATTATTCAGGGAAGTACCAGAAGTTCTTGATTTCTACCAAAAGAAATTCCAGTACATTCATGTCGATGAATACCAGGATACGAACCGTGCGCAGTATATGCTGTGCCGTATGTTAGCAGAAGGCCATCATCGTATTTGTGTCGTAGGGGATAGTGACCAATCGATCTATCGCTGGCGCGGAGCGGATATTAGCAACATTCTGAATTTCGAGAAGGATTATCCCGAAGCGCAGACCATATACTTGGAACAGAACTATCGTTCAACTTCGAATATCCTGAATGCAGCCAATGAAGTCATTAATCTGAATACAGGACGCAAGCCGAAAAAGCTATGGACGGACAAGGGCGAAGGCGCCAAGATCAAAGTATATCGTGCAAGCTCGGAACATGATGAAGGATATTTCGTGACATCAGAGATCACTAAGAATGTGAAAGCTGGGCAATCCTATCAGAATCATGCCATTCTTTATCGTACGAATGCTCAGTCTCGGGTAATAGAAGAAATTCTGATCAAATCAGATATACCCTACCAGATTGTTGGCGGCATCAAGTTCTATGATCGTAAAGAAATTAAAGACTTGCTCGGATACTTGAAGCTTCTGTCCAATCCAGATGATGATATTAGTTTAACGAGAATTATTAATGTTCCCAAAAGAGCGATCGGTGACACCACAGTAGCGAAATTAGCTGCAGCTGCATCGGAGCGTGGAACTTCTATATTCCGAGTGCTTCGGTATGTGGATGATCTTGGCTTCGCTGGCAAAACACGTGACGCCCTTGTTGGCTTTTACGATATGATCGCATCTCTCCATCAGATGGTGGAATATTCCTCAGTTACGGAGTTGACGGAGAAGATTCTTGAGTTCTCTAAATACCGTGAAGATTTGGATAAGGAGAAGACCCTTGAATCACGCTCTCGCTTGGAAAATATCGACGAGTTCCTATCTGTAACGATGGAATTTGAGAAGAATAATGAAGATAAGTCTTTGATATCTTTTCTAACAGACCTCGCTCTGATCGCTGATATTGATAGTGTGAATGATGATCCAGAAGAACAAACTGATTCCGTTATTCTCATGACGATGCATAGTGCTAAGGGCTTGGAGTTCCCAGTTGTATTCATCGTTGGGATGGAAGAAGGAGTATTCCCTCACAGTCGCGCTTTCTCAGATAATGAAGAGTTGGAGGAAGAACGTCGTCTTGCCTATGTAGGTATTACACGAGCTGAACAACAATTATTCCTCTCCTGTGCACAAATGCGGACATTGTTCGGACGGACGACAGCGAATCAACCTTCTCGTTTTCTAGAAGAGATTCCAGATGAACTGAAAGAAGATACGGAGATGTCGGGCGGTCGTGATCGCTATCAGCGCGGTAATAGTGGTGGTGCTTATGGTGGACGTGGCCAAGGTAGTAGTGGAGGAAGTAACTTCGGTCGTGGGGGTGGATTTAATTCATCGCTAAGTGGGTCTGGTGCGCAAGCGGGATCCGCGAATAGTCGTGTGACGGTTACCACTTCCCTGAAGGAGAATACGGAAGCGGGTAATACAGGTGATTTATCTGCGCTTAAAGCAGGAGAAAAAGTATCCCATGGCAAATGGGGAATCGGAGTTGTCGTGTCTGTCAAAGGTAGCGGGAATGATACGGAGCTACAGATCGCTTTTCCAGCACCTGTTGGAGTCAAACGCTTGTTAGCCGGATTCGCACCCATTACCAAAGTAGAGTAAACGTAATATCAACAATTGAATGACGGAGGGATACGCTCGCATGGCTTCGCTTCAATCTATGGAACAGCTCATAGCTGAGATTAACAAATATAATTATCATTACTACACGCTAGATACGCCTCTGGTAAGTGATAAAGAATATGACAGTATGTACGATCAGTTGGTTCAGCTGGAACAAGAAACAGGTATTATACTCCCCGAGTCTCCAACACAGCGGGTAGGTGGAGAAATTCTCAAAGGGTTCGAGCCACATCGCCATCTGGCATCACTCTGGAGTCTAGATAAGGCGCAGAATATGGAGCAACTACGCAATTGGCATACACGGGCGATCAAGCTTGTAAAAGACTACAATAGCAAGAATCCTGACAATCTTTTGCCAGAACTGTGTTATGCCGTTGAATTGAAGTTCGATGGGTTAACGCTCAACCTGACATACAGTAATGGTCAATTAGTGCAGGCTGCGACACGTGGAAACGGGGTTACGGGGGAAGGTATTCTTGCTCAAGTCAAAACGATTAAGTCTGTGCCACTTACGATTCCTTATACGGAGGGTACGATTGAAGTCCAAGGCGAAGGGATCATGAATCTGTCTGTTCTGAGTCAATATAACGAGCGGGCAGCAGAACCTCTGAAGAATGCGCGGAATGCGGCGGCAGGGGCTCTACGTAACTTGAATCCGAAGACAACTGCGGAACGACGGTTAAGTGCTTTTTTCTACAATGTGGGGTATAGCGATGCTGTCGTATTTAAGGATCATCGTGAGATGATGGGCTTCTTGAATGATAATCGATTTAAGGTGAATCCATTTATTGCGTACTATGACAATTTCGATGACGTAACGGAAGAGCTGGCGAAGATCGTGGAGCGTCGTCCTTCACTGGACTATCTGATCGATGGAGCTGTTATCAAAATTGTGGATATGCGTACGAGGGAAGCCTTGGGTTATACTGATAAATTTCCGCGCTGGGCGGTTGCCTATAAGTTCGAGGCAGAAGAGACAACAACGGTGCTTGAGTCTGTCTCCTGGGAAGTGGGTCGTACCGGTAAAATAACTCCAGTCGCACGTGTTGAAGCAGTAGAGCTAGCAGGTGTAACGGTTCAGAACTGTACGTTGAACAATATCGGTGATATTGAACGCAAGAACTTGAAGCATGCTTTAGGTGCGCGGGTGTTCATTCGTAGATCCAACGAAGTTATTCCTGAAATTCTTGGCAAAGTAACAGAAGATCATGACGGCGAGGAGATCATATTCCCAACGAATTGCCCATCCTGTGGATTCCCGTTAGAGCAAAAAGGTGCACACCTCTTCTGTAACAATCGCCTTGCGTGCAAACCACAACTGATTGGACGGATTACTCATTTTGCCTCGCGGGATGCCATGGATATTGATACGTTTAGCGTCATGACGGCAGAGTTATTATATAGTGAGCTTGGAGTTCGTGAGCCTGCGGATCTGTACACTTTGGCTTTTGACGACTTGGTGAAGTTGGATCGCTTCGGAGAGAAGAAGGCTAATAATCTACTAGCTGCTCTGGAAAAGAGCAAAGAACGCGACCTTGCCTCATTTTTATTTGCATTAGGTATTTCGAATACCGGCAAAGCTACTACACGCATGCTGGCCGATCATTATCGTGATCTCAACCTAGTGATGGCGGCTACTGTTGATGAGCTAGTGGTTCTACCGGATGTTGGGGGAATTGTTGCGGAGAGTATCGTGAACTTTTTCGCAGATCCGCTTATGCGCGATGGGATTGATCGAATGCTAGCCTTAGGTATACAAGCGAAAGCACCAGAGACACCACGAGTGGTAAGCACAGATTCCTTCTTTAGTGGTAAGACAGTTGTGCTGACAGGTACGTTACACCAGTTAACACGTGATGAAGCGGCGGCTCGTTTAGAAGCACTTGGTGCGAAAGTTACAGGTAGTGTCTCAGCGAAGACGGATCTTGTTGTAGCGGGTGAGAAGGCAGGCAGTAAACTAGCTAAGGCACAGAAACTCGGGATTCAAGTGATTGAGGATGAAGATGAGTTTATTAGACTCTTAGAAAATTGATCTTATATACAAAAGCAGTAACCTCTGACTGAGAAGAGGCTACTGCTTTTTTTTAAATAAAAATAAATGCTTAACCAAAACGATACTCTCGTATTTTAATAATCCATTTTGTTTGTTTTGGTTACCCATGCGTCCTTGTCATACCCTCGATCCTCCCAATAACCTGTATGTTCTCCTTGAATAAGTTCAATTCGATTCAGCCATTTAACCGATTTATATGCAAACATCCGAGGTACAATCAAGCGGGCAGGTCCCCCAAGGTCAGCAGGAATAACTTCACCATCATGCAATACTGCGACAAGAACATCATCCATCTGGGCTTGTTTTAGTGTAAGAGAATCTGTATATATACCATCACCGGAGTAAAGTTTAACCGTGGTAGCTTCTGATTTAACACCAGCCTCTTGCAAGAAAGTCTTGAGGGGGATACCCTCCCAAGTATTGTTGTATACTGACCAGCCAGTAACACAATGGAAATCACTAACTTGGACGGTGCGGCCAAACATAACAAATTGTTCCCAATTCCAAATGTTAGGTCGATCGACTAAGCCATCAATCGTAAATGACCAATTGCTATTATCAAAAGAAGGTATAGGCGTAACGGAGTAGACTCTGAAATCCCCTCGGGCTCCACCACCAATGGGTGGCAATGAAGATTCGGCAGGCGTTGGTGCAGGGACTAGATTGTTGGAGTCAGTGCTTATGAGGGCGGCCTTATTTATTCCTGCAGTTAGACCATTGCCTATCCACTTGATGAAAGAAGGGCCAACCGTTACAGCGATTCCAATCCCAATCGCGGATCGAATGAACTCGCGGCGTGTATATAGTGGTTGGAAAGAGCCAGGAGTTTGATGTTGATGTTTTTTTTCTTTAGTAATGGATAGTCGTTCAGGATGTTTGAGCCATGCAGTACGTGTAAGGGAATGATAGATGATATAGGGTAATCCAATCCATGTTAGTAGATCATGAATAAGTAGAGCGGAATTCGCCCATAGCGGACTGAATAGTCTGATCTGCCATAATATAATACCTGAACCAATCCAGCCTACTAATAAGATCAGAACAAACACAACGTTGAATTTTTGCCAAGGCTTTCCTCTGAGTTGTTTCCAATGTTTCTTGATAAGAAGAAAATAGTAGCCAATGGGAATCAGGAGCACTAGACCCACTCCCACATGAAGCCATTTGAGCCATACTCGACCTTCACCCAACACTTCTCTCCAGAAGCTACCGAGTAATATTAAACCACTAAGTGCTAATACAACGACAATCCAAGCGTTCCAATAATGGATAAAAGTTAGCTTACGACCATAGCTCTTAGTTATTCTAGATAACCAGTTCTTCAATGGATCTCCACCTTCCTTATGGAGTATATTATAGCTGTTGAATGATCTGTATTATATTACTCTTAATATAAGATAAGTTATGTTGATTAGATAGATTAATGTCTTAGTTCTATATGGAATAAAATACTTTTATTAAAAAGCTTGAATTATGTCGAATCCTGTGTTAAATTATTAAATGTCGCTTCAAGCAAGTGACTTATCAAGTCTCTCACAAGTAATAAAAAAAAGAGTTGACATTGATAGATAAGATATGATATATTATTGTTCTGCCCCAAACGACACATTGTTTGAAAGCAGACCAAATAAGTTCTTTGAAAACTGAACAAATGGATGATATGATTTTTTTTACAAAAAGAACATTTATGTTCTTGTCAGTTTGTTTCAAAATGAGCGAATCGCTCTTTTCATAGTTCGTTCCAAATCGCTGCAAAGCTAATTTGAAACGAACTCCTGATGAAATTAAGATCACTGCAAAGTCGATCTGAAATTCATCCTATATGGAGAGTTTGATCCTGGCTCAGGACGAACGCTGGCGGCGTGCCTAATACATGCAAGTCGAGCGGAGTGATTTGAAAGCTTGCTTTCAAATCACTTAGCGGCGGACGGGTGAGTAACACGTAGGTAACCTGCCTGTAAGACTGGGATAACTACCGGAAACGGTAGCTAATACCGGATAACTTGTTTCCTCTCCTGGGGAGACACTAAAAGGCGGAGCAATCTGCCACTTACAGATGGGCCTGCGGCGCATTAGCTAGTTGGTGAGGTAACGGCTCACCAAGGCGACGATGCGTAGCCGACCTGAGAGGGTGAACGGCCACACTGGGACTGAGACACGGCCCAGACTCCTACGGGAGGCAGCAGTAGGGAATCTTCCGCAATGGACGAAAGTCTGACGGAGCAACGCCGCGTGAGTGATGAAGGTTTTCGGATCGTAAAGCTCTGTTGCCAGGGAAGAACGCTTGGGAGAGTAACTGCTCTCAAGGTGACGGTACCTGAGAAGAAAGCCCCGGCTAACTACGTGCCAGCAGCCGCGGTAATACGTAGGGGGCAAGCGTTGTCCGGAATTATTGGGCGTAAAGCGCGCGCAGGCGGTCATTTAAGTTTGGTGTTTAATTCCAGGGCTCAACCCTGGGTCGCACTGAAAACTGGGTGACTTGAGTACAGAAGAGGAGAGTGGAATTCCACGTGTAGCGGTGAAATGCGTAGATATGTGGAGGAACACCAGTGGCGAAGGCGACTCTCTGGGCTGTAACTGACGCTGAGGCGCGAAAGCGTGGGGAGCAAACAGGATTAGATACCCTGGTAGTCCACGCCGTAAACGATGAGTGCTAGGTGTTAGGGGTTTCGATACCCTTGGTGCCGAAGTTAACACATTAAGCACTCCGCCTGGGGAGTACGGTCGCAAGACTGAAACTCAAAGGAATTGACGGGGACCCGCACAAGCAGTGGAGTATGTGGTTTAATTCGAAGCAACGCGAAGAACCTTACCAGGTCTTGACATCCCTCTGAATCCACTAGAGATAGTGGCGGCCTTCGGGACAGAGGAGACAGGTGGTGCATGGTTGTCGTCAGCTCGTGTCGTGAGATGTTGGGTTAAGTCCCGCAACGAGCGCAACCCTTATGCTTAGTTGCCAGCACATAATGGTGGGCACTCTAAGCAGACTGCCGGTGACAAACCGGAGGAAGGTGGGGATGACGTCAAATCATCATGCCCCTTATGACCTGGGCTACACACGTACTACAATGGCCAGTACAACGGGCTGCGAAACCGCGAGGTGGAGCCAATCCCAACAAAGCTGGTCTCAGTTCGGATTGTAGGCTGCAACCCGCCTACATGAAGTCGGAATTGCTAGTAATCGCGGATCAGCATGCCGCGGTGAATACGTTCCCGGGTCTTGTACACACCGCCCGTCACACCACGAGAGTTTACAACACCCGAAGTCGGTGGGGTAACCCGCAAGGGAGCCAGCCGCCGAAGGTGGGGTAGATGATTGGGGTGAAGTCGTAACAAGGTAGCCGTATCGGAAGGTGCGGCTGGATCACCTCCTTTCTATGGAGAATCGTTTCCTGCAATGGAAACATTCAAATAACGGCCGACATATGTCGCCGTAAACATCATATCATCTCATTTGTTCAGTTTTGATGGAACTTATGGGGCCATAGCTCAGCTGGGAGAGCGCCTGCCTTGCAAGCAGGAGGTCAGCGGTTCGATCCCGCTTGGCTCCATCAATAACTTCATCAATTTGATCCTTGAAAACTAGATAACGAACGAATTTGCAAGTTGAAACATTCTTGATGATTTTTAAATTGGATTTCATCAATTTCAAATTCATCACTTTTATATTTACGTTTTGTTACTTGTTAACAAAACAAAGTGTAAAAGTAGCTACAATATTTTCTCTTTGAGAAAAATTGAGGTTAAGCTACTAAGAGCACACGGAGGATGCCTAGGCGCTAGGAGTCGATGAAGGACGTGGCGAACAACGAAACTGCCTCGGGGAGCTGTAAGCAAGCTTTGATCCGGGGGTGTCCGAATGGGGAAACCCGGCTGTGGTAATACGCAGTCACTCCCACCTGAATACATAGGGTGGGTAGAGACAGACCAGGGGAACTGAAACATCTAAGTACCCTGAGGAAGAGAAAACAATAGTGATTCCGTCAGTAGCGGCGAGCGAACGCGGATTAGCCCAAACCAAGGAGCTTGCTCCTTGGGGTTGTGGGACGTCTCGCATGGAGTTACAAAGGAATATATTAAGCGAAGAGGTCTGGAAAGGCCCGGCATAGAAGGTAAAAGCCCTGTAGCTGAAAATGTGTTCCCTCCGAGACGTATCCCGAGTAGTGCGGGGCACGTGAAACCCCGTATGAATCCAGCAGGACCATCTGCTAAGGCTAAATACTCCCTAGCGACCGATAGTGAAACAGTACCGTGAGGGAAAGGTGAAAAGCACCCCGGAAGGGGAGTGAAATAGAACCTGAAACCGTGTGCTTACAAAAAGTCAGAGCCCTATTAATGGGTGATGGCGTGCCTTTTGTAGAATGAACCGGCGAGTTACGTTCCCGTGCAAGGTTAAGCTGAGAAGGCGGAGCCGCAGCGAAAGCGAGTCTGAATAGGGCGACATATAGTACGTGGACGTAGACCCGAAACCGAGTGATCTACCCCTGTCCAGGGTGAAGGTGCGGTAACACGCACTGGAGGCCCGAACCCACGCATGTTGAAAAATGCGGGGATGAGGTGGGGGTAGCGGAGAAATTCCAATCGAACTCGGAGATAGCTGGTTCTCCCCGAAATAGCTTTAGGGCTAGCCTCGGATGAAGAGTCGTGGAGGTAGAGCACTGATTGGGTGCGGGGCCCGCAAGGGTTACCAAGCTCAGTCAAACTCCGAATGCCATGTACTTATATCCGGGAGTCAGACAGTGAGTGCTAAGATCCATTGTCGAAAGGGAAACAGCCCAGACCATCAGCTAAGGTCCCCAAGTGTGTGTTGAGTGGAAAAGGATGTGGAGTTGCACAGACAACCAGGATGTTGGCTTAGAAGCAGCCACCATTGAAAGAGTGCGTAATAGCTCACTGGTCGAGTGACTCTGCGCCGAAAATGTAACGGGGCTAAACACACCACCGAAGCTATGGCTAGATGCTAATCGCATCTGGGGTAGGGGAGCGTTGTATAGAGGTTGAAGGTGTACCGTGAGGAGCGCTGGACACTATACAAGTGAGAATGCCGGTATAAGTAACGAAAAGATCAGTGAGAATCTGATCCGCCGAAAGCCCAAGGTTTCCTGAGGAAGGCTCGTCCTCTCAGGGTAAGTCGGGACCTAACGCGAGGCCGAAAGGCGTAGTGGATGGACAACAGGTTGAAATTCCTGTACCACCGTAATCCGTTATGAGTAATGGGGTGACGCAGCAGGGTAGTGACGCGGACTGATGGAATAGTCCGTCTAAGCAGTGAGGCTTGTGTGTAGGCAAATCCGCACACTAATAGGCTGGGCTGTGATGGGGAGCGAAAATTATAGTAGCGAAGGTCATGATCTCACACTGCCAAGAAAAGCCTCTAACCAGGAGAAGGTGCCCGTACCGCAAACCGACACAGGTAGGCGAGAAGAGAATTCTAAGGCGCGCGGAAGAACTCTCGTTAAGGAACTCGGCAAAATGACCCCGTAACTTCGGGAGAAGGGGTGCCCCGGTAGTGTGAATAGCACGAGGGGGCCGCAGTGAAAAGGCCCAAGCGACTGTTTAGCAAAAACACAGGTCTGTGCGAAGCCGTAAGGCGAAGTATACGGGCTGACGCCTGCCCGGTGCTGGAAGGTTAAGGGGAGTGGTTAGGGGAAACCCGAAGCTATGAACCGAAGCCCCAGTAAACGGCGGCCGTAACTATAACGGTCCTAAGGTAGCGAAATTCCTTGTCAGGTAAATTCTGACCCGCACGAATGGCGTAACGATTTGGGCGCTGTCTCAACGAGAGATCCGGTGAAATTTTAATACCTGTGAAGATGCAGGTTACCCGCGACAAGACGGAAAGACCCCATGGAGCTTTACTGCAGCTTGATATTGAATTTGGGTACGATTTGTACAGGATAGGTGGGAGCCTGAGAAATAGGAGCGCAAGCTTCTATGGAGGCGCCGTTGGGATACCACCCTGATCGTATCTAGGTTCTAACCTAGGACCGTAAACCGGTTCGGGGACAGTGTCAGGTGGGCAGTTTGACTGGGGCGGTCGCCTCCTAAAGAGTAACGGAGGCGCCCCAAGGTTCCCTCAGAATGGTTGGAAATCATTCGAAGAGTGCAAAGGCAGAAGGGAGCTTGACTGCGAGACCTACAAGTCGAGCAGGGACGAAAGTCGGGCTTAGTGATCCGGTGGTACCGCATGGAAGGGCCATCGCTCAACGGATAAAAGCTACCCTGGGGATAACAGGCTTATCTCCCCCAAGAGTCCACATCGACGGGGAGGTTTGGCACCTCGATGTCGGCTCATCGCATCCTGGGGCTGAAGTAGGTCCCAAGGGTTGGGCTGTTCGCCCATTAAAGCGGTACGCGAGCTGGGTTCAGAACGTCGTGAGACAGTTCGGTCCCTATCTGTCGTGGGCGCAGGAAATTTGAGAGGAGCTGTCCTTAGTACGAGAGGACCGGGATGGACGCACCTCTGGTGTACCAGTTGTTCCGCCAGGAGCATAGCTGGGTAGCTACGTGCGGACGGGATAAGCGCTGAAAGCATCTAAGCGTGAAGCCCCCCTCAAGATGAGATTTCCCAATTAGTAAGACCCCTTGAAGACTACGAGGTAGATAGGTTGGAGGTGGAAGTGCAGTAATGCACGGAGCTGACCAATACTAATCGGTCGAGGGCTTATCCTAAAAGTTTTCCGTAGGAAAACTAACTTCGGAAGCATTACGCTTTACATCGAAGGAAGAACTACGGAGACAAGTGTTTCAATGCAGATTCGTTCGTATCTAGTTTTCAGGTGATCAAACATCTGATAGCTGCATGTCCTTTCTAAGGGCTGATATTTTCTCGCAGCGATTTCGAGAAGCGTAAGCTTCGAAAAATCACGTTTGGTGGCGATAGCGGAGGGGTTCCACACGTACCCATCCCGAACACGACCGTTAAGCCCTCCAGCGCCGATGGTACTTGGACCGCAGGGTCCTGGGAGAGTAGGACGTCGCCAAGCATAAGAACCACTATTGATTTCGATCAATGGTGGTTTTTCTTTGTGTTTTTTGGTAACTATAGGATTTCTGAATGAGCTAAGACAACTACTTTACTTTTAATTAATTTATTCATTTTGAGTTGCTTCATCAGATTTATTAAGTAATCGATTCAGTTTAAGTAGTCTGCTCCTCCGAAAACCCGAGATTTTCAGAGAAAGATTCCTTCACTCACAAATTAGTTGTAAAAAGTGCAGCTAATATTGAGGTAATGATGGCAAATGGATTTTTTCTGGTTATTAGATGTATTTAGCGCAATTAAAAATAGAAATCATCGATTATCGTCAGAATTAGGTGTACTTTATGTAGCTAATTTCAACTCTCATTAAAATTACATAAATCGCAAAGGTGGCATTTGGTGATATTAAGCAACACTTTTGAATTTTGGTGAAACAGCTAGTATAATTTAAGAAACAGGATAACCGTATCAGAAGTATCACAGCTATTACATATCCATAACCTCTCAAGAATATTTTTGTTCGGACAAGTCTACACTAAAAATATGTAAGAGCTATTGGCAAAATAAAAGAATATGATATAATATTAATAAAGTCAAAGAAAGTCAAAGTCAACCAATGACAACTGGAGGATGAGTGATGCGTAATATCTCTGATGTTATTGAACAATATCTGAAGAATATTCTGCATGAAAGTCCCGAAGGAACAGTGGAAATTCAACGCAATGATCTGGCTGAGAAATTCGTCTGTGTACCATCACAGATTAATTATGTCATCAGTACTCGCTTTACGTTAGAGAAGGGTTATCTTGTGGAGAGCAAGCGAGGTGGTGGTGGATATATTCGGATACAACGAATTGATCTTCCACAACACGCAGAACTTCATACCCATCTTCGACAGACGATTGGTGAGGTTATCGACCAGACTACAGCGGAAGGGCTGATCTATCAACTGGAAGGATCCTGTTTCTTAAGCAAACGCGAAGCTAATCTAATGCGTTCAGCGATCTCCAGGGAATGCCTCATGATCAAGCTACCTTACAGGGATGAGATTCGTGCCAGAATAATGAAAGCGATGCTGATCTCTTTATTAGGTAAATGACCTACGAAGAAAGGGAGGTACATCGAAATGCTTTGTCAAGAATGTGGTAATAAACCCGCAACACTTCATTTTACAAAGATCGTAAGTGGTGAGAAGACGGAATTTCATATTTGTGAATCATGTGCTCGTGAGAAGGGTGAGATGATTCCAGGAGTATCTGGAGGGTTCTCGATCCATAGTTTATTATCTGGACTTATTGATTTCGATACGGCTAACAAGATCAAATCTGGGGTTGGGAAAGATATTCAGCCACTTCGATGCGAAGATTGTGGAATGACGTACTCTCAATTCAGTAAGGCTGGACGCTTCGGATGTAGTTCATGTTATAAATACTTCAATACCCGACTAGATCCTTTGTTCAAAAGAGTTCATGGCAGTACTTCACATGTGGGTAAAGTTCCTATTAGGGGCGGCGCTCAAATACAAGTTAAGAGAAGATTGCAAGATATGAAGAATGAGTTGCAACTGAGAATTGCTCAAGAAGAATTTGAAGAAGCAGCAACACTTCGTGATCAGATTAGAGAGCTTGAGAAGGGTTCGATTGAACAGTAAAGTTCTTTCAAGAAGGAGGAATGCGTGATGCCAAATCTCCGGTTTACCGAAAAAGCGCTTAGTGACTGGATGCTCGGTAACGCAAATGATTCCGACATTGCGATAAGTAGCCGAGTTCGTGTGGCGCGTAATCTACAGCATATTCCATTCCCGTTGCTTGCGACCAGCGAGCAGTCTATGGAAGTGTTGGATCGCCTATCCGATATGGAGAAATATGATTCATTAAAGTCATTAGGAACGTTTTATATGCTTCCATTAGATGACATAGCACCACTTGATAGGAAAGTTCTGGTCGAGAAACATCTCATTAGTCCAAGTCTGGCGAATGAATCAGAACATGGTGCGGTTATTCTTAGTGAGGATGAATCCATTAGCATTATGATTAACGAAGAGGATCATTTACGTATACAATGTCTCTACCCAGGATTTCAAGTAAGAGAGGCTTGGGAGAAAGCAACTGTTATTGATGATATATTCGAAGCGCATATTGATTATGCTTTTGATGATACACGTGGTTATCTGACTAGTTGTCCTACTAATGTGGGAACAGGTCTCAGAGCATCGGTGATGATGCATTTGCCGGCTCTGGTGATGACACAGCAGATTAATCGGATTTTGTCAGCAGTATCCCAAGTTGGATTAACGGTACGTGGGATCTATGGTGAAGGTAGCGAAGCGGTGGGTAATATTTTTCAAATATCGAATCAGATTACACTAGGGCAGACGGAGAGCGAGATTATCGATAATTTGCATAGTGTCGTATTACAAATCATTGAACATGAGAAGAATGCTCGGGAACGGTTACTTAAAGAATCTAAGCTGAGAATGACGGATCGTGTACGACGTTCATATGGTATTCTATCTTATGCGGAAATGTTAGATTCGAAGGAAGCTGCTCAACGTTTATCAGACGTTCGTCTTGGCATGGATTTGGGTATTATTGAGGGAACCTCAACATCTGTTATGAATGAATTAAATGTGATGACCCAACCAGGATTTCTGCAAAAGACATTTGGGGAAGCCATGAATACAGAGGAACGTGACGTTTATCGAGCTAAGTTAATTCGAGAAAAGTTAAGTCCACAGCAACATTAACATTTATAACGAGATCAAAAATAGGAACTTAAATTTCATGGAGGTGTAGGAGATTATGATGTTCGGGAGATTTACGGAACGTGCGCAGAAAGTACTTGCTTTAGCTCAAGAGGAAGCAGTTCGTTTAGGACACAATAATATTGGTACAGAGCATATTTTACTTGGTCTAATTCGTGAAGGAGATGGGATTGCTGCGAAGGCACTCATTGGATTAGGTCTAGGACTTGAGAAGATACAAGACGAAGTGGAGACTTTAATTGGTCGTGGACAAGAGCAACCAACGAATATCGCTTACACACCACGTGCGAAGAAAGTCATTGAACTTTCAATGGATGAAGCCCGTAAACTGGGTCATACTTACGTAGGTACAGAGCATATTCTGCTTGGTCTAATTCGTGAGGGTGAAGGTGTAGCTGCACGAGTATTGAATAATTTAGGGATCAGCTTGAATAAAGCGCGCCAACAAGTCCTTCAACTACTTGGAAGTAGTGAAACTGTATCTAGCCATAGTGGTACACCAGCTAATGTGAATACACCAACATTGGACAGCTTAGCTCGCGATCTAACGGCGTATGCCAAAGAAGGTAATCTGGATCCTGTCATTGGCCGTAGTAAGGAGATTGAAAGAGTTATCCAAGTTCTTAGTCGTCGGACCAAGAATAATCCAGTCTTGATTGGTGAACCTGGAGTTGGTAAAACAGCGATAGCCGAAGGACTTGCACAGAAAATAATTAACAATGAAATTCCTGAGACGCTTCGTGACAAACGTGTCATGACACTCGATATGGGATCAGTGGTTGCCGGTACGAAATACCGTGGTGAATTCGAAGATCGTCTGAAGAAGATTATGGATGAAATTCGCCAAGCTGGTAATATCATATTATTCATTGATGAATTGCATACATTGATTGGTGCTGGTGGAGCTGAAGGCGCGATTGATGCTTCTAATATACTTAAACCTTCACTTGCTCGTGGTGAATTGCAATGTATAGGTGCTACAACGTTGGATGAATATCGTAAGTATATTGAGAAAGATGCAGCATTAGAGCGTCGTTTCCAACCTATTACGGTGGATCAGCCGTCACCAGAAGAAGCAGTTCAGATTCTATTCGGACTACGTGATCGTTATGAAGCACATCACCGTGTGAAGATTACGGATGAAGCCGTTATTGAAGCTGTTAAATTATCGGATCGTTATATTCCAGATCGTTTCTTGCCGGATAAGGCGATTGACCTAATAGATGAAGCTGGTTCAAAAGTAAGATTGAATTCATACACGATCCCACCTAACTTAAAAGATTTAGAAAGTCGTCTTGAAGATATTCGTAAGGAGAAGGATGCTTCTGTGCAAAGTCAGGAATTTGAAAAGGCAGCGGCACTCCGTGATACAGAACAGAAGATTCGTGAAGAGTTAGATGTTACGAAGAATCAGTGGAAAGAGAAACAAGGAAGTACCGACGCAGAAGTTACACCTGATGATATCGCGCAAATCGTGGCGAGTTGGACGGGGATTCCTGTTAGCAAACTAAAGGAAGAAGAAACACAACGGCTTCTGAATATGGAATCTATTCTACATGAACGTCTTGTGGGCCAAGAAGAAGCAGTCAAAGCCGTAAGTAAAGCCGTTCGTCGTGCTCGCGCGGGTCTTAAAGATCCGAAGCGCCCAATGGGTTCGTTCGTGTTCCTAGGACCAACTGGTGTAGGTAAGACAGAACTAGCACGTGCACTAGCTGAGGCGTTATTCGGTGATGATAATGCTGTGGTTCGGATCGATATGTCTGAGTACATGGAGAAACATGCTACTTCCCGCTTGGTTGGAGCACCTCCAGGATATGTAGGGTATGAAGAAGGTGGGCAATTAACAGAGAAAGTACGTCGTAAACCTTATTCTGTCGTGCTTTTAGATGAGATTGAGAAGGCACACCCTGAAGTGTTTAATATCCTGTTACAAGTACTTGAAGATGGTCGATTGACTGATTCTAAAGGCCGTGTAGTGGATTTCCGTAATACACTGATTATTATGACTTCAAATGTAGGTGCTGAAGCGATTAGACGTAATTCAACGTTGGGCTTTACAGCAGTACAAGATGGTGGAGCAGATTACTCCAACATGAAAGATAAAGTGATGGGTGAGTTGAAGAAAACCTTCCGTCCTGAATTCTTGAACCGGATCGATGAGATAATTGTGTTCCACTCCTTGGAAGAGAAGCATATTGCAGAGATTGTGACATTAATGTCCGAAGAACTTCGTAAGCGTCTGAAGGAACATGAAGTTGATTTCATTTTAACGGATGAAGCTAAAGCTTTCCTAGCCAAGGAAGGTTATGATCCTGCCTTTGGTGCTCGTCCACTTCGTCGGGCAATCCAGAAGCATATCGAAGATCGATTATCTGAAGAGTTGCTTATAGGTAATATCAGTAAAGGTGATTCACTTATTATTGATAAAGGTGAAGATGGATTGATTGTAACGAAGAAGGATTCATCAGATCTGTCACAAGAGACCGTGTAAATAAAATATACAACCGAAGAAGTGCCTGCCGATCCGTGGTGGGTACTTTTTCGTATAAAACAGGGTCAAATTATCATCTAAAGGGACTTTTTACTTATAATTATACGAAGAGATGTAAACTTTTTATCGAATATTTACGATAAATCTTAATAGATGGTAAACTGTAAGAATAGACATATTATTTAAAAATATAAGAAAGTATAAGTTTCACTTGAATCAATTTCATAATCGCCGATGGCTCTAAATCGATTTACGTAATTATGAAATTGATTCTTGATACTCTATTTCTTATGTTTCGACATTATTTGCAATTCTTACAAAGATATTTAATTAAGGAGAGACTATGGCTAAGCTTAAAACAAAATTTAACTGTACCGAGTGTGGTTATGATTCACCTAAATGGTATGGTAAATGTCCAGGTTGTCAGGCTTGGAATTCAATGGTGGAGGAGACCGATAGTGTCATTAAGACACAAGGTATGAACTCTTCTCTTTTTCAGAGTAAAGAAAAGCCACTTTCCATCATAAATATAGAAAGCAGCAAGGAAGGAAGAGTGCTTACAGGAATTGGGGAATTGAATCGTGTACTTGGTGGAGGAATTGTTCCAGGATCACTTATTCTTGTAGGTGGGGATCCGGGTATTGGGAAGTCCACTTTACTGTTGCAGGCGTCACATTCCCTCTCTATTTCTGGGCTTCGAGTATTGTATATTTCGGGTGAAGAATCCGTACAGCAGACGAAGTTACGTGCTGATCGACTTGGAGCACTCTCACCTGAGCTATATGTTTTGTGTGAGACTAATATGGAATCAATAGAAGAAGCTATTGAGAGTGTTAAGCCTGACTTTCTGGTGATTGATTCTATCCAGACCGTCTATTTACCTGAAGTAACAAGTGCCCCAGGAAGTGTAGCTCAAGTCCGTGAATGTACTGCTCGTTTCATGCGTGTCTCTAAGGGGCAAGGTATTGCTACCGTACTAGTCGGTCATGTAACTAAAGAGGGTGCTATTGCAGGGCCGAGAATGCTTGAACATATGGTGGATTGTGTACTTTATTTCGAAGGTGAGAGACATCATACGTACCGATTGCTCAGAGCCGTTAAGAACCGGTTTGGATCGACGAATGAAATTGGTATTTTTGAAATGGGTGAAAGTGGGCTTAACGAAGTGGAGAACCCATCCGAACTGTTCTTATCGGAGCGACCACTAGGCGTTGCAGGTTCATCCGTTGTTGCTAGTATGGAGGGCACAAGACCGGTACTTGTAGAATTACAAGCATTGATTACTACTACCAATTTCCCAGCACCGCGTCGAATGTGTACAGGGATTGATCACCACCGTATGAATCTTATTATTGCTGTCTTGGAGAAAAGAATGGGCTTGTCCCTTCAGAATCAGGATGCATATCTGAATGTTGCTGGTGGAGTCAAACTTGATGAACCTGCAGTTGACTTAGCTATCGCAGTGAGTATAGCTTCTAGCCTTCGAGATCTATCAACCAAACCCTTTGATGTATTCTTTGGAGAGGTTGGGTTAACAGGTGAAGTAAGAGGTGTATCCCGTGCAGAGCAACGTGTTAAGGAAGCAGAGAAATTAGGATTCAAAAGAGTAATTTTGCCTGAGAAGAGCCTGAAAGGATGGCGTCATCCCAAAGGAATAGAGCTAATTGGCGTAACTACGGTAGCGCAGGCACTAAAGGCGGCTTTAGATTGATTCTAGTTGTATTGATTAGCTAAATATTTGCTGTTGCGTTAAATTAGGGGGGCTTTTAACGGATGAAGGAAGCGAATCAATTAGATATAATGAGTGATTTACTTAGACTAGTTGCACCAGGTACTCCCTTTAGAGATGGATTAGACAATGTTTTACGCGCAAAGACGGGTGCATTGATTGTTGTAGGTTACAGTCCTGAGGTGATGGAGGTTGTAGATGGAGGGTTCTCGATTAACTGTGACTTTTCACCCAATTATTTATACGAATTGGCGAAGATGGATGGAGCCATAATATTGAGCGAAGACCTCAAGCGTATTCTATATGCTAATACACAGTTGATTCCTGATTCATCGATTTCATCATCTGAGACAGGAATAAGGCATAGAACCGCTGAACGGGTGGCGAGACAGACTGGTAAGCTAGTTGTATCCATCTCGCAACGTCGTACGATTATTACTTTGTATCAAGGGAATTTGCGATATACACTTAAAGAGATCGGTGTAATTCTGACGAAAGCTAATCAGGCTCTTCAGACATTGGAGAAATATAGAGCGGTTTTGAATCAATCTTTAACCAATCTGTCTGCTTCGGAGTTTGAAGAACTCGTTACAATCCCTGAAGTTCTCAGTGTAGTTCAGCGTGTAGAGATGGTACTCCGGATCAAATCAGAAATCAAACGTTATATTACGGAATTAGGAAATGAAGGACGTCTGATCAGCATGCAGCTTGAAGAGCTGGTTAGTAATATGGAAGTTGAAGCTTGGCTTCTGTACAAAGACTATGCTCGTGAGGATAAAGAAGATAAGATTCGTGAGGTCATTGCTGGACTTAAACGTGCGACCGATGATGAACTATTGGATCTGCATTATATTGCACGCCTTTTAGGGTATTCTTCATCGTCTGTCACTTCTGAGGAAGCGGTAGTCCCAAGAGGATATAGAGTCCTGAACAAGATTCCACGACTACCCAATGTGATCATTAATAACTTGTTAGAACGCTTCGAGCAATTGCCACAAATTATGACAGCAACTGTTGAAGAATTAGACGAAGTGGATGGAATTGGAGAGGTTCGAGCGAGAAATATTAAAGAAGGTCTCAATCGTCTACAAGAGCAAGTATTCATTGACAGGCAAGTTTAAATACCATACAATCAGTGGATGATCTGGGCCTATTTGAAACATATTGAGGTGAATGCATGATAACAAAGTCAATTCCAAACATGTTTACAATAGGTAACCTAGCTCTTGGAATGATTGCGCTAATTTTGGCATTGAACGGCAAGTACAGTATGGCTGCAATAATGATTATTATTGCTATGTTATTGGACGGTCTAGATGGGCGCGTAGCAAGAGCACTGCATGTACAAAGTGAATTTGGAAAAGAACTTGATTCACTTTCGGATGTGATCTCTTTTGGAGCAGCACCTGCACTTCTTATGTATATGGTAACATTACAGAGTATGCCGGAGTCAATTGCTTGGACTGCAACAGTTATCTTTCCGATCTGTGGAGCTATTCGTCTAGCCCGATTTAACGTTAGGGCAGGAACCACAGGTTATTTCATTGGATTACCTATTCCAGCTGCTGGAGGCGTTTTGGCAACATTATCACTTTTTCATAATGAGATCTCAGGAACTTATATGATTATAATTATGTTATTGCTATCTTATCTAATGGTTAGCAGGGTCAAATACCCTAACTTTAAGAAGGTCGGTCTTCCTAAAAAGGCAGTGCTTGGCGCACCGATTGTCATTGTTATTGCTGTAGCTATTGCAGTAATCTTTCCAGAACAAATATCGAAATTAATCTTTATTCCGCTTGTCATATACGCTATATATGGTGTGAAGCAAAATATAGAGACAGCTTTGAGGCGTCGTCGCCACAAGAAGAAAGAGGAAGACCCCCTTCATTTAGACAATTAATTGAAAAAGGTCTGAGCACCTCCATATATGTAAAAATAAAAAGCATTTATTTCATGCCCTTAAGGCAACGAGATAAATGCTTTTTTGTCTTTTCAAAGCAATAGGAATTCACTACTACGACATATTGAATAAACCCAATGTGGAACATTTCTTCGATTCTTCTTGAACAACTTCGTCCATATTAATCTCAAGTAAGTTACACAAAGCAGACATATAGAACATGTTCCGGCCTAATTCGGTGCTGATAATTTCTCTACAGTTCTCGCATAAATGTCCAGATACATGGGTTCCCACAACATCTTTCGAAGAAGCAAGATCTAATTCCGGTTCAAAAGTTTGTTGGGAAGCGTGTATTTCAATACAACCGCAGTCGGTTACAGCTTTGACAACGGCCCTATTCAATGACGCGCTACTCTGTCCATTCTTAGACATGACATCAAGCAGACTGCGGTGACGAAGTAATAAATCTGATACTTGATTCTGGAAATCTTGTAAACTAAGCGAGCTCATTTTATCGATCACCTCTAGTATTATGAATTGGGTTAATTATATGCCAGTCGTAAGATTGTTTTCAACTAGAAATGCATTGATCGTCATAAACTCTTTATTTATGGCGGATAAACTAAAAATGTTAAGTGTGACAGGGTTAATTTTTCTTGAATTGGATCATACTGGTTAGGGATATCTAGAAACGTAATATTATGAAGGAGGTGTGGGTTCTGATGTTGAAAAAGGTAATATTAACATTTCTCGGGCTATGTGGTGCATGGGCGGGCTATGTAATCTACGATCTGTTAGGGCAGTCGTTCCCAGAATGGATAACCCTATTTGGTGGGAGTGGCAGTGTATCAGGAGGATTGGTCTTTGCAGCGTTAGGTGCAATTTTATTTATGTTGATTGGCTCAATAAGTGCAGAACCCTTTATCAGTAAAATTCAGTCATTTGTGAGTTCTTTCTCAACGATGCCCATGAATGAATTGACGGCAGGAGCCACGGGATTAACAGGTGGCCTTCTAATGGCGTTGTTGTTGTATCCTAGCCTCGCTTGGCTCGGAACAGCGGGACAGTTGCTTGGCGTCGGAGTGACGCTTATATGCGGTTATATGGGTCTTAGAATCGCGATGGAGAAACGAAGCGAATTAGCGACCTTATGGACATCAGGTCGATGGGGCCGTGAGGAACTTTCCGATGAGAGAAAGCTAGAAGAACATAAAATATTGGATACGAGTGTTATCATCGATGGGCGTATCGCTGACATTTGTAAGACGGGATTTATTGAGGGGACGATTGTGATCCCTGAGTTCGTGCTTGAAGAGTTACAGCATATCGCTGACTCATCAGATCTGCTTAAGCGTAATCGAGGCCGTAGAGGACTTGATATTCTGAATAAGATTCAAAAAGAATTAGAAATTAAAGTGTGGATCTACGAGGGAGATTTTGAAGATATTACGGAAGTCGATAGTAAACTTGTAAAGTTGGCTAAGGTGCTGCAAGGGAAAGTGGTCACGAATGATTTCAATTTAAACAAAGTATGTGAGTTACAAGGAGTATCCGTTCTAAATATCAACGATCTTGCGAATGCGGTTAAGCCTGTTGTTCTTCCAGGTGAAGAGATTATGGTCCAGGTTATTAAAGACGGTAAAGAGCATGGACAGGGTGTAGCCTATCTGGATGATGGGACGATGATTGTAGTCGAAGGTGGGCGTGATTATATCGGAACGCTCATGGAAGTGTTAGTGACTAGCGTTCTTCAGACCTCTGCAGGACGAATGATCTTTGCGAAACCGAAACTGTTGGAAAAAGCACAGTAAAAACGGTATGATAGAGATAATTATTTCTTCTTAGTACATGGGAGTGAAGACAGGGGTATAATTATTATGGACAATAGTCTGGGGATCATTATTGTATCAGCGGGTAAAGGTTCTCGTATGGGTACAGAAGAGAGCAAACAGTATTTATTACTAAACGATAAACCCATTATTATTCATACACTTGAAGTATTCAATAGGTTGCCGTTGGTGAAGGAGATTGTTCTCGTTACGGGACTACATGATGTCGAACGCGCTGAGGCATGGGTACAGCAATATAAGTTGGACAAGGTGGTAAAGGTAATACCCGGGGGTAGTGAGAGACAATACTCCGTATATAAAGGATTACTAGAAATTAATACCGATTGGGTTATGGTCCATGATGGTGTGAGGCCGTTTGTGGAAGCGGGTGATATTGAAGCATGTTATCAAATGGCACTCCGTACCGGGGCTTCAGTATTAGCAGTTCCTGTGAAAGATACAATCAAAAAAGTTGATGATTCGGGTATTATTGTGGCGACACCTGATCGTCAAAGTCTGTGGGCTATTCAGACCCCACAGACTTTTCGTGTTTCAGAACTTCTGAGGGCTCATGAAGAGGCCCAAAGTACGGGCTTTGTAGGAACTGATGATTCTATGCTAGTGGAGCGTTTAGGTGTGCAAGTCGCTGTCGTACAGGGAGATTATTCGAATATTAAGCTAACAACACCTGACGACTTGGAGTATGCGTCATTTATAGAGAAACGTAAGGGAGAGGGAAGACGATGATACGAGTGGGCCAAGGATTTGATGTGCATCAATTGGTTGAAGGTAGGCCATGCATTATTGGGGGAGTAACTATTCCGTATGAGTTAGGTTTAGCAGGACATTCAGATGCTGACGTATTGTTGCATGCAGTCACAGATGCAATCCTAGGCGCATTAACATTGGGTGACATTGGGAAGCATTTCCCAGATACGGATCCAAATTATAAAGATGCTGATAGTCTCAAATTGTTAGAACATGTGTGGAATCTAGCCAAGGAAAAAGGATATCGCCTAGGTAATATTGATTCTACTATTATTGCTCAAAAACCGAAGATGGCTCCTTATATTCCCCAAATCACGGAGGTAATCGCTAAGGTGCTGAATGCTGAACTTAGCCAAGTAAACGTGAAGGCAACGACAACAGAGCAATTAGGATTCACGGGTAGAGGCGAAGGGATCGCAGCCCAATCTATTGTATGCTTAACTAAAGATATGCTATCATCATGAATTATGAATAACGTGTAAGATTTACGAATTGGAGGGATTATGATGACTAATGAAGTGCGTGTTCGTTATGCGCCAAGTCCAACAGGACATTTACATATTGGTAACGCCAGAACGGCCTTATTCAACTATTTATTCGCTCGCCATTTAGGTGGGAAATTTATTATTCGTATTGAAGATACAGATGTGAAGCGTAACGTTGAGGGCGGAGAAGAAAGCCAACTGAAATATTTGAAATGGTTAGGTATGGATTGGGATGAAAGTATCGATGTTGGTGGAGCATACGGCCCATATCGCCAGACGGAAAGACTTGATATATACCGCAAGTATTGGCAAGAGCTACTGGATAAGGGTATGGCCTATCGTTGTTATTGTACAGAGGAAGAGTTGGAACAGGAGCGGGAAGGTCAAATTTCCCGTGGAGAAACACCTCGTTACTCCGGTAAACATCGTGATTTAACTGAAGAACAATGTCGTGCTTTTGAAGCGGAAGGTCTTGTGGCTAGCATTAGATTCCGCGTTCCTGAAGATAAGACGTTTACTTTTGATGATATTGTAAAGGGAAGTATCTCTTTCACGACACATGATACAGGCGACTTTGTTATCGTGAAGAAAGATGGGATACCAACTTATAATTTCGCCGTTGTAATCGATGATCATCTCATGGAGATTTCGCATGTATTGCGTGGAGAAGATCATGTATCTAATACGCCTCGTCAATTAATGATCTACGAAGCTTTAGGATGGGATGCACCTCAATTTGGACATATGACTTTGATTGTGAACGAACATCATAAGAAGCTAAGTAAACGGGATGAATCGATCATTCAGTTCATTGAACAATATGATAAATTGGGGTATTTGCCAGAGGCATTGTTCAACTTTATTGCTTTACTTGGATGGTCACCGGAAGGTGAAGAAGAGATGTTCGGTAAGGAGGAGTTAATCTCTATCTTTAATGCAGAACGTTTATCGAAGAGTCCTGCCGTATTTGATCAGCACAAATTAGCTTATTTGAATAATCATTATATTAAGCAAGCCGATTCAGATCGGATAGCTAAGCTAGCGATTCCGCATTTGCAACAAGCAGGTCGCTTGCCGGTGGAATTGAATGCAGAACAGGAAGCTTGGGCGAAATCGCTTATAGCTCTCTATCAAGAACAATTAACTTCCGCTTCTAGCATTGTGGAATTGTCTGAGATGTTCTTTCAGTCAGATGTTGAACAGGAAGAGGAAGGGAAAGCCATTCTTGCGGAAGAACAGGTTCCTACAGTTCTAGCTGCTTTTCTTGCTAAAATAGAAAGCACAGACGAGTTTACCCCAGCGAATATGGCAGTTCTTATAAAAGAAGTTCAGAAGGAAACAGGCTTCAAGGGAAAACAATTATTCATGCCAATTCGCGTGGCTTTGACAGGTCAGACGCATGGTCGTGATCTGAATCAAACGATCTATCTACTCGGATTAGATACTGTGAAGAACAGATTGAAGTCACAAATCAATGTGTAAAAAGATGTGAAAATTTCACATCTTGTGGCTAATGATTCTTGAAAGTCTTGTCAGTTTCCATTCTTTTCGTTATAATACTTCCAAATCATCATATACAAAATAATCTTCAAATGGATAATGAAACTTGAATATATATATGTTAATAGCTAGGATCAGGAGAAGTAAGTTACTTAGACATTTTACAGAGAGGATAACCGGGGGAATGAGATTGCTTCCTCTAGGGCTGTGAGTTATCCATATGTCGGTATTTGAAATGCACCTGTGAGCTGCTCGACCGAGCGAAGGAGAGCTGTATTACTCTATCGTTAGATCGAACCGGGTCGTCATCCGTTATTGGACGCTAAGATGAGATGTAATCATGTTAATGATATATATTGTTAACATGTTGAACATCTCAAGCAGAGTGGAACCGCGATCAACGCCTCTGCAGCATATGCTGCAGGGGCGTTTTTGATTTTTATATGTAATAACTATGACACTAACGTGAATCGCTCTACTAGTTCGTGATGCAATATATGGGGATACGATTACTGCTAAGGTAACAGTAAAGTGTCGAAGAGGAGAACAATATGTTTAAGAATATGAAATCAGATATCCAAGCGGTATTTGAAAACGATCCTGCGGCTAGAGGTTTATTCGAGGTCATCTTTACGTATTCTGGACTTCACGCGATTTGGGCACAGCGGATCGCACATATTTTTTACAAGCGTCATTGGTTTACATTGGCAAGGATCATTTCACAGTGCAGCCGGTTTATGACGGGAATTGAAATTCACCCGGGTGCAACAATCGGTCAACGTTTATTCATCGATCATGGGATGGGAGTCGTTATCGGAGAGACTTGTGAAATTGGAGATGATGTTGTGATTTACCAAGGGGTGACTCTTGGAGGGACTGGTAAGGAAAAGGGTAAACGGCATCCTACTATTGGTAATAATGTTGTTATAGCATCAGGTGCTAAGGTGCTGGGTTCTTTTACTGTGGGCGACCAATCTAATATAGGGGCTAACTCTGTTGTTCTGAAGGAGGTTCCACCGAATAGTACCGTGGTTGGTATTCCGGGTAAGATTGTTAAGAAGGATGGAAGACGTGTTGATCGTCTTAGTCATCAATTGCCAGATCCAGTCATAGATGCTATGCATGAAATGCAAGTTCAAATACACGAACTTCGAGTGGAATTGAATCGAGTACAACAAGAAAATAAACAGCTTATTAAAGAAGAAGTAGAAACCAGAACAAGAATGAACGAGAGGATTTGAACAAATGGCTCTAAAAATTTATAATACGTTGACTAGAAATAAGGAAATCTTTGTATCACAAGAACCTGGGAAGGTGAAAATGTATGTATGCGGACCAACCGTTTACGACTTTATTCATATTGGTAACGCGCGTCCGATGATTGTATTTGACGTGGTCCGAACTTATCTAGAACAACTGGGTAATGAAGTGAAATACGTTGTGAATTTTACAGATATTGATGATAAATTAATTCGAAAAGCAGAACAAACAGGGAGCACTGTGCCTGAAGTCGCGGATACTTTTATTGGTGCTTATTATGAGGATTTAGAAGGTCTCGGACTGACTCGTGCTACGTTAAATCCACGTGTTACTGAAAATATGGATTCGATTCTAGAATTTATTCAGGAGCTTGAGGATAAAGGATTCGCTTATGAGAAGGGTGGAGACGTATTTTTTCGTACTCATAAATTTAAAGAATACGGTAAATTGTCTCATCAGAAACTCGAGGAATTGCAATTCGGCATTCGAATCGGTGTGGATGAACGTAAAGAGAATCCAGAAGATTTCGTGCTATGGAAAGCTGCGAAACCAGGTGAAATAGCATGGTCTAGTCCATGGGGTGAGGGAAGACCTGGGTGGCATATTGAGTGTTCAGCTATGGCACGTCGTTATCTAGGTGAAAGTATTGATATCCATGGTGGAGGACAGGATTTACAATTCCCACATCATGAATGCGAAGTAGCTCAGACAGAAGCAATTACTGGTAAGACATTCGCTCATTATTGGATGCACAATGGATACATTAATATTGATAATGAGAAAATGTCCAAATCATTAGGTAACGGTATACTAGTTAAGGATTTGCGTAAACAGTATAAGTGGGAGTCCATCCGTTACTTTATGTTATCGAGCCAGTATCGTAATCCATTGAACTTCAACAACGAGATCATCGATCAGGCAGAGAAAAGCACAGAACGGATTCGAAATGCCGTGGATAATCTGAAACATCGCTTAACTGCTGTTGTGGTAGATATGAACGATACAGTTGATGAGACATTGCAGTCCAGACTTTCTGATATTCTAGCGATGTATCATGATAAAATGCAGGATGATTTCAATACACCAGACGCGATTACAGCTATATTCGAATGGGTAAACGAAGCCAATTCTTTACTGCAGCGAGCTGTTGTGAAAGCTGTTGATATCTATGCTCTATTACATGTATTTGATGAGATGAATCAAGTGTTAAGACTATATGCTGTCAATGAAGTGGAATTGATCGATGAAGAGGTTGATAAGCTAATTGTTGAACGTGAACAGGCTCGTAAAGATAAAAATTGGAAGCGTGCTGATGACATTCGCGATTTACTTGCATCCCGTGGCATTATATTAGAGGATACGGCGCAAGGTATGCGCTGGAGACGTAAGTGAGCGCGGACAATGGTCAGAAATTGTTTGAAGAGGGTTTGTTTACATTTCCTCCTTCGAAGCAAGCTAAACTCATTCCCCCAATTGTATTAGCGTATATTGGGGATGCACTTTATGAAGTAGCTGTGCGACAATATCTGATTTCCAAACCTAATTTACGGCCCCATCACTTGCATACATCGGCTACAAAGATGGTATCCGCGAAGGCACAGAGTAAAATTGTAACCTATCTAGATACCTTTTTAACCGAGGAAGAACGTGATGTGGTTAGACAAGGGCGTAATGCTAAATCAGGCAGTATTCCTAAAAATGCTGATGTATTAGAATATCGTCATGCTACAGCGTTTGAGGCTTTAATTGGATACTTGTACTATACAAAACAATTGGAAAGAATGAATGAATTAATTATGTTAAGCATTCAGTATATGGATCAATAGATTTCATACTGGATAAGAAGGAGGAGCAACATGGAAGAGGAAATGATTGCAGGTAAGCATTCAGTCACCGAGGCACTTCGATCGGGAAGAAGCATTAATAAGATATGGATATCTGAAAATGCACAAAAACATTTGACACTTCCCATTATCGCTGAAGCCAAGAAGCGTGGGGTCGTGATCCAGCAAGTGGACAAGCGGAAACTAGACCAACTCGTCCCTGATGTTCAGCATCAAGGTGTAGTGGCTCAAGTAGCTCCATATGAGTATGCTGAAGTAGACGATATTATTGCTATAGCGGAGAAAAAAGGTGAGAAGCCTTTCTTGATCTTGCTTGATGAAATTGAAGATCCTCATAATCTAGGATCTATCTTACGTACAGCAGACTGTACTGGAGCTCATGGTGTAATCATTCCTAAACGTCGTTCTGCTCAAGTAACCGCAACGGTATCCAAAACTTCAGCAGGTGCTGTTGAGTATGTGCCGGTAGCCCAAGTGACGAATTTGGGGCAGACTATAGATAAGCTGAAAGAGTTGGGTATCTGGGTAGTGGGTACTGACGTTGAAGCTGTGCAGGAAATTTATGATACGAATGTATTTGATGGTCCTGTTGCGGTAGTTGTTGGTAATGAAGGAAAGGGCATGGGGCGATTGATTCGAGATAAATGCGACGTGTTAGTGAAATTGCCAATGAAGGGTCAGATCAACTCATTAAATGCTTCCGTGGCAGCTGGAGTAGTCATGTATGAAGTGCTGCACCGACGTCGTAAGCAAGAGTAATTATATATGGTAAACCTACGGGATGTGCTTCTTGTCGATGCATACAACATGATCGGGGGATGGCCCGAACTGGCCCAGTTGGCAAGCATGAATATGCAAGAAGCAAGAGACCGTCTACTGGAACGACTAGCGGATTATCAGGCATTCTCAGGGAAACAAGTCATTGCAGTTTTCGATGCATATCGCGTACCCGGATTAGGTAAGTCCTTCTCTCAGAGTAAAATACAGGTGTATTTCACGAAAGAAAAAGAAACAGCTGACGAGACGATTGAACGACTAGTAGGTGAAATGAGTCAAAGGCGGCGTCAGATCTATGTAGCAACCAGTGATTTAATAGAGCAAAATGTCATTTTTGCTAAAGGTGCACTCCGGTTATCAGCACGTGAACTTCTAATCGAAGTTGAGAATTCTGAACGTGAAATTGAAGAGCAGATTAAACGGGAACGGGTTGGCTCTAATCGTAATACAATAGATGATAAATTGAGTCCGGAGCAACGAAAGTTATTTGAACGTTGGCGGCGGGAATGATATATTTGAATATATTACCATTTTAAAGTTCTTGACATTTATGACATACTTGTAATCATTAGTAATGTTATGGTTGACGGTAATAGGTTACATAATATATACTGATCCTATATTTCACAGAGTAACGGTGTACCTTTCGTTGCAACCGGGGGGATTCTGGTGAGTGTCGACCTGAAGGATTTAATGGTGTCTGATTATGCATGCCTCAGTGATGAGGACATAGTCGAAGCTTTCCGCTTAGGCGAGAGTTTAGCACTAGAGTTCTTGATCAACAAGTATAGAAATTTTGTACGAGCAAAAGCTAGATCCTATTTTTTGATCGGTGCTGATCGTGAGGATATCGTTCAAGAAGGAATGATTGGGTTATATAAGTCGATAAGGGACTTCAGAGGAGATAAGCAATCATCGTTTAAGGCTTTCGCTGAATTGTGCATTACAAGGCAAATTATTACTGCGATTAAGACGGCTACGAGACAGAAGCATATTCCATTAAACTCCTACATATCGTTGGACAAGCCCATATATGATGAAGATTCTGATCGGACATTGCTTGATGTAATTTGTGGGTCGCAAATATCTGACCCTGAGCAATTGGCTATTAATAAAGAAGAATTTATGGGTCTGGAAGATAAGATGTCTGAAATTCTTAGTGATTTGGAACGTAAGGTTCTTATGTTGTATTTAGACGGACAATCCTATCAAGAAATTTCGGTGGATTTAGACCGACATGTTAAGTCAATTGATAATGCTCTTCAACGTGTGAAACGTAAGTTGGAGAGATATTTGGAAGTAAGAGATAACTGAATATCTGCTTTAATTGAGAAAGGCTCGATCTTGAGTCTTTTTTTAAGTATAAGAAAGTATAAGTATCATCAGTAAATCATATTTAACGTGAACATCTATCAGATGGAATGAAAATGTTTAGCCCCACTAAGAATGTACTATACTAGTATATGATTGTGGGCAGTTCCCCAGTAAAGAAAAAGGATAGAGACAACCTTTAGTTGTAAAGTGAGCCTCTATTGTGGGTGCATTCTTTCGTTGACATGATATGAGCCATGTGATAAAGTGTTTTAGGTAGGCCTAAATTCGCGTGGTTTTAATGAATAAGAAAGCAAAAGTCATCTTGTATTCTTTCTTGTTCATCTCGCAGAAACGGCTTTTTCTTTCAGCAATGAAAGGTCTAACTGTTTCTAATTGGGATCAATATAGAGTCTTCTTAAGGAGACGTCTACGGGAGGTGCACATCATGCGGGTAATTATCACTTTGGCTTGTACAAATTGCAAACAAAGAAACTACGCAACCACGAAGAACAAGCGGAATCACCCCGACCGCATGGAGATGAAGAAATTTTGCAAGTATTGTAACGAGCAAACTCCTCATCGCGAAACCAGATAAGATAGTCTTATTGGAGGTGTAGTCGGCGTGAAAGGTAAGTTCAAGTCTTTTTTTTCCTTTTTCTCTGAGAGCTGGGCTGAACTCAAAAAGGTTCGCTGGCCCAATCGTAAAGAACTGACGAACTATACTCTTATAGTCATTGGTACGGTTACGTTTGTCACAATTTATTTTTGGGTGCTAGACATCGGTATTTCCGCTGTGATCGAAGCGATTATTTAAGAAGGGTCCCAGGTGGCTTGATATGGAAAAAAGATGGTATGTCGTTCATACCTATTCAGGGTATGAGAATAAGGTCAAAGCCAATTTGGAAAAACGCGTAGAGTCTATGGGGATGGAAGATAAGATATTCCGTGTTCTTGTTCCGATGGAAGAAGAAATCGTAAACAAAGACGGTAAGAAAAAAACTGTCATGCGTAAAGTTTACCCCGGATATGTCATTGTCGAAATGATCCAGACTGATGATTCTTGGTATGTTGTTCGCAACACACCAGGAGTAACAGGTTTTGTTGGTTCAACAGGCTCAGGTTCTAAACCTACAGCTCTGCTTCCAGAAGAAATGGAACAGATCCTGAAACATATGGGAATGAATGAACCGAAACCCCACATCGAATTTGAACTTAAGGAATCGGTTAGAATTAAAGTCGGTCCTTTTGCGAACTTCGTGGGCTCCGTGGAAGAAATTTTGGTAGACAAGAGCAAAGTCAAGGTACACGTTAACATGTTTGGACGGGAAACCCCAGTAGAGTTGGATTATACTCAAGTGGAGAAGATTGATTAATCTTCAGGTTTCTTGTGGGAGGGCAGCGATGTCCGCTTAACCACTATTGAGTCAAGGAGGTGTTTTACATGGCAAAAAAGGTAATCAAAATTGTAAAACTGCAAATTCCTGCAGGTAAAGCGAATCCGGCACCACCGGTAGGTCCTGCGTTGGGTCAAGCAGGTGTCAACATTATGGCATTTTGTAAAGAGTTCAATGCTCGTACAGCAGATCAAGCTGGATTGATTATTCCGGTTGAAATTTCTGTATTCGAAGATCGTTCGTTTACATTCATCACCAAAACTCCTCCTGCTGCAGTTCTACTTCGTGTAGCTGCAAAGATTGAGAAGGGTTCTGGCGAACCGAATAAGAAGAAGGTTGCTACAGTTAAGCGTGCAGTAGTACGTGAAATCGCTGAGCAAAAAATGCCTGACCTTAATGCTGCATCCGTTGAGGCTGCTATGCGTATGGTTGAAGGTACTGCCCGCAGTATGGGAATCACAATCGAAGACTAATTTTAGGTTTTTCTGCGACACGCAGGTCTGAATAAGGCCGGCATATGTGGGAGGAATTTCCGCTAAAACCACAAAGGAGGAAGATTTCATGGCTAAACATGGTAAGAAGTATCAAGAAGCTGCTAAGCTAATTAATAGCGAATCAGTATACGAGCCTTCAGAAGCCGTAGCATTGGTGAAAAAGGCAGCAACTGCTAAATTCGACGAAACTGTTGAAGCAGCTGTTCGTTTGGGCGTAGACCCACGTAAACAAGACCAAGCCGTTCGTGGTGTAGTTGTCTTGCCTCACGGCACAGGTAAAACACAACGTGTATTGGTATTTGCAAAAGGTGATAAGGTGAAGGAAGCGGAAGCGGCTGGTGCTGATTATGTTGGGGATGCTGATATAATCAACAAGATCCAACAAGGCTGGTTCGAATTCGATGTCTGCGTAGCTACACCTGATATGATGAGTGAGGTTGGTAAACTGGGTCGTCTACTTGGTGGTAAAGGTCTAATGCCTAACCCTAAAGCAGGCACGGTTACTTTCGATGTTGCTAAAGCTGTTCAAGAAATTAAAGCTGGTAAGATCGAATACCGTCTCGATAAAGCAGGTCAAATTCACGCGCCAATCGGTAAAGTATCATTCAGTGAAGAACAATTGAATGAGAACCTTAAATCTTTACTTGATGCGTTAAACCGTGCAAAACCAGCATCTGCTAAAGGTGTGTATCTGAAGGGGATTGCTATTTCCTCGACGATGGGTCCAAGTGCACATGTGAACACATCTGCTTACAAATAAGAAATTTATATTGACTAGTTCAATAGGATTTGCTATTATGTAAGAGTTGTTGTGAATGACTTGATGTTATTTTAAAGTTGAATATGCTTACCGTAGACAGTAGGTGCCAGTGGCTTAATTCCCTACCGAGGTGTTGTGATAGAACGTCAGTAATGCTTGGACGAAAGTCCTTACAAATGATGATTCATCAGGCCTTCGTAGATTCTGCGGAGGCTTTTTAATTGCCTAAGTAGAATGTTCAGTGGTTATGAATACTGCTGTATAGTAAACTATCAGGAGGTGTATAGATTGGCAAATGCAAAAGTAATTCAATCAAAACAAGAAGCAGTAGATGTAGTTACAACAAAGCTACGCGAAAGCGTAACAACTGTTATTGCAGACTACCGTGGATTGAATGTAGCTCAAATCACTGAATTGCGTAAGCAACTTCGTGAAGCGGGTATTGAAATGACAGTGTTGAAAAACTCATTGTTGCGTCGTGCAACTGCTGCTACTGAACTTACAGAATTGGACAGCGTTCTTGTTGGTCCAACGGTTGTAGCGTTTGGTGGAGAAGATGCAGTAGCACCTGCTAAAATTCTTAACGACTTCGCTAAGAAGAATGATGCGTTGAAATTGAAGGGTGCTGTAGTTGAAGGTAAAGTAGTAAGTGTTGAGCAGATTAAAGCTCTTGCTGAACTTCCTTCGCGCGATGGACTTCTTTCCATGCTTCTCAGTGTGCTTCAAGCGCCTGTGCGTAACTTCGCACTCGCTGTTAAAGCTGTTGCTGACAAAGAAGAACAAAGCGCGTAAGTACTTTGTTCCTCAGTTTTACGTAATAAACAAAATATTTTAATATAAAATTGGAGGTTCACCCATGAGTAATGAACAAATTTTAGAAGCTATTAAAGGTATGTCTGTATTGGAATTGAACGATCTTGTTAAAGCAATCGAAGAAGAATTCGGCGTAACTGCAGCAGCTCCAGTAGCAGCAGCAGGTGGCGGAGCAGCAGCAGTAGCTGAAGAGCAATCCGAGTTTGACGTAATCTTGACTAGCGCTGGCGCTTCTAAGATCAACGTTATCAAAGCAGTTCGTGAAATCACTGGTCTTGGTTTGAAAGAAGCAAAAGACTTGGTAGATAACGCTCCAAAAGCATTGAAAGAAAAAGTATCTAAAGAAGAAGCAGAAACAGTAAAAGCTAAATTGGAAGAAGCAGGCGCTGGCGTAGAAGTTAAGTAATTTCTTCTCAAATTTTCAAAAGTTTGACTGCTTGTTAACATTTCCGAAAAAAACAAACCCCTTGAATTTAGTTCAAGGGGTTTGTTTCTAATTTAAAATATAAGAATCTATAAGTTTCACTTGGTATAACCGTTTCTGCTTATATGATGACTAAATTTTCATAAAATCGGAAAAAATAGAATATGAAGTTAGATTCGGAGGGGTTGAGATGTCGCAGCACTATTATTCGAATCAACCGGAATCGAAACATGACCGCAAGATTATCGAAGAGCAATTAAATGGGACAACTTATCGCTTTGTAAGTGATGCTGGAGTATTCTCAAAAAACGGTGTTGATTTCGGTAGTAAGGTATTGATCGAGGCCTTGGAATTACCGGTTGTGGCTGAGGTGCTGGATGTCGGATGCGGTTATGGACCGATTGGGCTTTCAGCGGCAAGGGCTGTTCCTAATGGTCATGTCACCATGTTGGATATTAATGCTAGAGCCATCGAGTTAGCTAAAGAAAATGCTCAATTGAATAAGATCACTAATGTTTCTATCATGGAAAGTGATTTGTTTGCGGCTGTACAGGGGAAAGTTTTTGATGTCATTGTGAGCAATCCACCTATTCGTGCGGGCAAAGATACGGTTCATTCCATTTTTGAACAAGCTTATGAACATTTGAGAGTTGGTGGTGCACTGTGGATTGTGATTCAAAAAAAACAAGGTGCACCATCTGCAAGAGAAAAGCTAGAAAGATTATTCGGTGAAGTGCAGGAAGTGACGAAGGAAAAAGGATATCGTATATTTAAAGCGATAAAATCCGAGGAATAATGCGAATTAGAACTATTGACTTGACATTTCAGATATGATACTATTATGAAATGTCAGTATTAGGATAGGCTTCTTGTCTTTAGTTTGCTCAATTATCTAAAGTCTTGTTAGTCAAATAACATAGACTTTTCGTATCATAATATGGTATGGCGTACGAGAGCAAATCTTTAGATAAAGAGGTCTGTGTGATTGGAAGGCCCATAGTAAGTGCTCTTTGTTCGAAAAAATTCGGGTAAGGGCTTTTCTTTATTTGTGGGAGTGGCTTCTGTATGGTTCCATTATAAATGTCCAAACAGAGGTTCGCAATGTATTTTTAAAGTGAGTAGACATGAGGGGTGAGTTAAAGTTGGCAGGACATCTTGTTCAGTATGGTCGACGCACTCGGCGAAGTTATGCACGAATTAACGAAGTACTCGAAATTCCGAACCTGATCGAAATCCAGCAGAAATCGTATGATTGGTTTTTGGAGGAAGGATTACGGGAGATGTTTCACGATATTTCGCCGATCCAAGATTTCACAGGTAATTTGGTTCTGGAGTTTATTGACTACAGTCTTGGTGAGCCTAAGTATAATGTAGATGATGCCAAAGAGCGTGACGTTACGTATGCGGCGCCATTACGCGTTAAAGTTAGACTCATTAACAGAGAAACGGGAGAAGTCAAAGAGCAGGAAGTGTTCATGGGAGATTTCCCATTGATGACGGAGACCGGTACATTTATTATTAACGGTGCAGAACGGGTAATTGTCAGCCAGTTGGTTCGCTCTCCTAGCGTCTATTTTAGCACCAAAATCGACAAAAATGGTAAGAAGAATTACACAGCAACTGTGATTCCTAACCGTGGAGCATGGCTTGAACTGGAAACGGATGCGAAGGACATTATGTATGTCCGTATTGACCGTACTCGTAAAATACCAGTAACTGTATTGCTTCGCGCACTAGGCTTTGGTAGCGATGCTGAAATTCTTGATTTGCTGGGTGATGATGAATATATCCGTAATACGTTGGATAAAGATAACACGGACTCAACTGAAAAAGCACTCATAGAGATTTATGAGCGTCTTCGTCCAGGTGAACCTCCTACTTTGGACAATGCAAAGAGTTTGTTAATTGCACGTTTCTTTGATCCAAAACGTTATGATCTAGCAAATGTAGGTCGTTACAAAATTAATAAAAAATTACACATTAAGAATCGCTTGTTTGAACAAAAATTGGCTCAGAATCTAGTTGATCCAGAGACAGGAGAAATTCTGGCTGAATCTGGTCAAATCGTGGATCGCCGATTGTTGGATACATTGCTTCCTTATTTAGAGAATGGTGTTGGTCTTAAGACATATCATGTGGCTAATGGCGCACTTGATGCAGGAGAAGTTTCACTTCAAAGCATCGAAGTATATTCTCATAATGAAGAAGGCAAAGTTATCAAAGTGATTGGTAATGCCAATATTGATAAATTAGTTAAAAATATTACACCTGCGGATATCATTTCATCCATCAGCTACTTCCTTAACTTGCTTCAAGGTGTAGGTAGTACGGATGATATTGACCACTTGGGTAACCGTCGTTTACGTTCTGTTGGTGAATTGCTACAGAATCAATTCCGGATAGGTCTTTCGAGAATGGAACGTGTTGTTCGTGAAAGAATGTCTATTCAGGATGCGAACGTTATTACACCGCAAGCGTTGATTAATATTCGACCTGTAATTGCATCTATTAAGGAGTTCTTTGGTAGTTCACAGTTGTCGCAATTTATGGATCAAACCAATCCGCTTGGTGAATTGACGCACAAACGCCGTCTATCCGCTTTAGGACCTGGTGGTTTGACTCGTGAACGCGCTGGATTTGAAGTTCGTGACGTCCATCCAAGTCATTATGGCCGGATGTGCCCAATCGAGACACCAGAAGGACCGAACATCGGGTTGATTAACTCCTTGTCTACATTTGCTCGTGTGAATGAATATGGATTTATTGAAGCGCCATATCGTTGGGTAGATCCGAAGACAGGAATTGTAACAGAACATATTGATTATCTTACTGCTGATGAAGAATATAACTATATTGTTGCTCAAGCGAACTCTGTATTAACAGAAGAAGGTAAGTTCCGTGATGACATCGTTATCGTTCGTTATAACAAACAAGCAGATAATATTCTTTCTATGCCAAGTGATCGTGTAGATTACATGGATGTATCACCTAAACAAGTAGTATCCGTAGCAACGGCGTTAATTCCATTCCTAGAGAATGATGACTCCAACCGTGCGCTAATGGGATCTAACATGCAACGCCAAGCTGTGCCACTTCTTATTCCTAAAGCTCCATTAGTAGGAACAGGGATGGAACATAAGTCTGCTAAAGACTCTGGTGTATGTATTGTATCCAAATATGACGGTATTATCGAACGATCTTCAGCCAATGAAATTTGGTTACGTCGTGTAGAGATGGTAGACGGCAATGAAGTGAAGGGCGATATCGTGAAGCATAAGTTACACAAATTTATGCGTTCAAACCAAGGAACTTGTATTAATCAACGTCCAATCGTTAAAAGAGGAGATGTTGTGAAAGCAGGAGATATCCTTGCAGATGGACCATCTACTGAAATGGGCGAACTTGCTCTTGGACGTAACGTAGTCGTTGCTTTCATGACTTGGGAAGGTTACAACTATGAGGATGCTATCCTTCTAAGTGAGAAGATGGTTAAAGAGGATGTATACACTTCGATCCATATTGAAGAATATGAATCTGAAGCACGTGATACGAAGCTTGGACCTGAAGAAATCACACGTGATATTCCTAATGTAGGTGAAGATGCACTTCGTAATCTGGATGAACGCGGAATTATTCGAATTGGTGCTGAGATCAGCGCTGGTGACATCCTAGTTGGTAAAGTAACACCGAAAGGTGTAACGGAGCTAACAGCAGAAGAACGCTTGCTGCATGCTATCTTTGGTGAAAAAGCTCGTGAGGTGCGTGATACCTCTCTACGTGTACCGCATGGTAGTGACGGTATTATCGTCGATGTTAAGGTATTTACTCGTGAGAACGGTGATGAGTTGCCACCGGGTGTTAATCAAATGGTTCGTGTTTATATAGCGCAGAAACGTAAAATTTCCGAGGGCGATAAGATGGCTGGGCGCCATGGTAATAAAGGGGTCGTAGCCCGCATCTTGCCTGAAGAAGATATGCCGTTCCTTCCGGATGGAACTCCAGTACAAGTTTGTCTAAATCCACTAGGGGTACCATCACGTATGAACGTCGGTCAATTACTTGAAGTGCACATAGGTATGGCAGCGATGCTCCTTGGTATCCATGTGGCAACACCAGTATTTGATGGTGCTGATGAGAATGATGTATTCGACGCGATGGAAGAGGCAGGTATGCAACGTAATGGTAAGACAAGATTGTATGATGGACGAACTGGTGATATGTTCGAACGAGAAGTTACCGTTGGTGTTATGCATATGATCAAACTTGCACATATGGTTGATGATAAAATCCATGCTCGTTCCACAGGTCCTTACTCTCTCGTTACACAACAACCACTGGGTGGTAAAGCTCAGTTCGGTGGTCAACGCTTCGGGGAAATGGAAGTTTGGGCATTGGAAGCTTATGGTGCTGCTTATACACTGCAAGAAATCTTAACAGTTAAATCCGATGATGTAGTGGGTCGGGTGAAGACGTATGAATCTATCGTTAAAGGTGAAAATGTTCCAGAACCGGGTGTTCCAGAATCATTCAAGGTTCTGATTAAAGAACTTCAATCCCTAGGTATGGATGTTAAGATTCTTAGTGGCGACGAACAAGAAATCGAGATGAAAGAACTCGATGACGAAGATGAAGTTTCAGGTGATAAGTTGAGTCTTAACTTAGAGGGTGCAGAAGTAGGTTTGGAATAAGAGACACGTGATCGGCGGTTAGGCTTGCCTTACTGCCCGACTCGCGTTAACTAATAAATTTGTACTAGATTAAGGAGGGTTGCTCCTTGTTGGACGTTAACAATTTTGAATACATGAAAATCGGGCTCGCTTCTCCAGAGAAGATTCGATCATGGTCCCGCGGAGAAGTTAAAAAGCCGGAAACGATTAACTATCGTACGCTTAAACCGGAAAAAGAAGGTCTGTTCTGCGAGAAAATTTTTGGACCAACGAAAGACTGGGAATGTCACTGTGGTAAATATAAGCGTGTCCGTTATAAGGGCGTTGTATGTGATCGCTGTGGTGTCGAAGTTACTCGTGCGAAGGTCCGTCGTGAGCGTATGGGACACATTGAACTAGCTGCCCCTGTATCTCATATCTGGTATTTCAAAGGAATTCCAAGCCGGATGGGTCTTGCTCTTGATATGTCTCCAAGATCACTTGAAGAGATCATTTATTTTGCATCATATGTTGTAACAGACCCTGGCGAAACTCCTTTGGAGAAAAAACAGCTCTTGTCTGAAAAAGAGTATCGTAGCTATCGTGAAAAATATGGTTACGGATTCCATGCAGGCATGGGTGCGGAAGCTGTTAAAAGACTTCTTCAAGATATTGATGTTGAAAAAGAACTAGAGTTTCTAAGAGAGGAATTGCGTACTGCTCAAGGTCAACGCCGTAATCGTGCGATTAAGCGCCTTGAAGTCATTGAAGCATTCCGTAATTCTGGGAACAAACCTGAGTGGATGATTATGGATGTTCTACCAGTTATCCCTCCTGAACTTCGTCCGATGGTACAGTTGGATGGTGGACGTTTCGCAACGTCTGATCTCAATGATTTATACCGTCGTGTAATCAACCGTAACAATCGTTTGAAACGTCTACTGGATCTTGGAGCGCCGGACATTATCGTTCAGAATGAAAAGCGTATGCTTCAAGAAGCTGTTGATGCTCTTATCGATAATGGTCGTCGTGGACGTCCAGTAACGGGTCCTGGTAATCGTCCGTTGAAATCTTTGAGCCATATGCTTAAAGGTAAGCAAGGACGTTTCCGTCAAAACTTATTAGGTAAACGCGTTGACTATTCAGGTCGTTCGGTTATCGTTGTTGGTCCATATCTGAAAATGTATCAATGTGGTCTTCCTAAGAAGATGGCATTAGAATTGTTCAAACCTTTCGTAATGAAGGAATTGGTCAATAAAGGTCTTGCTCATAATATTAAGAGTGCTAAGCGTAAAGTTGAACGCGTAAGCCCTGAAGTATGGGATGTCCTTGAAGAAGTTATAAAAGAGCATCCGGTATTGCTAAACCGTGCTCCTACGCTTCACCGTTTGGGTATCCAAGCGTTTGAACCGATCCTTGTAGAAGGTCATGCAATCCGACTTCATCCACTAGTATGTACGGCTTATAATGCCGACTTCGATGGTGACCAAATGGCTGTTCACGTTCCATTGTCTGCTGAAGCTCAAGCAGAGGCACGTATTCTTATGTTAGCATCTGGTAACATACTGAATCCGAAAGACGGTAAGCCAGTTGTAACACCTTCTCAAGATATGGTTCTTGGAACTTTCTACCTCACAATGGATAACAAAGAGGAAAAAGGGACAGGAATGATTCTGAGAAATGTGAACGAAGCGGTGTCTGCATATCAACGTGGAGCAGCGGGTCTACATGCTCGTGTTGCGATCCCTGCTAAAGCATTGGGTAAAACTAACTTTACAGAGAAACAACAAAATGCCATGTTGCTTACAACGATCGGTAAAATTATCTTTAATGAAATCTATCCGAGCAGCTTCCCGTACATTAATGAAGCAACTCGTGAGAATTTGATCAACGGGACACCTGAAAGATACTTTGTGTATGATAAAGGTGCGGATATTCGTGAGAAAATACAAGAACTGCCCATTAGTGGCGCTGTTGGTAAGGAATATCTCGGACAAATTATTGCACGTTGTTTCGAGACGTACCATACAACAGAAACTTCTGTTATTCTAGATGATATTAAGCAACTTGGGTTTACGTACTCTACTCGTGCGGGTATTACTGTTGCGGTATCTGACGTTATCGTTCCTGAAGAAAAGGTTGGAATTCTTAAAGAATCAGACGCTAAAGTTAGTGTCGTTACAAATCAATACCGTCGAGGTTTGATTACTAACGAAGAAAGATATGATCGAGTTATCGATATTTGGTCCAAGACGAAAGATGAACTTACAGAAGTTCTTATGAAATCGATGGATCGATATAACAATATTATGATGATGGTTGATTCTAAAGCACGTGGTAATAAATCGCAGATTACTCAGTTGGGTGGTATGCGTGGTCTGATGGCCAACCCATCAGGACGAATTATCGAACTTCCTATTAAATCGAACTTCCGTGAAGGATTGACTGTCTTAGAGTACTTCCTATCTACCCACGGTGCGCGTAAAGGTCTTGCCGATACAGCATTACGTACTGCCGATTCAGGGTATCTTACACGTCGCCTTGTTGACGTTGCACAAGATGTTATTGTACGCGAAGAAGATTGTGGAACAGATAAAGGATTTACGGTTACTAAGATTCAAGATGGTAAAGAAGTTATTGAGGATCTATATGACCGTATTGAAGGACGTTATTGCTTCGAAACCGTTCGTCATCCAGAGACTGGTGAGATCATCGTAAACCGAAATGACCTCATCGATTCTGATAAAGCGAGTGCGATCATCGATGCAGGCGTTGAAAAACTTCAAATTCGTTCTGTTCTTAGTTGCCGCGCGCGTCACGGTGTATGTAAAACTTGTTACGGACGTAATCTAGCTACTGGTAAGCATGTTGAGATTGGTGAAGCGGTTGGTATTATCGCAGCGCAATCCATTGGTGAACCAGGAACTCAGCTTACAATGCGTACGTTCCATACCGGTGGTGTCGCGGGTGATGATATTACACAAGGTTTGCCGCGTATTCAAGAACTATTTGAAGCACGTAACCCGAAAGGGCAAGCAACGATCAGTGAAATTGATGGGGTTGTTAAAGAAATTCGGGAAACCAAAGATCGTCGTGAAATTGAAATCCAAGGTGAAGCTGAAACCAAAACATATCTTGTTACTTATGGATCTCGTCTTCGCGTTAGTGAAGGACAAGAGATCGAAGCTGGTGACGAATTAACGGATGGTTCGATTGACCCGAAAGAAATTTTACGCATCAAAGGTATTCGTGGCGTACAGAACTACATCTTGCAAGAAGTACAACGCGTATATCGTAACCAAGGTGTTGAAATTAACGATAAGCACGTTGAAGTTATGATCAAACAAATGCTTCGGAAGATTCGCATTGTTGATGCGGGTGAAACGACACTTCTTCCAGGTGCATTCTCAGATATTCATGAATACGAAGCAGCTAACAAAGTTGCTATTCTATCTGGTAAAGAACCAGCGGTTGCTAAGCCAGTTCTACTAGGTATCACTAAGGCATCTCTAGAGACTGACTCATTCTTGTCAGCAGCATCTTTCCAAGAGACAACTCGCGTATTGACGGATGCCGCAATCAAAGGTAAAGTTGATAAGCTTCTCGGATTGAAAGAAAATGTCATCATCGGTAAGCTAATACCTGCGGGTACAGGTATGAATCGTTATCGTAGTGTGACTTATGCTGATCCAGAATTACAGAACAAAGTACTAGAAGAAGTAGTAGAAGCAGTTACAATAGATTAAACATAGTAGGCCAGTGAAGTCATGTGAATAACATGACTTCACAAACCAACTATAATGAACAAGAGTAATAAGAAACTTCTTGACATCAAAGATATGGAATGCTAATATATCATAGGTGCATGAGTCGTTATGTTATGCCTGTTCTTTTGGAGGAATCGTAAAAGATGTCTAATGATAAAGGATTGCAGGATGTTCATGTTCGAATTGGAACCAAACAAACCACAAGAGCTGTGGAATTGGGCCAAGCTACAGAAGTCTATGTGGCATCAGATGCGGATCACCGGCTTATTTCAAAGATTGTAGCGCTATGCGAAAAGCATGGTGTGAACATAACGTATGTGGATACCATGACTGAATTGGGCGAAGCATGCAGCATTGAAGTGGGTGCAGCAATGGCTGCCGTCATTAAACAATAGTTATAAGAGACGTTTTTGTTCAGGAAGAACCACATTCTTTCGGCAAAAACTTTTCATTTGTCTTTTTATGAATCACCTGGGTCTGTGGACTTGGGATGAGGGTGTAGAGAGACATTATTATGGGGAAGGGGGTGGCAACAACATGCCAACAATTAATCAACTAGTTCGTAAAGGACGCCAATCCAAGATTTACAAATCTAAGTCTCCAGCTTTGCAAAAGGGGTTTAACGCTTTGAAGCGTGAAGAGACTGGATTGAGTTCTCCACAAAAACGTGGTGTTTGTACTCGTGTAGGTACTATGACTCCACGTAAACCGAACTCCGCACTTCGTAAATATGCCCGTGTTCGTTTGACGAATCGCATAGAGGTGACTGCTTATATCCCAGGAATCGGACACAACTTGCAAGAGCACAGTGTCGTATTGGTTCGTGGTGGGAAAGTAAAGGACCTTGCAGGAGTACGTTATCACATCGTTCGCGGTGCGCTTGATACTGCAGGGGTCAATAATCGGATGCAAGCTCGTTCCAAGTATGGTACGAAACGTCCGAAAGCGAAAAAATAATAGTGAATCGATAAAGATTCAATGATTTGAGAAAGGGGGATATCCATGCCACGCAAGGGTCCAGTTACTAAAAGAGACGTATTGCCAGATCCGTTGTATAACAGCAAGCTGGTTACACGTTTGATCAACCGTATCATGTTAGATGGTAAAAGAGGGACTGCTGCAACTATTCTATATAATGCGTTCAAGCTTATTCAAGAACGTACGGAGAAAGATCCGATGGAAGTATTTGAAGCAGCAATCAAGAACATTATGCCAGTTCTAGAAGTTAAAGCACGTCGTGTAGGGGGTTCAACCTACCAGGTACCACTAGAAGTGAAACCTGAAAGACGTACAGCTTTAGGTCTTCGTTGGCTCGTTAACTACTCCCGCAACCGCGGAGAGAAGACTATGGAAGAACGTTTGGCAGCTGAAATTATTGATGCTTCCAACAACACAGGAGCTTCTGTTAAGAAGCGCGAAGATACACACAAAATGGCAGAAGCGAACAAAGTGTTTGCTCACTACCGTTGGTAGGATTAATTTAAAAATAATTTGTATTTGAAGGGAGACTATTTTCATGGCAAGAGAGTTCTCCTTAAATAATACACGTAATATTGGGATCATGGCTCATATTGACGCTGGTAAAACAACTACCACGGAGCGGATCTTGTTCTACACAGGAATAACGCACAAAATCGGTGAAGTTCACGAAGGTGCTGCGACTATGGACTGGATGGAGCAAGAACAAGAGCGCGGAATTACAATTACTTCCGCTGCTACAACTGCTTCTTGGAAAGGGCACCGCGTTAATATCATTGATACCCCGGGACACGTTGACTTCACTGTTGAAGTTGAACGGTCCCTTCGTGTATTAGATGGGGCAGTAGGTGTGTTTAGTGCGAAAGAGGGCGTAGAACCTCAGTCCGAGACAGTATGGAGACAAGCTGATAAGTATGGCGTGCCTCGTATTGCCTATGTTAACAAGATGGATATTATTGGCGCTGATTTCTTGAATGTTATTGAAACTATGCGTGATCGTCTTCGTGCGAATGCTGTAGCGATTCAGCTACCGATTGGTGCTGAGAGTGATTTCACGGGTATTATTGACCTTGTTGAGCAAAAAGCTCATATGTACAAAGATGATTTGGGTCAAAATATTGAAGTGGTTGAGATTCCAGAAGAATTCAAAGCTAAAGTTGAAGAACTTCGTGCTGAACTAATTGAAAAAGTTGCTGAATTAGACGAAGTTTTGACAATGAAGTATCTTGAAGGTGAAGAAATCACAATTCCAGAAATTAAAGCTGCTCTTCGTAAAGGTGTTGTGGAAACTAAGATTTTCCCAGTTATCTGTGGATCTTCTTATCGCAACAAGGGAGTTCAATTAATGATGGATGCTGTTGTTGATTATCTTCCTGCTCCAACAGATGTTCCTGCGATCGTTGGTCATTTGGATGATGGTACAGAAACAGTTCGTCATTCTGATGACAAAGAACCTTTCTCAGCACTTGCGTTTAAAATTATGACTGACCCTTACGTGGGTAAACTTACGTTCTTCCGTGTATATTCCGGTGTATTGCAATCCGGCTCTTATGTATTGAATGCAACGAAAGGTAAACGCGAACGGATCGGACGTATCCTACAAATGCATGCTAACAGCCGTCAAGAAATCTCTGAAGTTTACTGCGGAGATATCGCTTCAGCTGTTGGGTTGAAGGATACAAGTACAGGTGATACACTTTGTGATGAGAAACATCCGGTAATTCTTGAGTCTATGAATTTCCCGGAACCTGTTATCTCCATTGCTGTTGAACCAAAAACCAAAGCTGACCAAGATAAAATGGGTGTTGCTCTCGGTAAACTTACTGAAGAAGACCCTACTCTACGTGCTCATACAGATGAAGAGACTGGTCAAACAATTCTGGCAGGTATGGGCGAACTTCACCTTGATATCATCATTGACCGTATGCGTCGTGAATTCAAAGTGGAAACTAATGTGGGTAAACCACAGGTTGCTTATCGTGAAACATTCCGTACTCCAGCTCGTGTAGAAGGTAAGTTCGTACGTCAATCTGGGGGCCGTGGTCAATACGGTCATGTATGGGTTGAATTTGAACCACTTGAAGCAGGAACTGGTAATACTTTCGAAAGCAAGGTTGTCGGTGGATCTGTTCCTAGAGAATATATCGCTCCAGCACTTGCAGGGATTGAAGAAGGAATGAAGAATGGTGTCATTGCAGGCTTCCCGCTTGTTGATGTTAAAGCAACTATCGTCGATGGTTCTTACCATGATGTCGATTCCAATGAAATGGCATTTAAGGTAGCTGGTTCTCTTGCACTGAAAGCTGCTAAAGATAAGTGTAAGCCAGTTCTTCTTGAGCCAATCATGAAAGTTGAAGTAACTGTTCCTGAAGAATATATGGGTGATGTTATGGGTCTGCTGAATTCCCGTCGTGGACGGATTGAAGGTATGGATTCCCGTGCAGGAGCTCAAGTTATTCGTGCTAAGGTACCTCTTTCCGAAATGTTCGGATACTCGACAACACTTCGCTCTGGTACGCAAGGACGCGGTGTGTTCTCAATGGAACTTTCTCATTATGAAGAAGTTCCGAAGAACATTGCTGAGGAAATTGTTTCGAAGCATAAAGGTGAAGAGTAATTAAAGTTTCCATATAGAAGGGAGTGAGCAATCGCTCAACTCTTAACTGTATGAACATAAACAATTTATATATTAAAGGAGGAAGTGTTTAAAATGGCAAAGGCTAAATTTGAACGCAATAAAACACACGTAAATATCGGTACTATTGGTCACGTCGATCATGGTAAAACGACGCTTACTGCAGCAATTACAACTGTATTGTCCAAAACTTACGGGGGTGCTGCTGTAGCATTCGATCAAATCGATAAAGCTCCAGAAGAGCGCGAACGTGGTATCACAATCTCTACGGCTCACGTTGAGTATGAAACTCCTAACCGTCATTATGCACACGTTGACTGCCCAGGTCACGCCGACTATGTTAAAAACATGATCACTGGTGCTGCACAAATGGACGGAGCGATCCTGGTTGTATCCGCAGCTGACGGCCCTATGCCACAGACTCGTGAGCACATCCTATTGTCTCGTCAAGTAGGTGTTCCTTACATCGTTGTATTCCTAAATAAATGTGACGTTGTTGAAGATGCTGAACTTCTTGAATTGGTTGAAATGGAAGTTCGTGACCTATTGAGCGAATATGACTTCCCAGGCGACGACACTCCAATCTTCCAAGGATCAGCTCGTGAAGCATTGGCTAATCCAGAAGGAGAATGGGCTAAGAAGATTGTTGAAATGTTCGAAACGATCGATACTTATGTGCCAGACCCAGTTCGTGATACTGACAAACCTTTCTTGATGCCTGTTGAAGATGTATTCTCAATCACTGGACGTGGTACCGTTGCTACAGGTCGTGTAGAACGTGGTACTGTTAAAGTCGGTGAAGAAATTGAAATCATCGGTATTCATGAAGAGTCCAAGAAATCTGTTGTAACTGGTGTAGAAATGTTCCGCAAATTGCTAGATTCCGCTCAAGCAGGTGACAACATCGGGGCATTGCTTCGTGGTGTTGATCGTACACAAATTGAGCGCGGTCAAGTACTTGCTAAGCCAGGTACTGTTAAACCACACACAGAATTTTCTGCACAAATCTATGTGTTGACTAAAGAAGAAGGCGGACGTCATAAACCTTTCTTCACTGGATATCGTCCACAGTTCTACTTCCGTACAACTGACGTAACTGGCGTTATCTCATTACCAGAAGGTACTGAAATGGTAATGCCTGGTGATAACATCACTGTAACTGTTACATTGATCAACCCAATCGCGATTGAAGAAGGTACTAAATTCTCCATTCGTGAAGGCGGACGTACTGTTGGTGCGGGTGCCGTTGCAACAATCTCTAAATAAGAATAGGCTTCGGTCTTAAACATATGTAACAGTGTACTGTAACGAGCAACAGTGTGATGTGAACGCAAAGAGATTGAGGGTCTTGTCCTCCAAGGATAAGACCCTTAATTTATTTAGGCAGTTTTGATTTAATGCTTGCATTATATCTGACTATTATATATAATTATAAATGTTGTTCTGAGACGTTGCGATGAAGTGAGAGGTTACTGACACACCAGGCCCCTTTGCCATGGAGCGGTGGTTAGAAAATTTTCGCGGAGTATGTCCGATACCAAATTGGGCGATAGAAGGAGGGACTAAAATGGCAAAGCAAAAAATTCGTATTCGTTTGAAGGCTTATGATCACAGAGTTCTTGATCAATCCGCTGAGAAGATTGTTGAAACTGCAAAACGTTCGGGTGCTAGTGTATCCGGGCCGATTCCACTTCCAACTGAGAAACAAATCATTACCATTCTCCGTGCGGTACACAAGTACAAGGATTCGCGGGAACAGTTCGAACAACGCACTCATAAGCGTTTGATCGACATTGTGAACCCGACTCCACAAACTGTGGATGCCCTAATGCGCTTGGACCTGCCGTCCGGTGTAGATATTGAAATTAAATTGTAATATTGATTGACTAGTACGGAACTTTGAAAGGAAAAGAGGTGTCAACATGAAAGGTATCTTAGGAAAAAAACTCGGAATGACTCAAGTATTTACAGCAGAAGGTAATGTAATTCCTGTAACGGTAATTGAAGCAGGACCTTGTGTTGTTTTACAAAAGAAAGATCTAGAGAACGATGGCTATATAGCAGTTCAACTAGGCTTTTCCGATAAAAAAGAAAGAAACGCGATCAAACCTGAAATAGGTCATGCGAAAAAGGCAAACACTGCGCCTAAGCGCTACGTTCGCGAAATTCGCGGGATTGACTCCACAAGTGTTGAAGTGGGTCAAGAATTGAAAGCTGATGTATTCACTGAAGGTGAATTTGTTGACGTAACAGGTACTTCTAAAGGTAAAGGTTTCCAAGGTGTTATCAAGCGTTGGGGACAAAGTCGCGGACCAATGTCTCACGGTTCTCGTTACCATCGTAGACCGGGTTCCATGGGTTCTATCCAAGCTAACCGTGTACCAAAAGGTAAACACCTAGCAGGACATATGGGTCACACTACGATTACTGTACAAAGACTTGAAGTTATTAAAGTTGATGTGGAACGTAATGTTCTACTAGTCAAAGGCGCAGTTCCGGGCCCTAGAAACAGCTATGTGAAAATCAAAGAAACGGTGAAGAAATAATCACCAATAGAAAGGAGGAACAACAATGCCAAAGGTAGTACTCTTTAATGTCGGTGGAAGTGAAGTGGGAGAAGTTGAATTGAGTGACACTGTATTCGGTATTGAACCGAACGTACATGTTATGAATCAAGCTGTCTTGCTACAAAGAGCTTCTTTACGTCGTGGTACTCACAAAGTTAAAGGACGGTCTGAAGTACGAGGCGGCGGACGTAAACCTTGGAAACAAAAGGGTACAGGTCGTGCTCGTCAAGGTTCGATTCGTTCACCACAATGGAAGGGCGGCGGTGTAGTTTTTGGACCAACACCACGCAGTTATACTTTCAAATTGCCTAAGAAGGTTCGCCGTTTAGCGATTAAATCTGCTTTGTCTTCCAAAGTGATCGGTAACGATATCATCGTGTTGGATGCATTGACATTGAATTCGCCAAAAACGAAAGAATTTGCAGCAATTTTGAGTAACTTGAAAGTTGATCGTAAAGCGCTTATCGTAACACCGGCTTATGATGATACAGTAGCATTGTCTGCTCGTAACATTCCGGGTGTGAAATTTGTAGCAGCGGACGGCATTAATGTCCTTGACGTACTGTTGTATGACAAGTTGATCATTACGAAGGAAGCAGTCCAGAAGGTAGAGGAGGTGTTCGCATAATGAAAGATCCTCGCGATGTGATCAAGCGTCCCGTGATTACGGAACGTACGGCCGAATATATGAGCGATTTGAAATATGCCTTTGAAGTTGAACTCCGTGCGAATAAAACAGAGATCAAACAAGCTATTGAAGCTATTTTCAAAGTCAAAGTAACAAATGTTAATACAATGCGTGTTCCGCAAAAACCTAAACGTTATGGTAAATATTCTGGATATACATCCGAATGGAAAAAGGCTATAGTAACGCTTAGCAAAGATAGCAAACCGCTAGAATTTTTTGAATCAGTAGAATAGTAAAATTGCTAAAGTAAGGAGGGAAATTCAGTGCCCATTAAAAAGTATAAACCGACATCCCCGGCTAGAAGACACATGTCTGTGTCCACGTTTGAAGAAATTACAACAAACCAACCGGAGAAATCTTTGTTGGCTCCCCTGAGCAAAACAGCGGGCCGCAATAACCAAGGTAAAATCACTGTGCGTCACCACGGCGGCGGACATAAGCGTAAATACCGTATTATTGACTTCAAACGATTGAAAGATGGAATACCAGGTAACGTTGCTACGATCGAATATGATCCAAACCGTACATCCAATATTGCACTGATCCATTATGCAGACGGAGAGAAACGCTACATTATCGCTCCTCAAGGTCTAAAAGTTGGAGATGTAATTGAATCAGGACCTTCTTCTGATATCAAAATTGGTAATGCACTTCCGTTGGAAAACATTCCAGTAGGTACAGTTATCCACAACATCGAATTACAACCAGGTAAAGGTGCACAGTTAGTACGCGCTGCTGGTACTGAAGCTCAACTTCTTGGTAAAGAAGAGAAGTACGTAACAGTACGTTTATCTTCTGGTGAAGTTCGTCATATCCTTAAAGTTTGTCGTGCTACAATCGGTTCTGTGGGTAACGCTGACCATGAACTTATCAAGATTGGTAAAGCAGGACGTAACCGTTGGAAAGGACAACGTCCAGAAGTACGCGGGGTAGTCATGAACCCTAACGATCACCCACACGGTGGTGGTGAAGGTCGCGCTCCAATTGGTCGTAAATCACCATTGTCTCCTTGGGGTAAACCTACTCTTGGTTACAAGACACGTAAAAAAGGTAAAGCTTCTGACAAATATATCGTTCGTCGCCGCACAAAATAATGCACTTTGTGCATAACAATGTGAAGTGCCGAAAGTAACGAGAAGATTTGATGAAGGGAGGATTCACATATGAGTCGAAGTTTAAAAAAGGGACCTTTTGTTGATGGTTACTTGTTGAAAAAAGTAGAAGTTATGGATGATTCGGCTAAAAAAGGCGTTATTAAGACTTGGTCACGTCGTTCCACTATTTTTCCACAGTTCATCGGACATACATTCGGCGTGTATGATGGACGTAAACACGTTCCAGTATACGTAACTGAAGATATGGTAGGACACAAATTGGGAGAGTTCGCTCCAACTCGTACCTACAGAAGTCATACAGATGACGATAAGAAAACAAGAAGATAATATTTTAAGCTCTTTGTCTGAGAGGAGGTAACACAATGGAAGCAAAAGCACATGCTAAATCTATTCGGATTTCTTCCCGTAAAGTTCAATTAGTAATTGACTTGATTCGTGGAAAAGAAGTTGGCGCTGCAATCGCAATTCTTCGCCACACTCCGAAAGCCGCTTCCCCGGTTGTGGAAAAGTTGTTGAACTCAGCGATCGCAAATGCTGAACACAACTATTCACTAGATGTTAACAAGTTGTTTGTTAGTGAAGTTTATGTCAACCAAGGACCGACGATGAAACGTTTCCGTCCTCGTGCGATGGGACGCGCTAGCAAGATCAATAAGCGTACTAGCCACATTTCTTTGGTGGTATCTGAGAAATAAGGAGGGATAACGAGTGGGCCAAAAAGTAAATCCAATAGGACTACGTGTAGGCATTATTCGTGATTGGGAATCTAAATGGTTTGCCGGTAAAGAGTTTGGTACTCTTTTAATCGAAGACATTAAAATTCGCGAATACGTTAAAAATAAATTAAAAGATTCAGCTGTATCACACATTGAAATTGAGCGTGCAGCTGGTCGTGTGAACGTTACTATTCATACAGCTAAACCAGGAATGGTAATCGGTAAGGGTGGTGCTGAAGTAGAAGTACTTCGTACACAAATTACTAAAATTTCTGCTGGTAAAAAAGTTCACATTAACATTTCAGAAATCAAACACCCTGAGCTAGATGCTATTCTCGTTGCGGAAAGCATTGCACAACAATTGGAACGTCGTGTTTCATTCCGTCGTGCTTTGAAACAAGCTATGCAAAGAACTATGCGCTCTGGTGCTAAGGGGATTAAAACTCAAGTAGGCGGACGTCTTGGCGGTGCTGAGATTGCTCGTTCAGAAGGCTACAGCGAAGGAACTGTTCCACTTCATACGCTTCGTGCTGATATTGACTATGGTACTGCAGAAGCTGCTACTACTTTCGGTCTTATCGGAGTAAAAGTATGGATCTATCGTGGAGAGGTACTTCCAACGGCTAAGAAACAACAAGCTGTGCAGGAAGGAGGCAACTAATCATGTTGGTACCAAAACGTGTAAAACACCGCAAACAACAACGCGGACACATGAGAGGTCAAGCTAAAGGCGGAACTGAATTGAACTTCGGAGAATTCGGTTTGGTAGCTCTTGAACCATCATGGATTACCAACCGTCAGATCGAAGCAGCGCGTATTGCTATGACGCGTTACATCAAACGTGGCGGTAAAGTATGGATTAAAATTTTCCCGGATAAGCCAATCACACAGAAGCCTCTAGAAGTACGTATGGGTAGTGGTAAAGGTAACGTGGAAAAATGGGTAGCAGTAGTTAAACCTGGCAAGATTATGTTTGAACTTGGTGGTGTGCCGGAAGATATCGCTCGTGAAGCGATGCGCCTTGCTGCTCATAAACTACCAATTAAAACGAAGTTTGTGAAACGTGAAGAAGTGGGTGGTGAAGCAAATGAAAGCTAATGAATTGCGCAACCTAACCTCTGCTGAAATAGAACAAAAGATATCTGGTTTTAAAGAAGAACTCTTTAATCTCCGTTTTCAACTGGCTACTGGTCAGCTTGACAACCCGACTCGGATACGTGATGTTCGTAAGGAAATAGCTCGTGCTAAAACTATTATCCATGAAAGATTACTTGGAATTAGTTAATTGAATCGGACTAACCTTGTCTATATTCAGGAAGGAGGATTACAATGAGCGAAGAACGCAATGCACGGAAAGTACAATTCGGTAAAGTCGTTAGTGACAAAATGGATAAAACAATTGTTGTCGCTATAGAAACCCACAAAAAGCATAACTTGTATCACAAGCGCATTAAATATACTAAGAAATTTAAAGCGCATGATGAGAACAACACTGCAAAAATCGGGGATATTGTGAAAATCATGGAAACCCGTCCGTTATCTAAAGATAAATGCTGGAGATTGGTCGAAATCGTAGAAAAAGCGATTATTGTCTGAGCCTCTTGAACCTTTTTTTCGAAAGGAGGAAATATAAATGATTCAAACATTTACACGTTTGCATGTAGCCGATAACTCCGGAGCGAAGGAATTGATGTGTATCCGAGTTTTAGGAGGAACAGGTCGTCGTACAGCTGCAATTGGAGATTTGATCGTATGTGCTGTCAAACAAGCAACACCAGGCGGCGTTGTCAAAAAAGGTGATGTCGTTAAAGCGGTTGTTGTTCGTACAAAACGTACTACACGCCGTAAAGATGGATCTTACATTACGTTTGATGAGAATGCAGCAGTGGTAGTTAAAGATGATAAGAGCCCACGTGGAACTCGTATTTTTGGACCTGTTGCTCGTGAACTTCGCGACAGAGATTTCATGAAGATTGTTTCCTTGGCTCCAGAAGTTATCTAATTCAAAATAACCTTTAACTTGCAACATATAGCAAGCCGCAGGAGGTGTAATAAATGCCAAAAGTGAAAAAAGTTCTAGAATCATATAATCATAAGCTGCATGTCAAGAAAGATGATACAGTGATGGTGATTAGCGGGAAAGACAAAGGAAAGAAGGGCCGCGTAATTGCAGCTTATCCTCGTCAGAATCGCGTCTTGGTTGAAGGTGTGAACATGATGAAGAAACACCAAAAGCCAAATCAATCAAACCCTCAAGGTGGTATCATTGAACAAGAAGCAGCAATTCACGTTTCTAACGTGATGCATATCGATCCAAAGAGCGGAAAAGTAACTCGTATCGGATACAAAGTATTGGATAACGGAAAAAAAGTTCGCGTAGCGAAAAAATCCGGAGAAGTTATTGACTAATAGGAATAGTGAAGAAAGGAGGATTGTAATTCATGGCAGTAAGATTAAAAGACCGTTACTTAAACGAAATAACACCTGCTTTGATACAGAAGTTTAACTATACAACAGTTATGCAAGTTCCTAAGATTGAGAAGGTTGTTATCAACATGGGTGTTGGTGAGGCTGTTTCTAACTCTAAAGTTCTTGATGCCGCTGTTAATGATATGCAGTTGATTTCTGGTCAAAAGCCAATCATTACTAAATCTAAGAAATCTATCGCTGGATTTAAATTACGTGAGAATATGCCGATCGGGGTTAAAGTAACACTTCGCGGTGAACGCATGTATTATTTCTTGGATAAATTATTCAACATTACTCTAGCACGTGTTCGTGATTTCCACGGTGTTTCAAGCAAAGCATTTGATGGACGGGGTAATTACACACTTGGACTTAAAGAGCAATTGATCTTCCCTGAAATTGAATATGATAAGATCGATAAGGTTCGTGGTATGGATATCGTTATTGTAACGACAGCTAAAACTGATGAAGAATCCCGCGAGCTTCTCACTCAAATGGGAATGCCTTTTGCGAAATAGTTTCGCGAATCCATTTCTCCGAAAATTATAGGAGGTGTCAGTCTAAGTGGCAAAAACGTCGATGATAGTAAAACAACAACGTACACCTAAGTTTAAGGTGCGTGGATATACAAGATGTGAACGTTGCGGTCGACCACATTCAGTACTGCAGAAGTTCAAAATTTGCAGAATTTGTTTCCGTGAATTAGCTCATGCAGGTCAGATTCCTGGCGTGAAAAAAGCAAGCTGGTAAGAAGTCCATAACGGGAAGGAGGTTTACACACATGACTATGTCTGATCCAATTGCAGATATGCTAACTCGTATTCGTAATGCTAATACAGTACGTCACGAAACGGTAGAAATGCCTGCTTCAACAATGAAGAAACAAATCGCTGATATTCTTAAGCGTGAGGGATTCATTCGTGATGCAGAAGTTGTCGCTGATAACAAACAAGGGATTATCCGTATTTTCTTGAAATATGGACAAAATAACGAACGTGTTATTACCGGTTTGAAGAGAATCAGTAAACCAGGCCTTCGCGTATACACGAAGAGTAACGAAGTTCCTCGTGTTCTCGGCGGTTTAGGTATTGCGATCATTTCTACTTCAAAAGGAATTATGACCGACAAAGAAGCTCGTCAATCCAAAGCTGGCGGAGAAGTTATCTGTTACGTTTGGTAATATAATGTCACAAGACAAGGAGGTGCAACATATATGTCTCGTATTGGTCGCAAGCCAATTACTGTACCAAGTGGTGTAGATATCACTGTAGATAATTCTGTAATCACAGTAAAAGGACCTAAAGGAACTTTGACTCGTGAACTTCATAAAGATATGAAGATTACAGTAGAAAATAATGAAATTCTTGTTGAACGTCCATCTGACAACAAAATGCATCGTTCCCTACACGGCACGACACGCAGCGTTGTCTTCAATATGGTTAGTGGTGTAACTGAAGGGTTCACTAAATCTCTAGAATTGGTTGGGGTCGGATATCGTGCAAGCAAATCCGGAGATAAAATCGTATTGAACGTAGGATATTCTCACCCAGTAGAAATAACACCAGAGTCAGGTATTGAATTTGAAGTACCTGTGAACACAAAGATTCTTGTTAAAGGAATCGATAAAGAGCGCGTGGGTGCTTATGCTGCTCAGATCCGTGGTGTACGTCCTCCTGAGCCTTATAAAGGTAAAGGTATTAAGTACGAAGGTGAACGCATTATCCGTAAGGAAGGTAAAGCTGGTAAGAAAAAATAAGGTATTTTTTCTTATTAGTGATTTACCGTTTGCGTCTTAAAGTGAGGCTTTGATGGCAAACTGAAGGGAGTGAAAAGGAATTTATGATTACAAAACAAGATAAGAACAAAGCGCGTGTGCGTAGACATCTTCGTGTTCGTAAGAGAATTACTGGAACAGCTGAACGTCCTCGTCTCAACGTTTTCCGTTCTTCCAAACATATCTATGCTCAATTGATCGATGACGTTGCTGGTGTTACATTAGTATCAGCGTCTACGCTTGATAAAGAATTGAGTGAAGGAATTACCAATGGAGCTAACGTAGAATCCGCTCGCAAAGTTGGAGAACTAGTTGCAAAGCGTGCTAAAGATAAAGGCCATGCTTCGGTTGTATTTGACCGCGGAGGTTACTTATATCATGGACGGATTCAAGCACTAGCTGATGCAGCTCGCGAAGCTGGCTTAGAATTCTAAGATATTTTTAAAAAAGGAGGTTAACGACTTGCGTGTAGATCCGAATACTTTAGAACTGACTGAAAGAGTTGTAAATATTAACCGCGTAGCAAAAGTTGTAAAAGGCGGACGCCGTTTTAGCTTCAGCGCGTTAGTAGTTGTCGGCGATGGCAAAGGTTATGTTGGCGCCGGTATCGGTAAAGCAGGCGAAGTACCTGATGCGATTCGCAAAGGTATTGAAGATGCTAAGAAAAATCTAATTCACGTTCCACTTGTTGGAACTTCTATTCCTCACCTAGTTACAGGTCACTACGGAGCTGGTAGAGTATTGTTGAAACCAGCATCTGAAGGTACTGGAGTAATCGCTGGCGGTCCTGTACGTGCTGTACTTGAACTTGCTGGTGTAGGTGACATCTTGACAAAATCTCTGGGTTCTTCGAACTCCATGAATATGGTCAACGCAACTTTAGAGGGACTTTCCCGTCTAAAACGCGCTGAGGATGTTGCGAAATTACGCGGCAAATCCGTCGAAGAATTGCTCGGTTAAGGAGGGAACGTCATGACAAAACTTCAAATTACCCTCGTCCGTAGCTTAATTGGTCGTCCAGAAGATCAACGTGCGACTGTTAAAACACTTGGTTTGAAAAAAATCAACAGCATAGTTGTTCAAAACGACAATCCCGCGATTCGCGGAATGATCAATAAAGTGTCCCATTTAGTATCCGTTACTGAAATTCAAGATTAATCTACAGAAGATTAATCAAAAATAATTAAGGAGGTGCAACGAACGATGAAATTACATGAGCTTTCCTCAGCCCCTGGTTCCCGCAAAGAACGTAAACGTGTCGGACGCGGACCAAGTAGTGGTACGGGTAAAACATCTGGCCGTGGTCATAAAGGTCAAAATTCTCGTTCCGGCGGTGGAGTTCGCCCCGGATTTGAAGGTGGACAAAACCCGTTGTATCGTCGCTTGCCTAAACGTGGATTTGTAAATCCTACGCGTAAAGAATATGCGATCATCAACACAGAAGATCTTAACAACTTTGCAGCAGATACAGAAGTAACACCTGAATTTTTGTTCGAAAATGGAATCGTGAAAAATGCTAAAAGCGGAATCAAGATTCTTGGCAACGGCGAAGTTACTGTTAAGCTGACTGTCAAAGCGAATAAGTTTTCTCAATCTGCGGTAGAGAAAATCGAGGCTGCCGGCGGTAAAACCGAGGTGATCTAATGATTAAGACGATTAAGAATATTTGGCATATTGAGGACTTACGTAAAAGAATTTTGTTCACATTGTTCGTATTGTTTATCTACCGTATCGGTACTTTCGTACCGGTACCGGGTGTTGATAAAAGTGTTTTGACTGCTGCGGATAGTGCTGGAGCTGACTTGTTCGGTCTACTCAATACGTTCTCTGGTGGCGCTCTTATGCAGTTCTCGATATTCGCTCTAGGGATCACGCCTTATATTACTGCATCCATCATTGTGCAATTACTTTCAATGGATGTTATTCCTAAACTTTCCGAGTGGGCCAAACAAGGTGAACACGGTAAGAAGAAATCTGCACAATTAACACGATATGGTACGATTATTTTAGGGATTATTCAAGCATTTGCGATGTCAATCGGATTTAACCGTATGTACGGTACTGAAATGATACCAAATGCTACATTCACGAAGTATTTACTGATTGCAATTGTGTTGACCGCTGGTACTGCCTTCCTAATGTGGTTAGGAGAGCAAATTACGGAAAAAGGGATTGGTAACGGGATTTCGATTCTGATTTTTGCGGGTATCGTAGCCAATATACCAACTTATATTCGTACAACAGCTCAGTCTTCCTTTATTCAGGAAAATCAAGTGTTTATGAATTCTTTAAAAACAATCATCCTCGCTCTTGTCATTGTACTGATTGTTGTAGGTATTATTTACATTCAACAAGCGATTCGAAAGATTCCAGTGCAATATGCAAAACGTGTCGTGGGTAACAAAATGTATGGCGGACAGAATACACACATACCGCTTAAGATTAATGCTTCAGGTGTTATTCCGGTAATCTTCGCTATTTCATTGCTTCAATTTCCAGTTATCATTGCTAACTTCTGGTCCACACAAAGATGGGCTGACTGGGTTATTCAAAACTTAAGTCAAGATAAACCATTAGGTATGGTACTCTATGTTATTATGATTATTGGATTCACATTCTTCTATACATTTGTACAGATGAATCCTCAACAAATGGCTGACAACATGAAGAAAAACGGTGGATATATTCCAGGGATACGTCCAGGGAAAGGTACTGAGAAATATTTAACTAGAGTATTGTCACGTTTGACAATGACTGGTGCTATATTCCTCGCTGTCATATCATTAATACCGATCTTCTTGGGTTCATTGGCTGGATTGCCTAAATCGGTTCAAATCGGGGGTACAGCATTACTAATCGTAATTGGTGTAGCACTGGATACCATGAAGCAAATTGAAAGTCAATTGATCAAACGTCATTACAAGGGATTTATAAATAAATAAAGGATCCGGCGAAGTTGAAGAGCTTCCCGGTGACTTTAGATCTTGCAATAGGAATTCTTTGAAGGAGTGATAATCTTGAACATTCTTTTCATGGGACCTCCTGGGGCAGGTAAAGGTACTCAAGCAGCGGCTATTATTAATGAATTTGGTATTCCCCACATATCTACAGGCGATGCATTTCGTCTAGCGATAAAGCAAGGAACTCCCATTGGAATTAAGGCCAAAGAATATATGGATCAAGGCTTACTGGTACCAGATGATGTAACGATTGGGATTGTGGGAGAACGTCTTCAGCAGTCCGATTGCGAAAAAGGTTTCTTACTGGATGGTTTTCCAAGAACCCTTTCGCAAGCGGAAGCGCTTGAGGGAATACTTTCAGAATTGAATACACAATTGGATCATGTCATTAATCTGAAAGTTGATCGCAATAAATTGTTGGCGCGTTTAACTGGACGTCGGATCTGTAAGAACTGTGGAGCCACATATCATGTGATCTTTAACCCACCTAAACAGGAAGGTGTATGTGATATTGACGGAGGAGAATTATACCAACGCTCTGATGATAATGAAGAGAGTGTCGGTAAACGTCTTGACGAATATATTAACAAGACTGCACCACTCCTAGATTTTTATGAACAAAAAGGTTTATTGCGTCAGATCGATGGTGAAAAAGAAATTGATACGGTCTCTAAAGATATCGTAGCAATTTTGCGAGGTTAGTTGTAATGATCATTAGTGGGTCCGATCTAGAACTTGGGCTTATCAATGAAGCAGGACCTGTTGCAGCAATTAGCCAACATGTTGACCAGTACTTTCGCAGTGAAACATTAGTGTCATCCATCAATGGCTACATTAGTATTCTCACTAGCAGTTGCACTTCGGTCCTAGTCTCTGGATCCTCCGCGAAACGCAAATTAAACGAAACCACATTGTTATGCTAGGTATTAGAACGCAATATCTTGGCATTTCACAAAATAACTGAAGTGGTTGGTGATGGTCATTGAATAACCAATCCGTACCTCATATTGGTCAAATTGTGAAAATATTAAGAGGTAAGGATACCGGACAGGTAGCGGTAGTCCTCTCCCATGCCGATAACAAATTCGTCTATATTGCGGATGGGGATAAACGTAAGTTTGACCAAGCGAAGAAGAAGAATCTAATTCATTTGGAAACCCAAACGTACATTAGCAGTGAGGTTGCAAATAGTTTAATGGAAAACGGTCGGGTGACGAACGGAAAGCTACGTTACGCAGTGATGAAGTTCAGACAATCTACCGAAACAAATGCTGAAGAGAAAGGAGACTAATTGTGGCTAAAGAAGATGTCATTGAAGTAGAAGGTACAGTTCTTGAATTGTTACCTAACGCAACATTTAAGGTTGAACTTGAGAACGGTCATCAAATATTAGGTCATGTTTCAGGAAAGCTACGGATGCATTTCATTCGTATTCTGACAGGAGACAAAGTGGTCGTACAGTTATCACCTTATGATTTAACCAAAGGTCGTATAACGTACCGTAAATAGTAAATTAGTGTAATATAGAATTAGGCTATATTCTGTTCTGCCTGGCATAACAGATCTAGTTCTTAAATAGTGTCTAAGTCAGTTTTGCTTTGCAAAACTGAGCTAATCCTTACGAAGTTAGTTTTGCTTCGCAAAACTTTAGGGAGGTAATTCTCATGAAGGTAAGACCTTCTGTAAAACCCATGTGCGAAAAATGCAAAGTCATTCGTCGTAAAGGGACTGTAATGGTGATTTGTGAAAATCCGAAACATAAACAAAAACAAGGTTAAGAAGGGGGTGTAGCGTAAAATGGCTCGTATAGCTGGTGTGGATTTACCACGTGATAAGCGCGTTGAGATCGCCTTAACTTATATTTTCGGAATCGGTAAAACGACTTCCCAGAAAATCCTAAAAGATACAGGCATTAGTTCAGATACTCGCGTAAGAGATTTAACTGAAGATGAAGTGAGCAAATTGCGTGAAACGATCGACAAAACGGTTAAAGTTGAAGGTGACCTTCGTCGTGAAATTTCCTTAAATATTAAACGTCTCGTTGAGATTGGTTGCTATCGTGGTGTGCGTCATCGCCGTGGGTTGCCGGTTCGCGGACAACGTACTAAGACGAATGCACGTACACGGAAAGGCCCTCGTCGTACGGTAGCGAATAAGAAGAAATAATAAGGGGGGATAAAAGACAATGGCAAAACCTAAGAAAGTCGTACGTACTAAACGTCGCGACCGTAAAAATATTGAATCAGGTGTGGCACATATTCGTTCCACATTTAACAATACAATCGTTACGATCACTGATCCACATGGTAATGCAATCGCTTGGGCAAGCTCAGGTGGCCTTGGATTCAGAGGATCACGTAAATCCACACCATTTGCTGCACAAATGGCTGCTGAAACTGCAGCTAAAGCAGCAATGGAGCATGGTATGAAATCGGTAGAAGTTATGGTTAAAGGTCCTGGTGCTGGTCGTGAAGCAGCTATTCGTTCTTTGCAAGCTGCTGGTCTGGAAGTCAACCTAATTAAGGATGTTACTCCAGTACCACATAACGGTTGCCGTCCACCTAAACGTCGTCGTGTCTAATAAAGTCAACCTGAACAATGTGGTATAAAACCGGCGCAATCTGCTAACAATGGTTGTTTAGGCATACTACATGGGATACGCTTGACAAAGTGACCGGTTCATATAGGAGCGACGTTTGAAGGAGGGTACATGCGTGATTGAAATCGAAAAGCCAAAAATTGAGACCATTGATGTAAATGAAGATGGTAATTATGGTAAATTCGTAGTAGAACCACTAGAACGAGGATATGGGCAGACTTTGGGGAATTCACTTCGCCGGATCTTGCTTTCTTCCTTGCCTGGTGCAGCCGTGAATTCAGTACAGATTGATGGTGTTCTACATGAGTTCTCAACGATTCCAGGAGTAATGGAAGACGTAACGGAGATTATTCTGAATTTGAAAGCTCTATCCTTAAAAATTCATTCTGACGAAGAGAAAGTGTTCGAGATTGATGCAGAAGGTGATGGAGTGATCACAGCAGCGGATATCCGCGCGGATAGCGATGTAGAGATCCTTAATCCAGATCTTCACATCGCAACATTAAATCCTGGCGCAAGACTTCACATGCGTATTTTTGCTAGTCGTGGTCGTGGCTATGTAACAGCAGATAAGAACAAACGTGATGATCAACCAATTGGTGTCATTCCGATTGATTCTATCTATACCCCGATTTCCCGTGTTAATTATGGCGTGGAGAATACTCGGGTTGGTCAAGTCACGAATTATGACAAGCTTACAATGGAAATCTGGACGGATGGAAGCATTAGACCAGAAGAAGCAGTGAGTCTTGGAGCTAAAATTTTGACCGAGCACCTTATGTTGTTCGTTGGTCTCACTGATGAAGCAAAAGATGCTGAAATTATGGTTGAAAAAGAAGAGGACAAGAAAGAAAAAGTGCTTGAGATGACGATCGAAGAGCTTGATCTATCCGTCCGCTCATACAACTGCCTCAAACGTGCTGGTATTAATACAGTACAAGAACTTACAACAAAAACTGAAGAAGATATGATGAAGGTTCGTAACTTGGGCCGCAAATCTTTGGAGGAAGTACAAGAGAAGCTAGAGGAACTTGGATTGGGACTTCGGACAGAAGAATAGCTTCTTAGATTGTTAGCGAAGGAGGGAAAAACATGGCATACCAAAAGTTGGGACGCGATGCTAGTGCACGTAAAGCATTATTTCGTGATCTAGTAACGGACCTATTCTTATACGAGCGCATTCAAACAACTGAAGCGAAGGCAAAAGAAGTTCGTTCTATTGCTGAAAAGTTGATTACAAAAGCTAAAAAAGGTGATCTTCATTCACGTCGTCAAGTTGCTGCATTCGTTCGTCGTGAAACTGTAGATGGAGAGCAAGATGCTATCCAAAAATTGTTTAGCGATTTGGCACCTCGTTACTCTACGCGTCCAGGCGGATACACTCGTATCTTGAAACTTGGACCTCGTCGTGGCGATGCTGCACCTATGGTTTATTTGGAATTAGTAGACCGCGCTTAAACTATCGAAATGTTGAAAGGGTAAGAAGGAATCACAGATTCTGTACTAACCCTTTTTTCACTTCATTTCGGAATTAGGGAGCTCCGGAAGGGGCTTCCTTTTTAAATGATAAGAAAGTGTATGTTCCGCACCAACCTTTACTTATCGATTAAATATTCATAGGTTCTATCTCAATAGAGATGGTAACTCTTTGTTATTTAATGTTGTGGATTTGCTAAATGAGGTGATGTAACTGCGCAACTTATGTATGAAGGTCAGTTACGATGGTACACATTATAACGGCTTTCAAACACAGCCTGATGGTAGAACAATTCAGGATCAACTTGAGAAGGCTATAAAGATGCTTTCTGATGAAGATGTAAAGATTATAGCATCAGGTCGTACGGATGCAGGTGTGCACGCCTACGGTCAGGTATTCAATTTCTTGACGCAATCTCACATTCCAGTAGAACGGTGGCCGATGGCACTTAATACTAGACTACCGGATGATATTGTTGTCAGAGAAGCAATTGAAGTGCCAGAACTCTTTCATGCTCGTTATTCAGCAAAGCAGAAAACATATCGTTATACAGTAAATGCTAATCAATTTATTGATGTGTTTCAGCGTCATACTCAATTTCATCATCATGGAAAATTAAACATCGAGGCTATGCAAAGAGCTATAAAGCACTTCATCGGAACTTATGATTTCACATCATTTGCTTCAAGACGTTCTACAAAGACTTCTCATATTCGAACATTATTTGACGCATATATGGTTGTGGATAAATCGATGTGTAGATCTTCTACCTATGATCAAGGTGTTATTCATACGTATGTAACCGGCAGTGGCTTTTTACAGCATATGGTTCGTATTATGATGGGCACTTTGCTAGAAGTGGGAGAAGGTAAAAAGTCTCCAGATGATATAACTGCGATAATAGCAGCTGAAGATCGGTCGAAAGCTGGTCCAACTGCTGTGAGCAAAGGTCTAATTTTATGGGATGTAGAATATAATGATTTTCCGAAAAAAACTTTCTAATACTCTTGCGAATTGATTGTGAATGCTGTACAATAATAATTGTGTTTTCTTAATGGCTTTCCCACAGCCCCAAATAAGATATTCACAGTCTAATTATAATTAATTAAATTATGTAGCTAACTACTATGAACGAAGATAAATGAAATATGTTTGATTTTCGGACGAAAACAAGGAGGAACTATTCATGCGTACCACCTATATGGCTAAGCCAAATGAAGTAGAGCGCAATTGGCATATCATCGATGCCGATGGTAAAACGCTCGGACGTTTGGCAACAGAAGTTGCTGCTCTAATTCGCGGTAAACACAAGCCACAATTTACTACACACGTTGATTCAGGCGATTTCGTTGTTGTAATCAATGCTGAGAAGATCCATTTAACAGGAAGAAAATTAACTGACAAGAAATACTACCGTCACTCCATGCATAACGGTGGATTGAAAGTAACCACAGCTCAAGATATGCTTAAGACTTTCCCTGAACGTGTTATTGAGGCAGCTGTTAAAGGTATGCTTCCTAAGACTCGTATGGGAGACAAAATGCAATTGAGACTTAAGGTATATGCAGGTACAGAACATCCACACGAAGCACAAAAACCAGAAGTTTACGAACTTCGCGGGTAATTTAAAAGGAGGACAGTTTCATGGCACAAGTACAATACTATGGGACAGGTCGTCGTAAACATTCGGTAGCACGTGTACGTCTTATACCGGGTGAAGGACGCATTGTCATTAATAAACGCGACATTAATGAATATTTCGGTCTAGAAACACTTAAGTTGATTGTTAAACAACCACTTAATTTAACAGAAACATTGGGTAAATACGATGTTCTTGTTATTGCTCATGGTGGAGGAACATCAGGTCAAGCTGGAGCGATTCGTCACGGAATTTCACGTGCATTGCTTAAAGTAGATCCTGAAATGCGCTCTTCACTTAAGAAAGCAGGATTCTTGACTCGTGATCCACGTATGAAAGAACGTAAGAAATACGGACTTAAAGCAGCACGTCGTGCTCCTCAGTTCTCAAAACGTTAATATTATTTGTTTATCAAGAAACTCTTGGCCTCATTGGCCAAGGGTTTTTTCTTTTTTTTATCAAAAAAACTCCCTAAAAACATTAAATTTGTTAACTATTTATTGACAATGAGTGATTAAGATTTATAATAGTAGTAAATTCACATTAAGATAGTAGGAATTATTCTGGGGATGTATTAGGGGAGGAAATCATGAACTTACTAGAGAAGGAACAGCTTATTCAACAAAAAGCAGATGAATTTGAACATTCATCACCTGAAGAAGTCATTCGTTGGGCAATTGAGACATTTCCGAACATTACATTTGCATGTAGTTTTGGTGCCGAAGATGTTGTATTAGTTGATATGATTCAAAAGATTAGTCCATCCACAGATGTGTTTTATTTAGATACGGATTTCCATTTCACAGAAACGTATGAAACCCGTGATAAGATGGTTGAAAAGTATGGAATGGAATTTGTTCGTGTATCACCCAAGATTACACCTGAACAGCAGGCGTTGGAATTTGGTGAAGCATTGTGGAACGTTGATCCTAACCAATGTTGCAATATACGTAAGGTAGAACCTCTGACACGTATTCTTACAGAGTATGATGCGTGGATCACAGGTATACGTCGTGATCAAGCACCTACACGTGCTAATAGCAAAAAAGTTGAGTATGATACGAAATTTGGATTGGTTAAATTCAATCCGATTGCTTCGTGGACGTCGGATGATGTGTGGGAATATATTCGCACGAATAATGTTCTATACAATCCGCTACATGATCAGAATTACCCAAGTATTGGTTGCGAATATTGTACTCGTCAAGTAATGCCTGGTGAAGATCCTCGAGCAGGACGTTGGGCGGGTTCGGAGAAGACAGAATGTGGGCTTCATAAATAAAGATATACGATATATCTATGGATGAGGAGATAAAGGATGACTTCGATATTACCGCATGGTGGAAGTTTAGTTCAACGGGTTTTGGGAGGTAATGAAAGAGAGGCTTTATTGCAGGCAGCTGAGAGTTTTCAAAAGATCGCTATAAACACTTGGACAATTTCTGACTTAGATCTCATTGGTGTAGGAGCTTTTTCGCCACTTACAGGATTCCTGAATGAAGATGATTACCGATCAGTGATTAAATCAATGAAATTAGTTGATGGTACTGTATGGACTATTCCAATAACTTTATCTATTGATCCACAACAAGCTTCAGAATTAAATATTAACGAGCAAGTTGCCCTAGTGGGTGAGACAGATGGAATAGTATATGGAACACTGACAGTGGAAAGTATTTATGAAGTCGATCACGCTGAGGAAGCTATTAATGTATTCAGAACAAACGATTTAGAGCATCCTGGGGTCAAAAAATTATTAGAACGTTCTACAACTTATGTGGGTGGTTCAATTCAAGTATTGAATCGGCCAGAGCCTAAGAAATTCAAAGAATTCTATTTTACGCCTAGTGAAACACGAGCTTTGTTTGCAGAAAAGGGATGGAATAGAGTTGTAGGCTTCCAAACTCGTAATCCTGTGCATAGAGCACATGAATACATTCAAAAGAGTGCAATGGAGATTGTTGATGCTCTTTTCTTGAATCCACTTGTAGGTGAGACTAAATCTGATGATGTACCTGCTAACGTGCGCATGAACAGTTATTTCGCACTTTTAGAGAACTACTATCCTAAGGATCGTGCTTTTCTCGGTGTATTCCCAGCCGCTATGCGCTACGCTGGACCTCGTGAAGCTGTATTTCATTCCCTTGTCCGGAAGAACTATGGATGTACACATTTCATCGTAGGAAGAGATCATGCGGGTGTTGGTGATTATTATGGAACGTATGAAGCACAAGAGATCTTTAAGAACTTTACGGCTGAAGAAATTGGAATTACACCGTTATTCTTTGAACATAGTTTCTTTTGTACCAAATGTGGAAATATGGCTTCGAGCAAGACATGTCCTCATGGAAAAGAAGATCATATGACACTGTCTGGAACAAAGGTACGTGCTTTACTTCGTGATGGCCAGTGTCCACCTCCAGAATTTACTCGGCCTGAAGTTGCTAAAATTCTGATCGAAGGTATGGCAGAGCAAGTAACGAATTAATTACGTGTTCGTTATGGTAATATTTGTCCACCTCCATCCATATAGATGATAAGAGTCTATATGGGACAGGGGGTGTTTTTTGTATGTCCAGGCCTAAGCGTAATATTATTTCGGTGTGGATTCAATTTAGAACGATTAAGAAACTTTTATTAGGGCTATGCTTGTTGATTGTCTTTGTAGCGGTGCTTACCTATGAAATTCCTGCCAAACAAACAGCGAAGTATTGGAGTTTACCATTAGCAGGAAAAGTAATTAGCCTAGATGCAGGACATGGTGGACCTGATGGAGGTGCTGTAAGCCGCCAGGGTGTAATTGAAAAGGATATTAACTTAGCAATCACTTTATACCTAAGAGATTATTTACAACAGGCTGGAGCGATTGTAGAGATGACAAGAGAAGGTGACTATGATCTAGCCGCTCACGATACAAAGGGTTATTCAAAACGTAAGACTGAGGATTTAAAACAGCGTGTGAAAAAAATTGAAGATGTGCAAACCGATTTATTTGTCAGTATCCACATGAATAGTATCCCATCGAATCGTTGGAGAGGTGCACAAGTATTTTATTATCCTTCTCATTCAGATAATGCTAACTTGGCTACACTAATGCAAGATGAGCTCAAAAGAAATTTGGAGAATACGGATCGTATAGCTAAGACTGTCAACACAGTATATCTTCTTCAAGTTCTTAAGATCCCATCCGTCCTTGTCGAAGTGGGCTTTCTTTCAAATATAGAAGAGGCATCTTTATTAAAGGATGAGCAATATCAACGTAAGGTGGCTGCTTCGGTTTACAATGGTATTTTACGGTACACTTCTGGGGAGAAATCTAAGGTGTCGTCAGATTAAGTACAAATATAATAAAGTATAAGTTTTACTTGATACTTTATTTCTTATATTTCGGCAGAGACGGATACCGTCCTTGAAAAAGGACGGAATAGCCGTTTCTGCTTGAGAAATGGTATAATATACAGATACCAATATACGAAGCTGAGGTGCTGCATTGATGTTATCCAAAGAGAAAGTACAGGAAATATTACTGCCAATCGTAGAGGCGACCAGCGGCAAAAGTTTGATTGAATTACAGTTCATTCGAGATATTGTTATAAAAGATAACCGGGTCTCACTTTCAGCCATGTTTATTGACTCTAGTGAAGAGTACCATGCTGAACTCGAGCAAGAAATTCGTCAGCTTCTGAGTAAGGCAGGAGCAGAGGAAGTACATATCCGTTTACGTGTAGCTACGGATTATGATCGAAAACTAGCCTTCGGGGAAGAGTTATCACCAGAAGATGAATCGGTATTGAAGAAGGGGCATGCAGCTGGATTAGAAGATCATGCTCTGATAAGAGAAGATTCAGGTGTACATTTTATTGCGATCGCTAGCGGTAAAGGTGGCGTTGGTAAATCTACCGTTGCCGTTAACTTAGCTTGCGCTTTGGCTCGTCAAGGTAAAAAAGTAGGTTTAATAGATGCAGATATATATGGTTTTAGTGTTCCCGATATGATGGGGCTAGAAGAGGGTCCTGTCGTAGATAATGAGATGATCATACCTGTGGAACGTTTTGGAGTGAAAGTGATGTCGATGGGGTTCTTCATCCGCGAGAATAATCCTGTGATATGGCGTGGACCTATGTTAGGTAAGATGTTACGTCAATTTCTGAGTGATGTTGGATGGGGAGAATTGGATTATTTATTATTAGATCTTCCTCCAGGTACGGGGGATGTTGCTCTTGATCTACACCAGATGCTTCCGCAGAGTAAGGAAATTATAGTAACGACTCCACATGCGACAGCTGCATTTGTAGCCGCTAGAGCAGGAGCTATGGCTCTTCAGACGGATCATGAGATATTAGGTGTTGTGGAGAATATGGCATACTACGAATGTCCAGGTTGTCATGAGCGTGATTATATATTTGGAAAAGGTGGTGGAGCGCGATTAGCTGAAACCTTGAATACAGAGTTACTCGCGCAGATTCCATTAGGTATTCCGAGTAATCATCCATCAGAACCGGACTTCTCGCCTTCGATTTATAAGCCTGACACTGTAAGTGGTAAGATTTATGACACTATGGCAATATCCGTAATCGAAAAGTGTGAGAACAATTAATTCGACTGATTTGAATATAAACAAAGAGTCCCCTGGGGTAGGGAACTCTTTGTTTATATAAATATAAGAAAGTATAAGTTTCACATCATACATTATACCCTTATATTTCGGCAGAGACGGATACCGTCCTTTAAAAGGACGGCGTAGCCGTTTCAGCTTGTGATACTCTACTTAATGTATAGTTACTCGCCACCCTCTTCTGATTTCTTTTCTTCGCCGCCACCTTCACCTTGACCACCGCCACCACCTTCGCCGCCTTCTTCACTTTTCTTTTCTTTTTCTACTTTGGGCTGAAGTTCACTTTGCACCACAGTTTTTAGTAATTCCATGACTTCCATTTTGAATAAGGGATTTTGCATAGCTTCGCTCATGACAGTCATGGTTTGTTTACGGAAATCAGGTGTTTTTGTAAGATCTAAGAACATTTTTGAAATCTCAGGTGACTTCATGATGTCAGCGACCGCTTTTTGATAAGTGGGATCTTTAATAAGTTCCTGATGGAGTTCTTTACTTTGTGAATTTATGGATTTCGCAAAATCTCCAGCAAATTGTGGGTCGGTCATAATTTTTTCAATCTCTTTTTTATAGTCTGGAGATGTGATCGTATCTTTTACCGCTGTTCGTATATCCTCTTTAGAAGCTGAAGATAACATTTTCATACTTAATACTCCAGCACCACCACCGCCACTTTCGGAACTAGGAGAATTTAATGCTTCCTCCACGGCTTTTTTTCCATCATCACTCTTGAGAATATCAACAACCATAGATTTCATTTCTTTATATCCCATTGATGAGGATGAATTTTGTTCAGCTCCACAGGCAGTCAGAGTTGTCACAAGTACAATTATTAATCCGATGAGGCGTATACCCGTTGGTTTCATTTATGTTGACCTCCTTAAACATGGATACTAAGTGTAGTATGTGGAGCAGTTATAAGAAATATGTTTGGAGGGTAATGGTTTTTTATATAGAACGTTGGTACAATATTTTCTTAGGGGGTGAGTTTGTGACATTAAGGAAATGGTTTAAATTATTTTGGCAGGCGTTATTGGTTGGTGCAGTGGTTTCTGTAGCGACGGGGATTGTGTTAAGTTTTGAAGATGGTGGTATCTCATTTAATGGATTTTCTGATTATGTTGTTTATTTTGTCATCCTATTTGGATATGGGGTGCTGGCGAGTGTTTATTCGCAATTAGGATTTTTCGCTTACTTGATATTGAATTATATGGGAAACGGTGTGTTCTCCAAAAAAGGTTGGCAGTACATACAAATGGTGCTCACTGTGTTGGCATTACTTGAATTAATGTTCTTCCGAACATTTGTTGGTGGACAAGCAGGACAGTCATCTGACCTTATCCTAAGCATTGTTATTCTTGTGGTGGCCATAATAACAGCATTATATAAAGCAAGAATGACGAATATTTCCGCATGGATTCCTACCTTATTCTTTATGATTGGAGTTACGATAATTGAAATTGTAGGTGGGCTCAAAATTAACGTTGATAATGCGACAGCTTTTATTGTGATCCCATTGTTAGCATGTAACGCTTTTCAAATATTAATTCTTCATCGTGTAGTGCAGACTGAAAAGAGCTAAGAAACTTAGCTCTTTTTTATCTTTCCGTAATATTCGCATGTATCTTACTCCAAAGCTTGATCACGAACTTCCTTACCTTTGATCTCAGTTTGGTTAATCAGTTCAGTTACGGTCACAAACTCATAACCTTGTTTACGTAGTTCATCAATGATGATTGGTAATGCTTTATGTGTTTGTTTGGATGAATCACTTGCATGTAACAAGACGATATCACCTGGATGCGCTTTGTTTACTACTCGTTCAACGATATTTTCAACACCAATATTTTTCCAATCTAAGGAATCTGTATCCCACTGAATGACTTTGTAGTTCATATTTTCGGCAATCCGCAATACTCTTTTGTCAAAATCTCCATTAGGTAACCTTAGCAATTTAGGTTCATTTCCTGTCATATCGGTTAATACAGAATTAGCAATAGAGATTTGGTTACGAATTTCCTCATCACTAAGTGTTGTGTAGTTCACATGTTTGTGTCCATGACTTCCTATTTCAAAGCCACTGTCCTTAATATCTTTGACGATATCTGGGTGACTCTTACTCCAAGGTGAGGAGAGGAAAAAAGTGGTTTTTCGTACGTTCTTATCCTTCAAAATTTGAATTATAGGACCGGGTCTTGTATCACCCCAGCTAATATCGAAGGTCAAAGCAATTATTTTCTTATCGGTGGGTACACTGTAGATAGCTGAGGGAGCTCCATCAGAAAATACGGTGATTTGATCTCGCTCAATGTAAACCACTCCAATTGCAAATACTGCGGCCGCGGTAATGAGTAAAAACCTTTTGATCTTTTTCCAATTCAGCACATAAAAAAATGATTTCATTGAATTCATCCGCCCTCTCTTGCATGAATGCTTGTATACTTCAAATTCTATGCTCGTACTGAAGAGTTATTACTAAAGCAGCCATTCTTACGTGATCTGTTTATCAAAAAAATGTTATATAAGGAAGTGTCTCGTGTTTAAGCTATCAAGTTTTATAAAAGATATTGCCTTGATCAAGCGAACTATGATGTTGTCCACTATATTATTTGGGATAGGTATTCTGGTGGGTTGGATTAGTACAGACTTCATAGAGCAATTTATTAATCAACAAATCGAAGGTATTCGTCAAATTAGCCAAGGCTTAAATGAATCAGAGAATCCGCAATGGAGTTATTTTAAATTTATATTTTTAAACAATAGTATTAAAAGCGTATTGATTATTTTCTTTGGAATATTCTTGGGTATTCTACCGATGATCTTTTTGATGGTTAATGGTATGGTTCTCGGATATTTAGTACATTCTTTAGCAGTTCAAGGAGAGAGCATGTTTGAAGTTATCGTGAAGGGACTATTGCCACATGGGATTATAGAGGTTCCAGCGATTATCATTGCTTGCGGGTTCGGACTAAGATTAGGGACATTGGTCTGGATTAGTATTGGTCAGAGGAATGATGGGAAGCGGGCAAATTTAGGGCAACAGTGGACCTATTTTTTCAAAAGAGTAGGACCAAATGTGGTATGGATCGTTATTCTGCTTTTCATTGCTGCAATCATTGAAAGCACGGTTACATTGTGGCTGATGCAATAAAGAGTTTATTTTTATCCGGATTATAATAAATTTAACCAAATATGTGCATAACAGTAAAACGATTATATAGTTAATTATCTAGTTAGGGGCTATATATTCTCTTGAGAAACAAATAAGGAGGTAATTAAATATGTTAGGTATGTTATTTAATGATAGAGAGTGCAAGGAATTAGATTATGTGATTCGCAAAGAATTGGATGAAATGCTGATGGATTTGGACGATAAGAGACTGGATCAAGATATAAGACAATCCATTGCTAAAAGATATAAAGTAGTTTTTAGTATGTACGCAAGGTTTGCAGCACCTAGGGAACTTTCGAAATACGTAAGAAATAGTAGGTTCCCTCAAGCTAAGAACTAATATTTCATTAAAACTATTGACTTCAAGTTTCAATATGTGTTAAATTAATTCTCGCTTCCTTATTGGTGAGTAGCAGGATGCGAGAATATTTTATTTTAAAGTGATTGAAACTTTTTGAAAAAAGTTCTTGCAAAATACTTTGGTAGTATGATATATTATAGAAGTTGTCGCCGAGAGTAATCGACGATGAACGAAAGAAGATTTGATCTTTGAAAACTGAACAACGAGTGAGTGGTTTTCACGAAAGTGAGAACAAAACAAATGAGAAATCATTTGATAGAGAAAGAAATTTCTCGTCAGTTTGTTTCAAAATGAGTGAATCGCTCTTTTCATAGTTCGTTCCAAAATGCTGCAAAGCTAATTTGAAACGAACTCCTGATGAAATTAAGATCACTGCAAAGTCGATCTGAAATTCATCCTATATGGAGAGTTTGATCCTGGCTCAGGACGAACGCTGGCGGCGTGCCTAATACATGCAAGTCGAGCGGAGTCATTTGAAAGCTTGCTTTCAAATGACTTAGCGGCGGACGGGTGAGTAACACGTAGGTAACCTGCCTGTAAGACTGGGATAACTACCGGAAACGGTAGCTAATACCGGATAACTTGTTTCCTCTCCTGGGGAGACACTGAAAGGCGGAGTAATCTGCCACTTACAGATGGGCCTGCGGCGCATTAGCTAGTTGGTGAGGTAACGGCTCACCAAGGCGACGATGCGTAGCCGACCTGAGAGGGTGAACGGCCACACTGGGACTGAGACACGGCCCAGACTCCTACGGGAGGCAGCAGTAGGGAATCTTCCGCAATGGACGAAAGTCTGACGGAGCAACGCCGCGTGAGTGATGAAGGTTTTCGGATCGTAAAGCTCTGTTGCCAGGGAAGAACGCTTGGGAGAGTAACTGCTCTCAAGGTGACGGTACCTGAGAAGAAAGCCCCGGCTAACTACGTGCCAGCAGCCGCGGTAATACGTAGGGGGCAAGCGTTGTCCGGAATTATTGGGCGTAAAGCGCGCGCAGGCGGTCATTTAAGTTTGGTGTTTAATTCCAGGGCTCAACCCTGGGTCGCACTGAAAACTGGGTGACTTGAGTACAGAAGAGGAGAGTGGAATTCCACGTGTAGCGGTGAAATGCGTAGATATGTGGAGGAACACCAGTGGCGAAGGCGACTCTCTGGGCTGTAACTGACGCTGAGGCGCGAAAGCGTGGGGAGCAAACAGGATTAGATACCCTGGTAGTCCACGCCGTAAACGATGAGTGCTAGGTGTTAGGGGTTTCGATACCCTTGGTGCCGAAGTTAACACATTAAGCACTCCGCCTGGGGAGTACGGTCGCAAGACTGAAACTCAAAGGAATTGACGGGGACCCGCACAAGCAGTGGAGTATGTGGTTTAATTCGAAGCAACGCGAAGAACCTTACCAGGTCTTGACATCCCTCTGAATCCACTAGAGATAGTGGCGGCCTTCGGGACAGAGGAGACAGGTGGTGCATGGTTGTCGTCAGCTCGTGTCGTGAGATGTTGGGTTAAGTCCCGCAACGAGCGCAACCCTTATGCTTAGTTGCCAGCACATTATGGTGGGCACTCTAAGCAGACTGCCGGTGACAAACCGGAGGAAGGTGGGGATGACGTCAAATCATCATGCCCCTTATGACCTGGGCTACACACGTACTACAATGGCCAGTACAACGGGCTGCGAAACCGCGAGGTGGAGCCAATCCCAACAAAGCTGGTCTCAGTTCGGATTGTAGGCTGCAACCCGCCTACATGAAGTCGGAATTGCTAGTAATCGCGGATCAGCATGCCGCGGTGAATACGTTCCCGGGTCTTGTACACACCGCCCGTCACACCACGAGAGTTTACAACACCCGAAGTCGGTGGGGTAACCCGCAAGGGAGCCAGCCGCCGAAGGTGGGGTAGATGATTGGGGTGAAGTCGTAACAAGGTAGCCGTATCGGAAGGTGCGGCTGGATCACCTCCTTTCTATGGAGAATCGTTTCCTGCAACGGAAACATTCAATAAGAGTCAAGATAAGACTTGTGAGACATAGATCTCACGAATATTTCCTCACTCGTTGTCAGTTTTGAAAGAACAAGTTTCTTTCAGCATTGCGTTTGGTAGCGATAGCGGAAGGGTTCCACGCGTACCCATCCCGAACACGACCGTTAAGCCTTCCAGCGCCGATGGTACTTGGACCGCAGGGTCCTGGGAGAGTAGGACGCTGCCAAGCGCGACCCTTATGGGTTTAACCCATAAGAGTTTTTTATTGTTAAGGGCCCTTAGCTCAGTTGGTTAGAGCGCACCTCTGATAAGGGTGAGGTCGGTGGTTCGAGTCCACCAGGGCCCACCATGTATGTTTATAACTTTATAATTTGGGGCCATAGCTCAGCTGGGAGAGCGCCTGCCTTGCAAGCAGGAGGTCAGCGGTTCGATCCCGCTTGGCTCCACCAATATGATTTAACTTGATCCTTGAAAACTAGATAACGAACGAATTTGCAAGTTGAAACATTCTTGATGATTTTTAAATTGGATTTCATCAATTTCAAATTCATCACTTTTATATTTACGTTTTGTTACTTGTTAACAAAACAAAGTGTAAAAGTAGCAGCGAAGTATTCGATTTATCGAATACCAGCTAAGTTGATATGCGAGTGATTTGAGGCTGGAGATCCTTTGGGAGCTTATTTCTACTAATGAATGGTTTATCCAATCAGGAAATAAGCGTACAAGAGAGCGCCAGACGCAAAACAGGAGCATAATGGTTAAGCTACTAAGAGCACACGGAGGATGCCTAGGCGCTAGGAGTCGATGAAGGACGTGGCGAACAACGAAACTGCCTCGGGGAGCTGTAAGCAAGCTTTGATCCGGGGGTGTCCGAATGGGGAAACCCGGCTGTGGTAATACGCAGTCACTCCCACCTGAATACATAGGGTGGGTAGAGACAGACCAGGGGAACTGAAACATCTAAGTACCCTGAGGAAGAGAAAACAATAGTGATTCCGTCAGTAGCGGCGAGCGAACGCGGATTAGCCCAAACCAAGGAGCTTGCTCCTTGGGGTTGTGGGACGTCTCACATGGAGTTACAAAGGAATATATTAAGCGAAGAGGTCTGGAAAGGCCCGGCATAGAAGGTAAAAGCCCTGTAGCTGAAAGTGTGTTCCCTCCGAGACGTATCCCGAGTAGTGCGGGGCACGTGAAACCCCGTATGAATCCAGCAGGACCATCTGCTAAGGCTAAATACTCCCTAGCGACCGATAGTGAAACAGTACCGTGAGGGAAAGGTGAAAAGCACCCCGGAAGGGGAGTGAAATAGAACCTGAAACCGTGTGCTTACAAAAAGTCAGAGCCCGATCTATGGGTGATGGCGTGCCTTTTGTAGAATGAACCGGCGAGTTACGTTCCCGTGCAAGGTTAAGCTGAGAAGGCGGAGCCGCAGCGAAAGCGAGTCTGAATAGGGCGACATATAGTACGTGGACGTAGACCCGAAACCGAGTGATCTACCCCTGTCCAGGGTGAAGGTGCGGTAACACGCACTGGAGGCCCGAACCCACGCATGTTGAAAAATGCGGGGATGAGGTGGGGGTAGCGGAGAAATTCCAATCGAACTCGGAGATAGCTGGTTCTCCCCGAAATAGCTTTAGGGCTAGCCTCGGAATGAAGAGTCGTGGAGGTAGAGCACTGATTGGGTGCGGGGCCCGCAAGGGTTACCAAGCTCAGTCAAACTCCGAATGCCATGTACTTATATCCGGGAGTCAGACAGTGAGTGCTAAGATCCATTGTCGAAAGGGAAACAGCCCAGACCATCAGCTAAGGTCCCCAAGTGTGTGTTGAGTGGGAAAGGATGTGGAGTTGCACAGACAACCAGGATGTTGGCTTAGAAGCAGCCACCATTGAAAGAGTGCGTAATAGCTCACTGGTCGAGTGACTCTGCGCCGAAAATGTAACGGGGCTAAACACACCACCGAAGCTATGGCTTGGATCGACTTCACTGCTTCTTTGAGGGTGAAGACCACGAGGAACATTTTTGTCAGAAGCGAATTTTAATGCTGATGACCAAATGTTTTCTAGGGGATAAACACAGAACTTCGGAAACGAAGGACTGCACTTTGGAATAAAGTGTGAACTTCGAAGGCGGAGTGAAGTCGATCCTGGGGTAGGGGAGCGTTGTATAGGGGTTGAAGGTGTACCGTGAGGAGCGCTGGACACTATACAAGTGAGAATGCCGGTATAAGTAACGAAAAGATCAGTGAGAATCTGATCCGCCGAAAGCCCAAGGTTTCCTGAGGAAGGCTCGTCCTCTCAGGGTAAGTCGGGACCTAACGCGAGGCCGAAAGGCGTAGTGGATGGACAACAGGTTGAAATTCCTGTACCACCGTAATCCGTTATGAGTAATGGGGTGACGCAGCAGGGTAGTGACGCGGACTGATGGAATAGTCCGTCTAAGCAGTGAGGCTTGTGTGTAGGCAAATCCGCACACTAATAGGCTGGGCTGTGATGGGGAGCGAAAATTATAGTAGCGAAGGTCATGATCTCGCACTGCCAAGAAAAGCCTCTAACCAGGAGAAGGTGCCCGTACCGTAAACCGACACAGGTAGGCGAGAAGAGAATTCTAAGGCGCGCGGAAGAACTCTCGTTAAGGAACTCGGCAAAATGACCCCGTAACTTCGGGAGAAGGGGTGCCCCGGTAGTGTGAATAGCACGAGGGGGCCGCAGTGAAAAGGCCCAAGCGACTGTTTAGCAAAAACACAGGTCTGTGCGAAGCCGTAAGGCGAAGTATACGGGCTGACGCCTGCCCGGTGCTGGAAGGTTAAGGGGAGTGGTTAGGGGAAACCCGAAGCTATGAACCGAAGCCCCAGTAAACGGCGGCCGTAACTATAACGGTCCTAAGGTAGCGAAATTCCTTGTCAGGTAAATTCTGACCCGCACGAATGGCGTAACGATTTGGGCGCTGTCTCAACGAGAGATCCGGTGAAATTTTAATACCTGTGAAGATGCAGGTTACCCGCGACAAGACGGAAAGACCCCATGGAGCTTTACTGCAGCTTGATATTGAATTTGGGTACGATTTGTACAGGATAGGTGGGAGCCTGAGAAATAGGAGCGCAAGCTTCTATGGAGGCGCCGTTGGGATACCACCCTGATCGTATCTAGGTTCTAACCTAGGACCGTAAACCGGTTCGGGGACAGTGTCAGGTGGGCAGTTTGACTGGGGCGGTCGCCTCCTAAAGAGTAACGGAGGCGCCCCAAGGTTCCCTCAGAATGGTTGGAAATCATTCGAAGAGTGCAAAGGCAGAAGGGAGCTTGACTGCGAGACCTACAAGTCGAGCAGGGACGAAAGTCGGGCTTAGTGATCCGGTGGTACCGCATGGAAGGGCCATCGCTCAACGGATAAAAGCTACCCTGGGGATAACAGGCTTATCTCCCCCAAGAGTCCACATCGACGGGGAGGTTTGGCACCTCGATGTCGGCTCATCGCATCCTGGGGCTGAAGTAGGTCCCAAGGGTTGGGCTGTTCGCCCATTAAAGCGGTACGCGAGCTGGGTTCAGAACGTCGTGAGACAGTTCGGTCCCTATCTGTCGTGGGCGCAGGAAATTTGAGAGGAGCTGTCCTTAGTACGAGAGGACCGGGATGGACGCACCTCTGGTGTACCAGTTGTTCCGCCAGGAGCATAGCTGGGTAGCTACGTGCGGACGGGATAAGCGCTGAAAGCATCTAAGCGTGAAGCCCCCCTCAAGATGAGATTTCCCAATTAGTAAGACCCCTTGAAGACTACGAGGTAGATAGGTTGGAGGTGGAAGTGCAGTAATGCACGGAGCTGACCAATACTAATCGGTCGAGGGCTTATCCTAAAAGTTTTCCGTAGGAAAACTAACTTCGGAAGCGTTACGCTTTGCATCGAAGGAAGAACTACGGAGACAAGTGTTTCAATGCAGATTCGTTCGTATCTAGTTTTCAGGTGATCAAACATCTGATAGCTGCAGGTCCTTTCTAAGGACTGATATTTTCTCGCAGCGAAGAACTGATTTTAAGTTGCATGCCCTTTATAAGGGTGGATATTTTGCTGAAGTGAATTCACTGAAGTAAATGGCAACGCATAAATCCTGTTTGGTGGCGATAGCGGAGGGGTTCCACACGTACCCATCCCGAACACGACCGTTAAGCCCTCCAGCGCCGATGGTACTTGGACCGCAGGGTCCTGGGAGAGTAGGACGTCGCCAAGCAGTAACCTTGTAAGACATCATTTACGTACTATTCTAATGAATGTTGAACAAACACTTATATTCCCTGATAGCTCAGTTGGTAGAGCACTCGACTGTTAATCGAGTTGTCACAGGTTCGAGTCCTGTTCGGGGAGCCACTGCTCTCATAGCTCAGTAGGTAGAGTGCATCCATGGTAAGGATGAGGTCACCGGTTCGAATCCGGTTGAGAGCTCCATAAGTACGTTAGATATGGCCCGTTGGTCAAGTGGTTAAGACACCTCCCTTTCACGGAGGTAACAGGGGTTCGAGTCCCCTACGGGTCACCATTATTGTGGTTAATGATTATTTGGAGGCTTAGCTCAGCTGGGAGAGCATCTGCCTTACAAGCAGAGGGTCGGGGGTTCGATCCCCTCAGCCTCCACCATGATATATTTAGGGATATCGTAAATATTGGGGATTAGCCAAGCGGTAAGGCAACGGACTTTGACTCCGTCATGCATAGGTTCAAATCCTATATCCCCAGCCATTTATGAGCCATTAGCTCAGTTGGTAGAGCACCTGACTTTTAATCAGGGTGTCGAAGGTTCGAATCCTTCATGGCTCACCATTTTCTTTACAAGTGTGCGCGTGTGGCGGAATTGGCAGACGCACTAGACTTAGGATCTAGCGTTTCACGACGTGGGGGTTCAAGTCCCTCCACGCGCACCATATGTTTGCGGACGTGGCTCAGCGGTAGAGCATCGCCTTGCCAAGGCGAGGGTCGCGGGTTCGATTCCCGTCGTCCGCTCCATTCTTGTCAAATTTGCGCCCTTAGCTCAGCTGGATAGAGCGTTTGACTACGAATCAAAAGGCCAGGAGTTCGAATCTCTTAGGGCGCACCATTATTTTTTTATTTCGGGACGTAGCTCAGCTTGGTAGAGCACCTGGTTTGGGTCCAGGGGGTCGCATGTTCAAATCGTGTCGTCCCGATACTTTAACTTTATATATGCGGGTGTAGTTCAATGGTAGAACTTCAGCCTTCCAAGCTGATAGCGTGGGTTCGATTCCCATCACCCGCTCCATATTGTATTTCATAACTCTTGAGTTTCAAGAGTTTTTTTGTATCTTTAATCGAGGAATTGTAACAAGAAATATCGAATTATAGCTTATAAACTAAACTATTATTGTGTATAATTATGTCCTTGATATATTAGAGAATATTACATAAAACTTAGGTTAACTCTCATGATAATGAGGGTATATGTTATGTTCCTAATAATATCTTTTGTATTTTAATTCACATTTAATTAATATTAATACATTTATTTATGATTTTTATTTGAGAAAAATAAAGATTTCTATCTAATTTTATTGTATGATATTATGAAGGTGAAAAAAATAGATAGTATATGAAGCGGGAAAAGATAGGAGGAGTAACATGTCTGAACTTATGGGTAACACCAGTAAAGGTAACTCCAATAACCTGTTACGGCGTGACGTACGGTTTCTTGGAAATATTCTTGGAGAAGTTTTAGTCCATCAGGGCGGAAATGAACTCCTAGAAATAGTGGAAAAAATTCGTGAAACAAGTAAATCATTGAGAACTGAATATGTATCTGAAGTGTACGATGAATTTAAAGAGACGATAAGTACATTGAAGCCAGACACACGGCATCAAGTCATTCGTGCGTTTGCAATCTACTTTCAGCTTGTTAATATTGCTGAACAGAATCATCGAATCCGAAGAAAACGTGATTATGAACGTTCCGCTGGGGAAACGATTCAACCAGGTTCCATTGAGAGTGCTATTCAAGAATTGAAAAACCGCAATTTCTCAGATGAAGATGTTAAAGACATTATCGAAGGCCTATCTCTTGAACTTATTATGACGGCTCATCCAACAGAAGCTATGCGTAGAGCAATTTTAGATATACACAAACGGATTTCTGAAGATGTCATGTCTCTAGATAATCCAACATTAACTTTTCGTGAACGGGAGCAATTACGTGAGAAGTTATTAAATGAAGTCATTACTTTATGGCAAACAGATGAATTGAGAGACCGTAAACCAACTGTCTTGGACGAAGTTAGACATGGAATGTATTATTTTCATGAAACGTTATTTCACGTACTTCCGGATGTCTATTCAGAGTTAGAGCGATGTTTGACAAAATATTATCCAGGTGAGAATTGGCATGTGCCTGACTACCTTCAATTCGGTTCATGGATTGGTGGAGATCGAGATGGTAATCCTTCGGTTACTTCCGACATTACTTGGAAAACACTTAGTATGCAACGTAAATTAGCTATTCGTGAATACGAACGTATCATAAAGAAATTAATGGAGCATTTAAGTTTCAGTACTACGATTGTTACAGTGTCAAGTGAACTTGAGGAATCGATTCGTGAAGATCAATCTGTAGTTAATTTAAGTAAAAATCTAATCTGGCATAATGATTGTGAACCGTATCGTATTAAGTTAGTACACATGTTGACTAAGTTGAATAATGTACTCGATGATAGTAAGAAGGGTACGCCAGAGCGTTATGCTTCACCGGAGCAATTCATTGAAGACCTTAACATTATCGATCGAAGTCTACGCCACCATTACGCTGACTATATCGCCGATACGTTCATTAAAAAGATTATTCGACAAGTTGAATTATTCGGCTTCCATACAGCTGCATTAGATATACGACAACATAGTAAGGAACATGAAAAGGCAATGACTGAAGTTCTGGCTAATATGAATATTGTACAAAATTATGCTGAGTTGCCTGAAGATGATAAAATTACACTACTTAATGGTCTATTAAACGATCCAAGACCTATTACCTCGCCATATCATGTCTACAGTGACAGTACCAAAGAATGCCTTGATGTATACCGCGTGGTTTACAAAGCGCAACAAGAATTTGGTAAGGGTTGTATTACAAAATATTTAATAAGTATGGCTGAAGGTGCTAGTGATATTCTAGAAGTTATGGTTTTCGCTAAAGAAGTAGGTCTATTCCTCCGTAATGAAGATGAGACGGTAACATGTACGCTTCAGGCAGTACCATTGTTTGAAACGATAGATGATTTATTTGCAGCACCTGATATTATGAGACAAGTATTTAGTTTACCGATCTATCGTGATGGTGTTACTACGATGAATGATTTACAGGAAATTATGCTTGGATACTCAGATAGTAATAAAGATGGTGGAGCGGTAACTGCGAACTGGGAACTACGTGTAGCATTGAAACAAATCACAGCAGCAGCTGATGAATTCAATGTGAAACTTAAGTTTTTTCATGGGCGTGGAGGTGCACTAGGACGTGGAGGAATGCCACTTAACCGAAGTATCTTGGCTCAACCTGCATCCACTGTCGGCGGTGGAATAAAGATTACTGAGCAGGGTGAAGTTATATCATCACGTTATTCACTACAAGGTATTGCATATCGTAGCTTAGAGCAGGCGACATCAGCTTTGGTAACGGCAGCCATTAATGGTCGTTGTCCTCATGATGAAGCTTATACGAAGGAAGAAGAAGCATGGGATATGATTGCAAAAGGAATCTCTGAGGTTTCTCTTACGAAATATCAGGATTTAATATTCCGTGATCCGGATTTCCTAACCTTCTTTAAAGAATCAACACCACTAGCCGAGGTTGGAGAACTGAATATCGGCTCACGTCCTTCTAAACGCAAGAACAGTGACCGATTTGAGGATCTTCGGGCAATTCCATGGGTATTCGCTTGGACTCAAAGCCGTTACTTACTACCTGCTTGGTACGCTGCGGGAACAGGCTTGCAAAGCTACTATCAGGATAATGAAGAGAATCTACATGTTCTTCAGGAGATGTATCGTAGATTCCCATTCTTTACATCACTTATTGACACATTACAAATGGCTATGGCTAAGGCAGATCTATTGATCTCCAAAGAATATGCTAACATGACTAAGGATGAATCATATCGTGATCGTATCTTTAACCTGATAGAGGAAGAATATAAATTAACGACGGATCTGATTCTCAAAATAACAGGGCAAAGGGAATTACTGGATAATGTTCCAGTAATTCAGGAATCGATTCGACTTCGTAATCCGTATGTTGATCCACTTAGCTATCTTCAAGTTCAACTCATTAGTGAACTACGTGAATTCCGCGAGCAAGGTAAGGATGATACGGAATTACTACGCGAAGTTTTACTTACGATCAATGGAATAGCTGCAGGTCTGCGTAATACGGGCTGATATAAGAGATTATAAAGGTATTAAAATAGGTTACAAAAGTCGAGTGTTCTTTGCGGAACCTCGACTTTTGTTTGTTTTATATGATAATGTAAATGAAGTGGTATTGCATTTTGGACAGACATGAATTACGATTCAAGTGATGTTCTAATAACCTATTAATACCCAACAGCAAGTCTGGGGGAATCGTGTTGGATCAAATAGAAAAAAGATTAACGAAGCTTGCTCTAAAAGGTGATCAGCAGGCATTCGCTGAAATTGTTGGGTTGTATAAAGATAAAATATACCATTTAGGGTATAGAATGCTGAATAATCGTCATGAAGCAGAAGATATTGTTCAGGAGACTTTTTTACGTGTGTTTAAAAGCATGGATCGCTATGATCCAAACCAGAAATTTTCTACGTGGATCTATAGGATTGCCACAAATTTATGTATTGATCGATTGAGAAAAAGAAAACCGGTATACTCGTTAGATGCAGATATGAATGATCAAGAAGGTTTAGATGGGTATTCATTAATCCCAAGTGATGATCGTACACCTGAGAGTGAATTAATGATCTCCGAGACTAAGCAACTTATTTATGATGCCATTGAAAGTTTGCCAGTTAAGTACAAATCAGTGATGATTCTGAGATACCTACAGGATATGTCTCTACAAGAGATAAGCGATGTACTTGGTATGCCAGTGACAACGATAAAAACACGAGTTCATCGGGGAAGAGAATTTTTACGTAAAAAGTTAGAAACTAAATTTTAATTTTGCATTTTTTTTTGAAACAATTAAAGAACTCCTACGTATGTAACTTATCCAGATTAGAATTTTAGCTATTAATAATTGGACATTATATGATTGATTGAAAGGACTGGCTCATATGGATTGCAAATTAGCCGTCTCTTTAATGCATGATTACCTAGATGATGACTTAGCCAAGGAGCAAAATATGATGCTGAAGGCACATTTGCAGTCCTGCGCTGATTGTCACATGCGTTTTAAAGAACTTGAACAGACTGAGATGGCGTTGTATTCACTTCCTCGACATATCCCTACTGCATCCAAGGAACTAACAGAGCGCATTCTGAATACTCTTCCTAAACACAAGGAACCGCAGATATGGGTTAAATGGATGAAGAGACATCCAGCAGCAACAGCTGCCGCATTGTTCTTGGTAGTTATGCTCCTTAGTGTTATAAATGTTTTTAATCAAGACAGTCAATTAGTGGTGCAAGGGAATAACTTGGATCAAATTGTGATTGAGGGCAATACAGTGATTGTACCTGAAGGTAATGTTGTCTCTGGTGATTTAACGATTGAGAACGGTAAGGCAGAAATATTCGGAGATGTTGAAGGCAACTTAACTGTTATCGACGGCTCGTTGTATACTGCTTCTACTGCTCAAATATCAGGACAGGTTAAGAGTGTTGATCAGGCACTAGATTGGATTTGGTTCAAACTATCGAATGTGTTCTCTGAAATAGCGTACCGTTAATGTTCTGAAGGTGCCTCTTTATATAAAGATGGCATTTTTTTTTGAAAAAATATTAATTTAGTGAATATTGGAAATTATAGTCGCTTTTTGTGAACCTTTGCTTGCATCATGAGGTAGATCGTTATAACCTATATATTAGGGACATTATAAAGAGAGAACTACCTTATTGAAGGAATTAAACGGGGGCCAAAGGATGAGTTATTTTACAGACATGTCTTGGAAAGATTCCTTGAAGGATATTATTGATATCGCAATAGTCTCTTATATTATATACCATGCCATTTTACTGGTTAGAGGTACAAGAGCGATTCAGCTATTAAAAGGGATTCTGGTGTTAGTTATTATTTGGGCTCTTAGCACTTGGTTTAATTTATATACACTCAAGTGGCTAATGAATCAAATGTTTACGTTTGGTGTCTTGGCGATCTTTATTATCTTTCAACCAGAATTACGTCGTGCTCTAGAGCAATTAGGGCGAGGCAAATTCCTTGGACGATCATCTGCTGAGGATGAAAAATTCACGAAGTTAATTAGTGAGGTTATTAAGGCTGTTAATTATTTAGCACGTAGAAAAATAGGGGCGTTAATTGTTTTTGAACGTGAGACAGGTCTAAATGAATATACTGAATCTGGAATACCTATGCATTCAATGATAAGTTCTGAACTTATTATTAATGTGTTCATTCCTAATACACCATTACATGATGGGGCCATGATTATACAATCTAATCAAATAGCTGCCGCAGCGTGTTATTTACCACTGTCGGAGAATCCTTTTATCAGTAAAGAGCTGGGAACTCGTCATCGTGCAGCTATAGGGATCAGCGAGGTAGGGGATGCGGTGTCTGTCATTGTATCAGAAGAAACGGGGCAGATATCATTAGCCATTGATGGCCAAGTGGTAAGGGATATTAAAGAAGAATCATTGATATCGAAGTTATATGAAGAATTACGTCCTAAATCCAATAGTAAAGAAAAGCGTCCTGCATTCTGGAAACGGAAGGGGGATGGTAATCGTGGAGAGATGGATTAAGAATAATACAGTAGTCAAAATTCTTGCCATTGCTGTAAGTATATTGTTATGGGGCATGGTACATATAGAGGATGATACAACTACGCCCACCTCATCTATGGATTCAACTATAATTGAGAATGTAAAAGTACAGCATTATGGCTTGGATGAATCATTATATGTTTTGAATGCTATAGACACAGAGCGTGTTAGGATTGAAGTCGAGGGTAAGCGTTCGGCCATTACGTCTATCTTTAATGATGATTACAAAGTAATGTTGGATCTTACTGAAATGAAAGAGGGGACATTTACAGTACCTCTCTCTTACGAACTTCCTTCAGGTGTACAACTTGTATCAATGAGTCCATCTAAAGTAACTGTAACCATTGAAAAGCAAACACAAGCTTCATTTCCAGTGACTATAGTAACTACGGGATCAGTAGCTGACAATTATGTCATGGGTGAACCGATTATTGAACCTAATCAGGTGAAAGTGACTTTACCTGATAGTGAATTGGATGGTGTTATTAAAGTACAAGGAAAGATAAAACTTGAAGGATCCACGGAAACTATCAGTGATAAGAAGGTCACCTTAATAGCTCTGGATAGTAATGGACAGCAAGTAAAAGATGCTCTTATTGAACCTTCTGAGGTTTCAGTTCAAATCCCAATCATTCCCCCATCAAAAATTGTTCCATTGAATATTCAATATAGTGGTAGCCTGCCAGATGGATTGGTACTATCGAGTACACAGCCTAGTGTAAATAAAGTCACAGTGTATGGTCCTATGGATACTCTGTCAAAGATCGAATCATATGATGCTGCAACTGTCGACCTTAGTCAAATAGACGCAGTAGGTAGCTTTACGTTAGATGTGGAATTAGTCTTACCAACGGGTGTCGTAAAGATTGAGCCTAATCCCATTCAGGTGGTATTCGAGGTAGTAGCTGTTGGAGAGGTTACATTAGACAATATTCCTGTTGAGATTGAAGGTGTGAGTGAAGATACGGTGGTAACTGTCGTGAAGCCAGAGGGAAAGATGGTTAGTCTGACTTTATCAGGTGCATACACATTACTGAATAATCTAGAAATTTCAGATATTCATGTATCAATAAATGCTGAGAATTTAAAGCCAGGCGTACAAGAGGTGCCTCTGATAGTCTCCCTCCCACAGTTCATTACACTTGGAAGTGAACAAGTGATGACTGCGACAATTGAAGTGACGGATAAGAACGCTACACCGACAATAAATGATACAGTATTACCAAATGATGATGACATTGAACCGGTTGAAGAGGGAGAAATGGGTGAAATGGTGGATCCTACGGATCCAGTAAAAGATAGCATAGATGAAGTGGAATCCTCTGAAACACAAACCGGCACGGATATAGATAAGGCAGATCCTAATACTGAAACTATTCCGTGAACAGGACATTACATGGTGAAATATAAATAGATGAGACAACTTAATTCAGAAGAGTTGATACAAAAGGAGAAAATCATGGGGAAATATTTTGGTACAGATGGTGTACGTGGAGTTGCTAATAAAGAATTAACAGCTGAAATGGCTTATAGCATTGGTCGATGTGGTGGTTATGTGCTTACAGGGAATGTCGAGAAGCCAACAGTTGTTATTGGTATGGATACTCGAATCTCTGGGCTTATGTTGGAGTCAGCATTAATAGCAGGTCTATTGTCGATTGGAGCTCATGTGATTCGTTTAGGGGTTGTGACTACACCCGCAGTAGCATATATAACAAGATTATTAAAAGCGGATGCAGGTGTTATGATCTCTGCTTCGCATAATCCCGTTGAAGATAATGGTATTAAGTTTTTTGGAGGAGATGGGTTTAAGCTATCCGATGAAACAGAACTAGAAATCGAAGCATTAATGGATGCAGAAGTGGATTCTTTACCACGTCCAGTGGGCGCAGATTTAGGGAATGTTATCGTAGATAATGAAGCGAAATATAAGTATTTAGAATTCTTGAAAACAACGGTTGATCATTCATTCGCGGGACTTAAAATCGTCTTAGATAATGCAAATGGTGCCGCATATGAGCTTGCTCCGCAATTGTTCCGTGATCTTGGTGCTGAAGTTATTACTATAGGATCAGAGCCGAACGGACTGAATATTAATGATCATTGTGGTTCAACACATCCAGAGAAACTTAGAGAAGCCGTATTGATTCACAAGGCAGATCTTGGGTTAGCCTTCGATGGCGATGCAGATAGACTTATTGCTATAGATGATCTAGGTGAGGAAGTCGATGGAGATTTCATTCTGTGCATCTGTGGAGAATCTATGAATCGTAATGGGAAATTAAAAGATAATACGATTGTTTCAACGGTCATGAGTAATATTGGGTTCTATAAAGCATGTGAAAAATTACAATTGAAAACCTCTAAGACAGCTGTAGGAGACCGTTATGTCATGGAAGAGATGCGAAGAGGTGGGTATAACTTAGGAGGAGAACAGTCTGGACATGTTATTTTCTTAGATTATAATACAACAGGTGACGGCCTACTTACGGGGATTCAGCTTGTGAATACATTGAAGCAGTCAGGTAAGAAACTTAGTCAGACTAAGATCATGATGAAGAAATATCCACAGGTATTGGTAAATGTACGTGTAGAGGATAAGAGTAATTATGAAAGCAATAAAGCGATCCAAGAAATCATTGCCTCTGTAGAGAAAGAATTGGCAGACAATGGCCGCGTTCTAGTGCGTGCATCGGGTACGGAATCATTGATTCGTGTAATGGCTGAAGGACCTGATAAAGTAAGTCTCGATCGTTACGTAGCTGAAATTGTTGAAGTTGTGAAGCGGGAATTGGTATAAACTATCCACAATACGACAAATGTTAAGCCCGATGAGACGAGAAATTATGCGTAACATCGGCCTTAACAGTATTATAAAAAGCTAATTATCATTGCCAAATCGTCATAAGATGCATATAATAAACAAATGTTATTCAAAAATAGAAAGTGAGGGTTGGGTGGTTAACTTTTTATTAAGCGCCAGAACTTGACTAGCGCGGGATGTGTGAAGATTAAACACAACGGCAGATCAAGTTGACGAGGTGGAGGTGTTCGAAATGTTCGGCGGGGGCCTCCCGGTGATACACCAGAGCCGTGAATCAATAACGGAAAATGAGTGGGCGACTGTTCATACAATGTTATGATGGGTGTAATTTAGACTAAAATTCATGAGTGTACGAGATTTGGGATTACGGTAGTGAACTGGAATGTATATTTGTGAGTGAACCTTGTATAACTTAATACAGAGTTAGTTTGTTGTGCATTCTCGAACATACCTAACACAAAACTCGTACACTTTTCAACCAAAAAAGTAGAAGTGAACGGGAGGATTTAAATATGTGTGGTATCGTTGGATATATTGGAAATGGAAGTACTCAATCCGTCTTAGTTGAGGGACTAAAGAAATTAGAATATCGTGGGTATGATTCAGCAGGAATTGCTGTATTTACAAATAAAGGACTTGAAGTTGTTAAAGCACAGGGCCGTCTAGTTAATTTGGAAGCGAAGCTAGAGGATGAGCCATTAGTAGGTACAGCTGGAATTGGTCATACACGTTGGGCGACTCACGGAAAACCATCGGATGCCAATTCACATCCGCACACGGATGAAAGCCAGAAATTCTCCGTTGTTCATAACGGGATTGTTGAGAATTATCTGGATTTGAAAGATGAATTGATTGCTCAAGGTCATACCTTCACTTCAGAGACAGACACCGAGATTATTGCACATCTTATTGCACGTGCCTATGATGGTGATATTGTTAAAGCAGTACGAGAAGCAATTACTCATATGCGTGGTGCTTTTGCATTAGGCGTATTAACAGAGTATGAACCAACTAAATTAGTTGCCGTTCGACAAGCAAGCCCATTAATTATCGGTCTTGGAGATGGAGAGAATTTTATCGGTTCTGATATTCCAGCTATTCTCGAATATACGCGTAATGTGTATATTCTGAATGATGGTGAAATGGCCGTATTGACCCAAGATTCCGTCGAATTAATGACTATTGAAGGGAATTTTATTTCTCGGGAAATGATTCATGTCGATTGGGATGCTGTAACAGCAGAAAAGGGCGGCTTCGAGTATTTCATGTTGAAGGAAATTCATGAACAACCCAAAGCTTACCGTGATACTATGCTTGGCCGGATTGATGAACAAGGGGAGAAAGTTATTCTTCCTGAGTTGAAATTAACACCGGACCAGATTATGAATATACGTAACATACAGATTATTGGCTGTGGAACTGCTTATCATGCAGGTCTTGTCGGACGTAATGTGATTGAGACATTGGTACGTATTCCTGTGGAGACAGATGTAGCTTCAGAATACCGTTATCGCTCTCCAATCGTTTCACCTGATACTTTAGTTATTGTTGTTAGCCAATCAGGAGAAACAGCAGATACACTTGCGGCATTACGTGAAGCAAAAGCGAATGGTGCTCATGTATTAGCTATTACTAACGTTGTAGGTAGCTCTATAGCGCGTGACGCAGATGATGTGATTGCGACATTGGCTGGACCTGAAATTGCCGTCGCTTCGACAAAAGCTTATACATCCCAATTGATTGCATTCTACTTATTGGGACTATATTTAGCTGAAGTTCGTGGCACACAGACGCCAGAAGCGGTTAAGGAAATGATTCAAGCAATGCAAGCATTGCCTGAACAATTAGATATGATGTTGGAGCAATCCGAGTCTATTAAAGCCTATGCAGAACAAATTTCACATCATGAACATTTATTCTTCATTGGCCGCGGGTTGGATTTTGCAGTAGCGCAAGAAGGATCCTTGAAACTCAAGGAAATCTCATACATTCACTCTGAGGCATACCCAGCGGGTGAATTGAAACATGGAACGCTAGCGTTGATTGAAGACGGAACACCTGTTATTGCTTTGGTAACTCAAGAATCTGTTCTGGAAAAAACGGTTAGCAATATTAAGGAAGTAAGTGCTCGTGGAGCGGATATCATGGTAATTACGTATGAAGAGCACGCAGCGACCCTTCTGAAGTCCGTAGATCAAGTCTTTGTCATTCCTAAGACATTGCCACTCCTAAGCCCAGCATTAGCTGTAGTATCACTACAACTGCTGTCTTACTACGCATCCCTTGCACTAGGTAATGATGTAGATAAACCACGTAACTTGGCGAAGAGCGTGACTGTAGAGTAGTAGAGTTGGAATCGACAACATGTTGTGTTCAGAGACATTAATGTTGGTACCTAAACATTATAGTTAGTGTCTTTACACAAGAGTTAGTACCTTTACAATAAAGTTAGTATCTGGTGTTCGGTGTTAAAATAGACGCAAACCGTTTGCGATGGTTTAATTCAAGGTACTAAGAAGATAATTAACAGCAATTTAATACACTTAGAAAAGTCCCGATGATAATGTCGGGGCTTTTCTTTTTTTTGAATGGTGACGAAAAGATAGTTGGTGGAAATATTTTTAATATGCAATATATGATAAGGATGAGATTTGAAAATAAAGTGTTAGACTCATCATTAAGCTCACGGGCAGGATAGTTAATAGATAAATTTTCTCTTTTCCTAAATCTTAAGATAAATGCTAATCTAATATGGCTTCGTGATTAAACGGGAGTGATTCGAGTAGGATTTTATGGGGCATATTATTGGTCAACTGATAGGGTATTAAGTGATATAGTAAATATAGAAAGAATGGTACGAGTTATTGAATATCTCATTGAGGAGGGGAATCTATGGATGATGAAAAACCCACTGATCATATTAAAAATAATGAGGTTCAATTTTATTATGACAGAATATTGCAAAAGGTTTCTTCAAATATAAGACACAAATACAATTCTAGTGACTACATCTATTTAGGACAAGAGGGCAAGTATATAGCATTAGTTATGTTTGATGACTACAAAATTTAATTTTATAGTGCTATATCTTTGACTTATAGATGTACTCAAAATCCGTTAAATCAGTTTGAATATCTTGATATAGCATCTATACATAAAATTCTTATACAAGTTTAATGTTATTATATAATCACTACGCAAATTCGGATAAATTCAGTAAAGAATCAATGCTTGTTCAATTATTTGAATTTAATTTACCGCAGTTTTAGTCAATAACTATGTAAAGCTTATGAAATTGCTTTGTTAACTGAATTTTATACACTTGCTCTTAAAAATCCGACTGACACTATTTTATAGTACAATGTCTCAACTAACGGGCAGCTTAGTTTAAGATCATACTCGGTGAACTGTATCACAAGTTGTGGTAAATCAGAAAGTTGAGTTGAGAGTAAAAGCAGCAATGTTAAAAATTGCAGATTGTTGTTTAAGTTACGGGAGTCGACACACATTGAATGCTACGTGAGGATTGAAAGGCTGAAAGATTGATGAATAAAGGGATGCAGGCGATTCGCAAAGCAAATAAGCGATCCTAATAAAAGATGAGGTATATGTGATGCCAAAAAACGATAATATGCTGGCAATCCTATGGATGCTGAATTCGGGCGTTAAAATGACCGCAAAAAAAATATCCGAAAAGTTAGAAATAAATATAAGGACAGTCTATCGGTATATTGATGCGCTAGGTGCCAGTGGAGTGCCTATAATATCCGACACTGGTCATAATGGCGGGTATAGCTTGCTGAATAATTTTATCAGAGCACCTCTGCTATTTGATATTGAAGAAAAAAAAGCACTTCTTCAAGCTGCTGTTTTTGCAAAAGAAGCCGGATATCCTTTGAGTGAGGCATTAGATAATGCGACATCCAAATTGAAAATGTATTCGAATCAGGAACAGGAAAGTGTTCTCAGCCGTCATTTAGCCGGATTTGAAGTTATAAACCGTATGGGAGACCCATCTATTCAGCCAGTATTGGCGGAATTGGAGCAAGCTGTAGCAAACGAATTCTCTGTAGAAATTGATTATCGCACACGTCGTGATGATCAACCCAAGACTAGGGTGATAGATCCCTATGGAATGGTTTACTGGAACAATAAATGGTATATTGTTGCCTTTTGCCACCTGAGAAATGAGATCCGCAGCTTTCGGGTAGAACGGATTTTACAAATCAAGCGTACTCAAAACATATTTAAGCGTTCCGAAGCTTTTTTGGCTCGGGAATTTTTTTTGCGAAATCTATTACCTGATTTAGTCGGCAAGGACGGGTTAATTGCTTTAATTATCGAAGGTAGGTCAGAGGCGTTGGATGACTTATGCCTGCATTGGTTTTTGGGGCATCATCTGAAAGAGCGTACATCAAATCAAGCAATCTTTTTACTTGAGGAAAAATCAATTCATACCTATGTTCCTAATTTTCTCTTATCCTACGGGAAATCTATTCAAGTAATCGAACCACAGAGTTTGAAGGAAAAACTTGTTGGTGTCGTGTCGGAGTTAATGGAATATTATCAACTTTAATAGCTTCACTGACAGCGGATGTCAGTGAAGTCGTTTTATAATGATGATAATCATTGATTACCGATGGATGGTTGGTATCACTTGATGAATTGTAAAATAAGGAGAACTTGCAAATGAATAATACGGTATATCTTTATGTGTTTGACACAATGGCAGACTGGGAAATAGGCTACTTAACTGCCGAACTGAACTCGGGAAGATATTATAAAAAGGGGCTGGCCCCATCAAAAATAGTTACCGTGGGAATTGATAAGACTCCAGTAACTACAATGGGCGGATTGAAAATACTGCCTGACATCAAATTGGATGAGTGCAGCATTGAAAGATCAGATCTATTGATTTTACCCGGTGGAGATACATGGACAGAAACCATTCACCACCCTCTCTTAAAAATCGCTGAGAGGTGTTTAAGGGAAGGTATATGGGTTGCAGCGATTTGTGGTGCTACAATGGGACTTGCCCAGACAGGATTGCTGAATTCACGTGGGCATACAAGCAATGATCTGGAATACCTTAAAATGATCTGTCCCACTTATACAGGAGAAAAGTATTACAAAATGGAGTCTGCTGTAACTGATGGAAAACTGATCACTGCATCTGGAATAGCTCCGTTGGAGTTTTCTGTACACGTCTTGAAAGCTCTGGGTGTGTTTTCTTCAAAAACATTAGATGCCTGGTATAGTCTTAATAAGACTCATGAATCCAAATATTTCTATGAGTTGATGAATTCAATCCAATGAAGGTAAGGATATTACTGAATATCCTGATGGAAATGGCAATAAAATAAGTGTCATGCGGAATTAGATTTTGGGAGGTGTAAAATGATCTATTTAGAAACCTCGAGATTGCAATTACGTGACTGGGAAGAAACCGATTTAGAGCCATTTAGTCGACTAAATGCGGATGAAAAGGTTATGAGGTATTTTCCTAAAACCTTATCAATCGAAGAAACAAATGTGTTCTATAAATCAATTATATCCGAGTTTAAAGAATGTGGGTTTGGGTTGTATGCAATTGAAGCAAAGGAAAATAAAGAGTTTATAGGGTTTATAGGATTTCATAGGGCAACATTTGAGGCTGATTTTACACCGTGTATAGAAATTGCATGGCGACTGAAAAAAGAAGCTTGGGGAAAAGGATATGCAACTGAGGGGGCGACAGCCTGTTTACATTATGGATTTAAAGAATTGGGTTTTAATGATATTTATAGTTTTACAGCCGATGTTAATCAGCCTTCGAAAAACGTAATGATAAAAATTGGTATGAAATTTATTAAAACTTTCAATCACCCGAAAGTTAAGAAAGATAGCCTATTAAGAAAACACGTTCTATTTCATATAAATCAAAAATAAATTTGCTAAAGGGAAACCTTGGTTTAAGAAAGGTATTGTGTCGTAGTTCGAACATGTTGTTCAATAAATATAAACCTTTTCTTTCTTAATCGGGCCTTTAATGAAGTAATGAAAAAGCCTAATTTCTCTATTAATTGGTTTATTCTGATGAGTTTTTATGTCCATAGTAGAGGGTGTTATGTCTTCTTCAACTATGGGTGATTTAGTGAAACAAGACAATCTAAAAAAAGTCGGATCCTTAGCGTATGGGAATTCGACTTTTTTAGGCTAAAATTTGCTTAGCGTACAAAAATTCCACACTTGCAACATACGTAATTGCACTAGATTAATATACAATTGATGATTTTACAACACAAAGGAAACATAATAGACTCCTTAGAAAGAAGGGTATATGACTACTTATAAATCGGAAAAGAAATTGGAGTATGGTCAAATTGTTGACCCAGCCATAAACCTCCTGCCGAATCATTTGGAAATGGCTATTAAACATGTATATGAAGCTATTGGAATGACAGTGACGAAAGAGGCTATTCGAGAACCAGAATGTGCTGAGTATGGTGCTTGCAGTCTTGAAATCGAAGGTAAAGATATCGTTTTTCGTGAAGCAAAGACAACACCAGTTAAAATAGGTCAATTCGTAACAATATGGAAACGTCCGATCGATGAAATTATTCCGTTTGATAGCACTGATAATGTGGATTTTATCGTGATAGGTGTGAGTGATTCACAAAATCAAGGCCAGTTTGTTTTTGATAAAAGAATACTCATCGAGAAGGGGATTATGTCTCATAATGGAAAAAAAGGAAAGACGGCTTTTCGTGTCTATCCGCCGTGGACTAAACCTGTAGTCAAACAGGCTGTTAAGACACAGCAATGGCAACTCCGTTATTTTTTTCCTTTTGGATCAAATGTAGCTATTGATCAAGAAAGCATACGTAAACTTTTTAATCCCTAATGGTTTAATTCTCCGCTGCTTGCAGCGTAACCAAGTAAATTGAATTTCTTAGCGTAGGAAAAATCGGCTTTCTCCATGTCGAAATTTGCTTAGCATACGTTATCAAGACCTAAATTGTATAAAGTCATAGAAAATAAAGGATGATACATATTAGTCATGTACAATATGTATCATCCTTTAGCTTCCGTTCAATAAGTTCAACAAAAAGAAGCGTTAATCCTTTTTGAATTAACGCTACCCTTTAACACCATATTATTATAGAGGTGGATTTTCCACCCCAAATTGAATCCAATCTTCTTTTGGCGGTCCATAAACTCCGAAAGGTTTTATTCCTGCTTGGCGCATAAGAACAGTAACTTGTCCACGGTGATGAACGATGTGCTTGATAAGTCCCATAATAATCGTAGCATTTGATTGTTCTCTTCGAAATGCAGTTTGTACTTCCTTTAAGGATTCGTCAGTCCATTGTTGTTCAATGACTTTGGTTGCATTTGAACTTACATTTTTAAAGGTTTCAGCAATTTCTTTAGCAGATGTTGGGACATCTTCTGCATTTTTTACTACATCTATCTTCAACCCGAATTCAGCCAAGTATTCTGGAATACTTGTTGTTAAATGCCATGCAATTCTTCCTAGTGTACGACCTTCTGAATAAACTTGTTGTTTCAATGAGTCATCTGTCAAACCATCTAAAACGTTTTGAGTTAATATAGCTTCCTTGTTCCATTCATTAATGAAATTTGAAATTGTTACATACATATATAATCCCTCCATAATTTATTTCCAAAGACCTTTAATGAAACGTTTTTCCTCCTTATTCTTTATCTATTTTTCATTATATATTATAATAGTGACAATCTTTGTCACTGTTATTTATTAGGAGGTATGCATGTCTAAAGCAAAAAGATTAAATGAAATGATCATGATGGTTAATCGAAAAAAAAGATTTACAGTTAGAGAATTAGCACAAGAGTTTGGGGTATCAAAAAGAACTATTTTAAGAGACTTGCAAGAATTGAGTGAGATGGGGGTACCATTATACTCTGAAGTAGGTCCACATGGAGGTTATCAAGTCTTAAATGAAAGAATTCTTCCTCCCATCGTATTTAGTGAGGATGAAACTGTTTCGATATTTTTTGCCATTCATGCATTAAGACATTATATTTCTCTTCCATTTGATATTGAGTATGAATCAATAAAAAAGAAATTTTATTTAAATCTTTCCGGTGATATTAGAGACACAATTGATCGAATGCAAGATAGAATTGATTTTGTATCTATACATCAACAAGAAAAAATCCCATTTTTAAAACAGCTATTAGATGCGGCAATTCAACAAGACCGTCTAATAATTAGTTATGAAACAAATGGAAAGACTAGCATAAGAAGTATTCAACCGATTGGTATTTATGCAAATGAAGGAAAGTGGTATTGTCCATCTTATTGTTTTTTTAGAAAAGAATATCGAGTTTTCAGATGTGATCGTATAAAATCGGTAGAACGTGATGAAAAAAATGATCCCATTGACTTATCGAATATTAATTTAAAGAATCGTTTTTCAATTATTAATCAGAGTAAGGAAACGATGGAAATATATGTGGAGTTAACTGAAAGTGGAGTAGAAAAATTTCAATCTGTTAATTGGCCAAATATTCATTTAAGAAAAAGGGAAGATGGATCAGGATTTATAAAAGGTATGATTGCAAAACATGATATTAACTTTTTATCAAATTACTTTATCGCATATGGAGAAAATGCGATTATTAAGGAGCCTTTTGAATTAATTGAAAGTACAAAAGAAATATTAAACAAAGTATTAAATCTGTATAACTAATTCAGTTCCTAAATTACACTTAGAATAAAAAGTTTGATTTAAATTCAAAAATAAAAGAAAAAACTTGTGAGGTGCAAAAATTTAGCTTTGCTAATTCCTGCTTCTTCTGCAACACTATTAAAGTTAATTTTACCATTGGCTCAGATGAGCCTTTGAATCGCATCATCAACTGTTTTACGAGTCTTTACTTTTCTTGCTTCATATACTTGTTTCAAATGCTCTATACGGTCATATTTAGTGACTGCTATATGGATTCCGTAACCATCCGATAAACTCTGCTAGGTCGTGTAAGATAATCTCCATGTAATCGAACCATCGATTCAATATGGCGAATAGAGTCCGCAAAGCTTACCTGTTCTTCTCATGGATCAGAACCGGGCCGAGTGGGATCAATTGCTAATTCGCCGTAGATTAACGGCTCTCGAGCGAAGCCAGAAGCTTGGACGACCACTCGGACCTTACTCGATGCAGGCTGCGATTTCGGCTTGTCATGCACAGGCACATACCGCGACAGAGACTGATTGGATCCGTATTGCAGCCCTTTATGAAGCACTATCGAGAGTTGCACTTTCGCCAATCATCGAATAAAACAGGGCAGTTGCCGTATCTATGGCGTTTGGTCCGGCCATTGGGCTTCAGATTATCGACGAGCTCTATGCCGAATCTTCCTTAAAGGGATATCATCTACTACCGAGTGTTCGTGGGGATCTCCTAGTGAAGCTTGGGAGAGTTGACGAAGCCCGTAAAGAATTTGAATACACTGCATCTATGACAAGGAATGAGCGTGAACGTGAACGTGAACTTCTACTGAACCGGGTAGCTGAATGTGATTCTCGCACATCGAAATAATTTTTTTTACCGCATTGTCGATTACAGAGTTGCCCAATCGTCTTTATAGTAAGGGAAGAGTTGTGGCAGCTAATTGCCCTTAAGTGATCTTCCCCATGAGAAGGGAAACAGTAATGCGATTTATGTTCATTGTCAAGGCGACCGGGTAATCGGAAGCAGGGGTAAATTGTAGCCGCTCCATCCAAGCTCAACCGGGATAAGGATAACGTATCCAACGGATAGTGGAAAACCGGAATTACTAGTCGGTCCGTTTCCGGTAGATCAAGAGCTTATTGCGGAGTATACCGTAATCGAGGTCAACTCAGAAGTTGAGGCGCTCAATTGGGCTCTACAGATACCGGTTTGGATTGGTCGAGGCGAGTGTAAAATCGAAGTTCGGAAGCTGAAATTGGATTGGGGTTTCTTACGAGACTTAGGAACTCTGGTCATGGAAGCCGATTTAGAGGACCAACTCAACATGCTAAAAAAGTTTTTTCCTTTGTCGATTTCACCAATGTATATTCGTCGTATTTATAGAAGGACAAATTAAAATGGAATGGTTGTTGAAAAATGGGAGCACAATTAGGGGGCAATTCTGCAAAATAAGTGCAGTACCACTTCTGCCTAACGATTTACCATTATCGGGCGCTTTAATGACATAAGGATCACAGAAATGATCGAACTTTATTTCAAAATTACAACAAAATGTTTGTTATCGTAAAAAATAATCGTTGCCAAGTAAAATAACTTGTTCTCTGGGCAAATATAACTGTTTCCTAACACGAGTCGAAATTGGATTATCCATCCAGTTCTCCTCGTGTTCTTTGTTTTAAAAAGCGAGGAAAAATCCTGAAAAGAGCCTGAGAAAGGCATGAATAAATGCGGGAGTAAAAGCCCGATAAAGCAACGATTTGAAGAAAGAAAGCAAGAAGAAAAGTGAGAAAAAGGCAGGAGGAAAGGCAGGAAAGGCAAGGAATTGGGTAAAAGGGCGAGGGAACGATTTGAGAACTACATCCACTCAACCAACGCCCCGAATCCCTTGATATATCAGGACTTTTCTCGATTCATCATTCCGTTTATTTTCCCGAATTCCAGCGCTCCCAATGTTTTCCCAGCTTTTACATCAAACTTATTTGGAGGGGGAAAAGTGAACTAAATATTATTATTATATTCACAATAGTGTGCGTCATACAGTATAATAAAAATAGGAGTTGATCAAATGACTGATGTGAATGAAACAATTAACGGTTTGTTAAGCGAACTGAGGCGCGGGACAATCGTCATCAGTGTGCTCAGTCAATTGTCCAAACCACAGTATGGATACTCTCTTGTTCCGGTATTGGCTGAGAAAGGGATACCCGTTGATCCAGGCACCCTGTATCCATTGTTGCGAAGGTTGGAGAAGCAGGGACTGTTAGAGAGTAAATGGGACACAAATGAAGCACGCCCTCGGAAATACTATTTACTTAGCCCGTTTGGAAGGAAAGTTTATGCGGGATTATGTCGGGAATGGCGCAAATTAATTATCAGCATGGAAGACATCATTGATGACAATGAAGGGGGATAAGAAGATGGAGATCATTGATCGTTATATTTATGCGGTAACACAACGTTTGCCTGAACAGCAGAGGGCGGATATTAAGCAAGAACTGCTTGGATTGATCGAAGATATGCTGGAGGAGCGGAGTTTGGCTGGCCAAGCGACCCAAAAGGATGTGGAAAGTGTATTACTTGAACTTGGTCATCCTAATGCATTAGCTGCGAAATATCGTGGATATGATCAGTACTTGATCGGTCCAATGTTGTTCTCGCCATATATTACCACGCTCAAAATATCTCTTATCTCAATAGTCATTACTATGACTATTTTGTTTGCGATTGATATGATCATGGAACCTCTAGAAATTCTTGCACATTTCACAAGTTATCTCGTATCCCTGATGACGATAGTAGTCCAAGGTTTTTTCTGGGTCACAATCATATTCGCATTGATTGATAACTATCACCAGAAGAATGCCGCCGTCATAAACAACAACAGTAAAGGGTGGAACCCGTCTGATTTGCCGCAAATCCCCGATATAAAAAAGCAAATCAAAATGAGTGAACCGATTACAGGCATCATCTTTACAGTGTTGTTTACAGTGTTATGTGTATACTCCATTGATCTGCTCGGCATATGGAGGTTTAATGACGGAGTGCGGATAAACATTCCGTTTTTGAATGCAGACGTATTCTACGACTACTTGCCGATGATATGGATAATTGCCGCACTTGGCATCTTAAAAGAAAGCATCAGAATCATCATGCGCCAAAGAACAGGTAAAATGCTAGCGTTTCACATCGTAATATCGGTTGCATCTACAATATTAGTATGCGTCATGCTTGCCAATACAGCCATTTGGAATCCTAATTTCATCACACAGATGGAGTCAGCAGGACTCTTGTCCGTCGGTGGAGAAGGATATGACGCAGTTGTATCGATATGGAATGGAATATCTGATGGACTCATTTATATCATTGCATTATTCGCATTAATCGACATCGTATCCGAAACGTATAAATGGTACCGTGCAAAAACTTTCGCATGAAAAGTTACATCATTCAAAAATATTTTTTTGTTATTTAGAGCCAAAAATTTCTTGGAATCAGCCTATGATTACCGATCACGGCATATATATTATTGGCTAAAAATAACTGTTCCCTAACACGAATGAAATTGGATTCCTCATCCATTTCCCATCGTGTTTTTTTGTATTAAAAAGTGAGGATATATTTAACAACTACAGTGGTCTCTTTAAAAAGCTTTATATTCTAATTTAACTGCATGTCTCCAAAATGGATCACCTTTATGAAGAATAAGAAATGAAGCTTCCGGCCGATTCATGCTATTATATAAATTATACAAAGTATGAAAATTATACAAATTGAATAGTGGTTTGGGGGAAAATAATTGAACTTGGGGAGAAGGGAATTCGCGCGAAGTGTGTCATTTCGATGGATCGTATCGTACGCCGTGATCTTATGCATACCCGTCATTCTTAGTATAATAATATATAGCCAGACTCGGGGGATCGTACAGTTCGAGATAGAACGGGCGAGCAGCGCGATGCTACATCAAGTGAAATATATTGTGGAAGGTGAGTTGCAACAAATGGAGAGTCTAGCTACGCAGCTATCCATTCATCCAGAAGTTCGTAGCTTGTTGGCTACGCCAGTTAATGAGAGCGCTTACCAGATTTATAAGATGAAACAAGAGCTGAACAAATTGTTATCCACGAACGATTTTATTAAGGATATTTATGTTTATTCAAAACCTCTGCAGTCGGTACTCTCCAGCGAAACGTATGTAAAGGCGCGGCTGTTTTATGAGATGAAGCATCAGACGCAGACGTTCACTTACGAGGATTGGGTTGAGTTGATAACCCAGGATCAGTCGGGAAGTTATGTGTTGATTCCGGTCGAGAACCAAGGAAAATTCGCATATACACCTACATATATTCGGTCGTTGCCAATACAAACGGGGGGCGATACGTCGGGTAAGCTTCTCATACCGCTTAATACCGAGAAAATTATGACCATGCTCGCAAACATCGATTGGGTGAAGCAAGGGCAAGTGTTCATTATGGATACGAACGGACAAATTTTGATTAGGAACACCGAAGAAGGGACAATCGAGCCTTCTTCGTACAAGGCGTGGACGGAACACAGGTCGGGCGCCTTTACTGATTCGTTTCAAGGAATCAAGTCAATGATTACGATCGAGTCATCAGATATAACGGGATGGAAGTACATTAGCGTATTTCCAACCAACGTCTTCTGGGAGCGTGCCGAGGCCATTCGGACGATGAACATACTCGGGCTATTACTTTGCTTTGCGATTGGCGGCGCGGTAATTTATTATTTCGCTCGTAAAAACTATGATCCGGTACGACAATTGGTGAACGTCTTTTCCCGAAGTTCGTTGCGAGAGAATAGACCGGACTTGGACGAATATACGTTCATTCGGAGAAGTGTGCTTGAGACAATTCGAGAGCGGGATGACATAAACAATAAACACGTACAACAGCTTCTGGTATTACAGAATTACTATCTAGGAAGGCTACTGAAAGGTCAGACAGATCGGAACGTCCCATTGAAGGAATTGGCGAAAGTGCACAATTTACCTTGGACAACCGATCATTTCGCAGTACTGTTGTTCTATATTGATAGCAACGAGGGGGATATAAATGATCTAGCCTTGTCGCAGTTTATAGTGTCCAATATCGTCAAAGATACTGTAGGCAGGCACTTAACGATACATTTCGCAGACGTAGACGGTATGCTTGCGGCGGTTATAAATATCGATCCCGATCGCACGGAGCAATGGAAGGAAGATATAGAGGATGATTTAGCGCAAGCTTATGAATTCATCTCGTTTCGATACAAGCTTAGGTTCACGTCGGTGGGGAGTGAGCTACAAATCGGGTTGAATGGTGTACATCAGGCTTTCCTTCAAGCCTTAGAAGCCCAAGAATACCGTATGGTGCTAGGGGAAGGGATGTTGATCTGGTACGGGGATATAAAACCGAGCGAGAGCAGTTATTTCTTTACTGTGAACGATCAGATGATTCTGATCAATTACTTGAAAGCTGACGAGTTCGAGAAAGCGAAGCATATGATCGACAACGTCATACAACACGCATTCCAGAAGGAAATGTCTCATGAAATCGCGAAGTGCGTCCTCCTTGACGTAGCGACGACACTGATCAAGACGATTCCTGACCAAGATCAAGCTGGCATCGCGTGGGATGAATGGCGCCCGCTCAAGCGACTGTTGTCATGCTCGACGAAGATGGAATTCCGTCAAGAGCTTCTTGATATATTTGATCGGGTATGCCATGTGATCCGTAGCAAGCAGAACGGACAGACGAGTGCCGGAATCGGTGAGAAAGTAACCAAGTTCGTGGAAGAAAATTTCAGCGACAAAAACCTAAGCGTATCGCTGATCGGAGATCAATTCCGACTGACGCCACAGTATGTATCCCGATTGTTCCGCGAACAGATGGGGCAGGTGGGCTTGCATGACTTTATTAGTCAAACCCGCGTAGAAGCTGCCAAAGTACTCTTACTAGAAGGGGCTAGCATCGATGATACCGCTGCTCGGGTTGGATTCGCAAGCAGTCATGCGTTTATTCGTGTATTCAAGAAATACGAAGGCATCACGCCCGGAAAGTACAAGATGATCCAATAAAAAGTGCAACAAATAAAGGAGGCAACTTTACCATGGAAGCGCGAAATTTCGGTTTGCTGAGGATGAGTTGGATCGCGATCGTCGGATTAACCATATTCACGGCTGGATGCTTCGGAGGGAATAGCATGGAAGAGAGCTCATCGACAAAGATACACACAGAGTCTACAATTTCGGGAAGCAATGATCCCGCAACGACCAGAGAACCGTTCGAATATCCTATGCAAGGACTTCCGGAACTGACGTTAATGACAGAATTCCCCGACATGGGGATGCCGAATGAGGGTCCTATCGATGAGGAATACGAGAAAAGAACTGGCATCGCGATTAGACATCTCGGTGGTGTCCCTATGCAGGATAATAAATTCAATTATCTCCTTGCCTCTGGAAACTTACCGGATATCTTTATGAATAACTGGCTTCAATTTCCGGGAGGACCCGAGAAGGCGATCCAGCAGGGGGATATTATGCCTCTGAACGAAGTCATCGATAGGTATGCGCCGAATTTCAAGCGTGTACTCGAAGATAACCCCGAGATCGATAAAATGGTGAAGACGGATAGCGGCATTTATTACGCGTTCCCATTCATTCGCTCGGAAGAGGGCAAGGTGTACGGTGGACCGATCATTCGCAAGGATTGGCTTGACGAGTTGAAACTCCCTATCCCTACGACGATCAATGAGTGGTACAAGACCTTGAAGGCATTTAAGGACAAGAAGGGGGCAACGGCACCGTTGACGTTCCGAACCCTATTCTTGGGTGAACGAACGGCAGGTTTCGCTGGAGCGTTTGGTGTCATGGGGAATTTCTACGTTGAAGACGGAAAGGTAATTTACGGTTATCTGGAACCGGAGTATCGTGACTATTTGGAGACGATGAGCAAGTGGTATCGAGAAGGGTTGATCGATAAAGATTTTGCTGTTCTGGATTTGGAATCCGTGGACAAGAAGATGTCTTCTGGATTAAGTGGTGCAACAATCGGCTGGTTTTCTTACATTGAAAAATATAACCTCGCGGCGCTGGACAATGACTCTACAGCTAGATATACGGCAGCACCTTATCCGACGTTGAGAGAAGGGGAGATTCCTAAATTTGGACAGCTTGATAACGCATATGCAGGTACCAGTTCGGCTGCGATCAATGCCACGACGAAGAATCTGGAAGCGGCAGTTCGGTGGTTGGATTACGGGTATTCGGAAGAAGGGAGTCTGCTCAACACGTTCGGCATTGAAGATGTAACGTATACAATGAAGAATGGCCATCCGGTGTATACAGATTTGGTCGTAGAGAATTCAGACGGAATATCAAGTGACCAAGTGATGCTTCAATACGCGCACCAAACGAACTTCCCGATGATCCAACGCTATTCACAATTGGAGTGGAGGTTCGAAGAAACGAATCAAGCTATAGAAGTTTGGAGAAACACGAAACACGAAGACTACTTGCTGCCGCCAATTACGCCAACGTCAGAAGAAGCCAGTGAGCTATCCACTTTGATGGACGGGATCGACGAATACGTAAAAGATTCGGAGCTCCGAATTATCCTGGGTGTGGATTCCATCGACGCTTACGACGATATGGTGAACCAACTGAAGTTGTTGGGGATTGAACGGATATTGGAAATTAAACAAGCGGCATATCAACGATATGTAAATAGATGACCTCTAAGCACTTGGAGGTCGTCTTTTTTGTATTCCATAACGCCTGATTCAGGAAAATGTCACTTCGTTTCAAGATATCACTCGTAGTTTTCTCGATATCGTACATCATATTCGTTTTTGAACATTGATGGCCAAGGATGTTTTTCGATACATTGTTGGAGCAACATGATTACTTGGCAGAGATCGAAGACGCAACTAATGAAAGCGATTACAATTTTCGTAAGGAAGTGATGATGGAATGGCAGCTCATACGCAAGATAAGGCTGTAAATACAAGTTCGCTTTGGAAACATGTAAAAAAGGAATGGAAGCTTTATTCGTTTCTAGTCATACCGGTAATCTACTTCATCATCTTTAAGTATGCGCCGATGCTCGGTAGCATTATCGCTTTCCGGAAGTATAGAGGCGGACCGAATATTTTCGGTTCGGAATGGGTCGGGTTCACGTATTTTGAGATGTTTATGAAGGATCCGACTTTCTGGAGAGCCTTCTTCAACGATCTTAGCTTAAGTGTCAGTTACCTTCTGGTTAAATTCCCCATTACCTTGCTGTTCGCGTTATTGCTTAATGAATTGCGGAGAGTCAAGTTGAAGAAATTTGTCCAAACGGTATCGTACCTTCCCCATTTCATCTCAATGGTCATCGTGGCGGGGATGGTTAAGGAGATGGTTTCCTTATCGGGACCGATTAACTATGTATTGTCTTCACTCGGTTTCGAGAAGATTTCATTTATCTCATTGCCGGAATGGTTTCCAACGATTTATGTCACGTCCGGCATTTGGCAAAGTCTCGGATGGGGAACGATTCTTTATTTGGCGGCGATGACGGGCATTAATACGGCGCTCTATGAAGCAGCTAAGATTGATGGTGCAAACCGATTACGATTGGCGATGCATGTTACGATTCCCGGAATTCTGCCGACGATCATGGTTCTCTTGATCTTGGATATCGGTAGCATCTTGGGTTCGAATTTCGAGAAAATCTTGCTTCTGTACAATCCTCTGACTTATGAAACAGCTGACGTCATCTCTACATACGTCTACCGAATGGGGATTACTGGCGGTAACTTCAGTTATGCGACGGCAGTAGGGCTGTTCGAAGGTGTAATCGGATTGATATTAGTGACGATCGCTAACCAAGTATCGAAGAAGACTACGAAATCAAGCTTGTGGTAGAAAGGAGTCGATCTAAGTGAAACGAACGCCAGTGTTTAACACTTTCAATATTATAAACGGATTATTCATGATACTGATTGTCTTCTTTACCTTATATCCGTTCGTCTATCTTGTGGCGCAGTCCTTCAGCTCTGAAGCCGCCATTTATGCCGGCAAGGTGACGTTCTTTCCAGTCGAATTTACGACCAAGACGTACGAAGTCATATTGAGCAAGCCTGATTTCTTCCTATACTACTGGAATACGATTGTTTATTCAGTGGTAGGTACGTTTATCGCGGTAGCCGCGACGGCAGTCATGTCCTATCCGCTATCAAAAGATAGACTGCGGCTTAATAAATTCTTCATCCCGTTCGTACTGTTTACGATGTATTTCGGCGGTGGTCTCATTCCGAACTATATCCTGGTTGCGAAAGCATTAGGCATGAGAGATACGATCTGGGCTATTGTCATCCCGGGGGCGATCAGCGCCTTTAATGTCATTCTGATGAAGACGTTCTTCGCCGGCATACCTCACGAATTGGAAGAAGCGGGACGAGTCGATGGTCTAGGTGTATTCGGAATTTTTACAAGAATTATACTTCCTTTATCGAAGCCGATATTGGTAACGATTATGTTGTTCGTTATGGTGGGCATGTGGAATAACTGGTTTGGACCTTCACTCTATTTGCAATCGAAGGATAAATGGCCGGTTGCCTTGTATTTGAAACAAATTATCGACAACGCGGTCAGTCCAACCGAAATCGGAGCCTCGTCTGATCAGACGAGTCAAATTGCGGCAAGCGTCAAATCGACGGCTATGGTTCTCACCTCGTTGCCAATTATTTGCATCTATCCTTTCGTGCAGAAGTATTTCGTGCAGGGGATGATGATCGGAGCTGTCAAGGGTTAATCGATATAATCGGAGGGGCTAAGCCATTTCCGTTATATATAAAATACAAGTACTGATAAAGGGAGGCAGGAGTATGAACAAATTCAGTAAGGTGGCATTCATGGTAATGCTGGTATTGATGGTAGTATTGACGGCATGTAGCTCGTCTGGAAACGAAGGTGCTTCCAAGAACGAATCGCTCACACCATCAGCTAATACAGATTCAAAAGATGAGACGGGTGCAGCATCAGATTACACATTCGGGGAAGATCAGACGTTCCACTCCAATGAAGCGGTATCTTACTCCATGATGTATAGTGACCATGAGAACTATCCTTATAAGGAGGACTGGAGACTTTGGAGCGCCATTCAAGAAAAAACGAATGTAACATTCGACTTGTCCACCACGGCTAGAACGGAATATGAAAATCAAAAGTCTTTATTGGTGAACAGCGGAGATGCGCCTTACATTATCCCTAAGACTTATGATGAATCCGCATTCGTGGCGTCAGGTCAAATTGTATCTGTCAGCGATTGGGTGCAATACATGCCGAACTACATGAAAGCCGTAAAAGATTGGGGTATGGAAGAGGATCTGAAGGCTAAGCTGAAGGAAGACGGGAAATATTACGTTCTTCCAGGTATGTGGGAGGTTGCAGGCGGTGGATATTCCTATATCATACGCAAAGACGTTTTTGAAGCGGCGGGCGTAGATGTTGAGGGACAACAAGCGAATTGGACTTACGATGACTTCGCTGCAGCGATGAAACAAGTTAAAGATTTTACCGGTAAGCCATATGTATTCTCTGATCAATTCAAAGGTGATTCCACCTTGAACATCGCCGCAGTTCAATATGGTGTCACAGCCGGTTGGGGAGTATCCAATGGTATGGTCTTCGATCACGAGAAGCAGCAATTTACATTTGCCAATGGATCGGATGACTTCAAGAATTATCTTGGGTATTTCAATAAGCTTGTAAACGATGGTATTATGGATCCGGAATCTTTCACACAAGAAGACGATGTAGCACAAGCTAAGTTTTTTAAGGGAGATTCCTATGTGATTAACTCCAACTATCAGCTATTATCAGATTTCAAGTCCAAGATGCAAGAACCGAACAGTGAACTGTACATGATTACTGTTCCCGGTGGACCGAAGGGCATGAGCCAAGTTGAAACTTCCCGTCTAGAGAATGGTATTATGATCAGCCAGAACGCACTTGATGATCTCGGAGAAGAAGAATTTATCAAGATGCTACGTTTCGTCGATTGGTTCTGGTATTCCAACGAAGGACAGACCCTCAGCTTGTGGGGAGTAGAAGGCGAAACTTATACCAAGGATGCAGAAGGAAACATCGTGCTTAATTCGGATATCTATTTCAACGGATTGAACGAAGGTGCAACGAAGCAATTAAACGTTGATTATGGATTCGGCAACGGGATGTTCGCATACGGGGGTAACGCAGAGTTGAAGATGTCAAAAATGTCGGAAGGCGAGAGGGACTATGTGAATCGCATCCAGACGACTCGGGAGCCTCGCAAGCTACAACCACCAATCATGGCTACACCTGAGGAGACCGAACAGATGAATCTCATCGCGACTCCACTTATAGATTACGTGAAGACGATGACATTAAAGTTCATTACCGGTCAAGAAAGCTTCGAAAAATGGAACGAATATACAGCACAGGTCGAGGCGAATGGCAGTACGCGCTTTACGGATATGGCAAATGATATTTTCCAAAAGACTAAGAGCTTGTTAGGTTATTAATTCTGATTATTGATTCTTTAAAAACTAGGCTAGGTATGTGTTCTTCTAAAGAAGGATACATGCCTAGCCTTTTTATCAACCGAATGGAGAAAGTCATTGATAATGTAAGCGTAAGGCAATATACGTTTGGAAAGAAGCTTCAGTATCACAACTAATTTTTCTATTCAATTTTTGTAGGCATGATCCGATATAGGTTAAAGGAATGCCTAATGTTAAGAAATCAAAAGTTGAAGGAAGTGACATCATGAGTGAAAAAAAAGGGATTTTAAACCGAATTCGTAATATGTCGTTGACTATTAAATTACCGCTATTGATCAGTCTATTAGTAGTTATCGTACTATTGGCTTCATCCATAGTTTTCTACAATGTAGGATCGAAATTGCTATTGCAAAAAAGTAAGGATGAAATCACAGCAAATGCTGATCGGATTGGAGAAGGGCTGTATACAGCTGTTCAACTTCAATCGGAGGCTGCTTACCTAAGTTCGAATCATAGTACATTTCGAGATATATTGAAACTCAGAGAGCAAGGTACAATGTCGGATGCTGATTTCTTGTCAGCAAAAAATCCATACTTTAATAAGGCAAATGAAACATTAACAAGTAGCTTTCAAGGTACAAACGGTACGGATTCATTTTTACTAACGGATTCCAAGGGACTAATCGTTGCAAGTAGCAAAGCCGAGACCATTGGAACTTCACGCTCAGATCGTGAATATTTTATTGAAGCATTGAAGGGTAAAGCCTTTATCAGTGATGCGATAGTTTCGAAGAGTAGCGATAAACTACTGATTGCCTTCTCGCAACCAATTAAAGACGAAAAGGGAAATGTGATTGGGGTATATGCTTCTACTGTAGACAGTAGGTTTTTTACTGATAAATTAGGAGATATCAAAATCAATGCCGAGGGACAGATTGAAATCTTGAGCCGTGGTGGGACAGTGCTTTTCAATTCATTAGATGATTCAAGAGTCGGAGTGAAATTGGAAGGAATGGATGAAGCACTTAAGGAAAGGGCAACTGATAAGGTGATCCAAGCGGATACAGATCTTGGGACGGAGTATCTCCGATTCAACAAAATTCCCAATGCAGATTGGATGGTTTCTGTCATAGATAGTTACGAAGATATTAATCGACCTATCCGATCAATGCTCATGCAAATAGTTCTTATCACGGTTCTAGCTATCACAGTTGCTGTGGCTTTAGGAATTTTACTATCACGTTATATCAGCAAACCGATCATTAAGCTCACCCAATTATTCAAACAGCTTGCTTCTGGGGATTTGACAGTCAATGCCAGTGGTAAGTATGACAGTGAATTTAAAGATTTGGCAGATAGTTTCAATAGCATGGTTGATCATAATAAAGAATTAATTTCAAATATGAATAAATTCATTTCAATTCTAAATATCAGTACAAATGAATTAGATGTTACATCTAAACAAACCGCACAATCGGTTAACGAAACCTCGGTAACATCAATGGAGATTGCTAGGGCGATGGAATCACAATCTCAAGATACGGATCAGATCGTAGACAAATTCTACGGCTTTGGAGAGAAATTTGTGGCAATGAATGATAAAGCTCAATCAGCGAAGGAAAGAGCCGAAGCGATTGTGGAAGTATTCCTTGTCAGTAATCAAGTCGTTGAGAACCTAATACAGATCAATGACAAGAATGAAGAAGAGGTTCACAAAATTTCAGTAATAACATTAAAACTTCAAGAAAGTTCAGCTAATATTAGTAAGATTACGGAGGCTATCAGCGAAATAGCTAACCAAACGAACTTACTTGCACTCAATGCATCTATTGAAGCTGCGAGAGCTGGAGAACATGGTGCTGGGTTTGCGGTTGTCGCCTCTCAGATTCGCAAACTTGCTGAACAGAGCTCGAAGCAATCCAATGAAATCAATGCAATTGTTCAACAGAACCTTATGTTTGTAGCGGAAAATAATGAGAGTGTAAATGAAATTCACAGTATTTCCGTTAAACAAGATGAGTTTGTTGGTCAAACGCAACAAGCATTTACAACGATCTTAGAGAATGTTACCGAAATAACGGAACAAATTAAGGCAATGGCTGATGATCTGTCTGATTTGGAGAAGGATAAAGACGAAGTTCTTGAGACGGCACAGAGCCTTTCAGCTTCAGGAGAAGAGGTATCTGCATCAGTAGAAGAAGTGACAGCAACGATGCAGGAGCAGTCGACAACTGTACAACAACTTGCTGACATGGTGGAGACAATAGGACAACTGACGCATGAGCTTGCTCTAGCGGCTTCCAAATTTAAACTTCAATAAAGTTGAACAGAGGTATTGTGTTTAACTGCAAGATAATTGAGCGACTTCACGATATGAAAGAGGCTGCCGAGATGATCTCGGCAGCCTCTTTTTATTAGAAGCCGTAATAAAACTCCAAATATTTCTTATGAGTTAGCATGAAAATCAATGTCTTTCTTGAATTTAGGACATATGTCCTTCCCAACACACTAGGAAATATCATTTAATGAAATAGAGAAACTTAATCGGGGAGAGAGACAATGTTAGGGATTATATTTGCATTTTTGGGTGGAGCATTTATTACTTTACAAGGTGTAGCGAACGCACGGATTAGTCAAGATATTGGGACATGGCAAGCGGCAACAATAACGCAGTTAACCGGCTTTATTGCTGCAATGGTTATTATGCTATTCGTCAGAGATGGGAGTTGGCGCAGGTTTAAGCTAGTGAATCCGTTATATTTAAGTGGTGGAGCATATGGAGCGATCATCATTTTTACGGAAGTCACAGCCATTCAGCAGATTGGTGTTACGATGAGTATATCTGCCCTAATGATTGCACAGTTGGGAATGACCTTTCTAATTGATATCAATGGATGGTTCGGTGTGGAGAAGCAGACCATGAGGATGCCACAGTTCATTGGGTTCGGAATGATGATCGCTGGTGTAGTAATTCTAGGGATTTGATCGTACGAATGGATTAGATTAACGTATAGGTAAAAGGCTGGAGATGAGACTTAGCAATGGAAGAAATAAAGGATCGTGAACTGATGGATTCATATTTATATGAACATCACTTGGAATCCGTATTTAATGAACGATTACTCCCATATATGACGTTGTATAGCTTTGAGCAAGGAGAATTCATCTGCTCTCAAGGAGATCCTTCACAAATGCTATATGTACTAGTGAAGGGGAAGGTGAAGATATATACCACTTCGGTGGATGGCAAAACACTTATTCTCTCTTTTAAGAAGCCCCTAGAGGTCATTGGAGACATTGAGTACGTCCAGGGGATTAACATTATCAACACGGTTGAGGCAGTATCATCAGTTAGTATGATCGGTATTCATCATCGGTGGTTGAAGAAATATGGAAATGATGATGCACCATTGTTACAATTTTTACTGAATATCATCACTCGAAAGTTCCAGATTAAAAATAATACGTTGAGCTTCAATCTGATGCATTCGGTGGAAGTGCGGCTGGCAAGCTATATATTGTCTGTCTCCTTCGATGAATCCGATTCGCTATTTCATGGGGAGACCAACACCATTAATATAAAAGATGCGGCGAACTTTATTGGGACTAGTTATAGGCATTTGAATCGGATCATTGGACAGTTCTGTAATGAGGGTCTGATTGAACGTACCAAAGGGTTCATTCTTGTGAAAGATATAGAAAGATTAAGAACACTATCCACACATAATATCTATGAATAGACTTCATGGATCATAGAATAAGATCCAGCAAATAGAGGAGTAAAGGTAATGATTATAGGATTAGTATTGGCGATTATCGCAGGTTCACTAGTAAGTTTACAAAATATTTTCAATAGTAAGGTTAATGAACGAGCGGGATCATGGGCGACGACTACGTTAGTTTTAGGAATGGGATTCATAGCTTCACTGGTGATCGGTCTGATCTTTGAAGGGCAGAATATGTTTACGTTGCAGAATATGCAGACATGGTACTGGTTCAGTGGTTTGATTGGAGTAGGTGTAGTGATCTGCATGGTCCAAGGAATGAGATTGCTTCGCCCTACATATGCGATAGCGATTGTTCTAACATCCCAGCTCGGGTTTGCGTTAATATGGGACTCACTAGGTTGGTTAGGTCTGGAGAGGGTTCCTTTTACCCCGCAACAGTTAATTGGTGTATTAATTATCGTAGGTGGCATTTGTATATTTAAATTAGGTGGTGGACGTGAGTCTAAGAAGTCGAAGTCGCCTAACATGGGTTAGAGATACGTTGAGGACATGGAGTGATCATAGTGAAGAAATATCGAACGTTATTATTTGATGTAGATAATACATTATTGGATTTTGGTGCAGCAGAGGACTTGGCGTTATGCTTACTTTTTGAGGATCAAGGAATTCCTTTAACCACTGAAATCGAAGCACAATACAAGAGAATCAATCATGGTCTGTGGAGATCCTTTGAAGAAGGAAAGATAGATCGTGATGAGGTAGTGAATACTCGGTTTGCTATTCTTTTTCAGGAATACGGACAAGAGGTAGATGGATCCTTACTAGATAAGAAATATCGTAGCTTTCTAGAAGCGGGGCATGATCTAGTTGATGGAGCCTTTGAATTGATATCGGACATACAACATAAATACGACCTATATATTGTTACTAATGGTGTTTCGAAGACTCAGCATACACGATTACGCAATTCAGGCTTATATCCGTTATTTAAAAATATTTTTGTCTCAGAAGATACGGGTTACAATAAGCCAATGAAAGAATATTTTGATTATGTTTTTGCGCGAATTCCTAATTTTTCTGTGGAACATGGATTGATTATCGGGGACTCCTTAAGTGCGGATATTAAAGGAGGACAGTTAGCTGGTATAGATACTTGTTGGTTCAACCCTGGTTTGCAACCTAATGTCACTGGCATTGTGCCAACTTATCAAATACAAAAGCTTGATGAGCTGTATCGCATTCTAAACGTTAAAAAAGAATAGGTAACTATAATGACAATTCAGCCTTTTATCCTTATGGAGGCTGTGTTTTGTCATATTAAAAATAATCCTGCCATTCGTATTTACATGTGTACATTTAGTACCTAATTAGCTTTTATGAAATCCATTTCATTAGACCAAAACTTCTGTTATCATTAATGCAATTAAGAGATAAGTCATTATTTTATGAAAAGGAATGAATCTTATGAAAACGATTACTATATATGATATAGCAGAGGAAGCGAATGTTTCAGTTTCTACGGTTTCTCGTGTACTAAATGATACTGCCCCTGTAAAAGCAAGCACTAGGGAAAAGATACTGAAAGCTATAGAAAAGCATCAATTTCAGCCCAATGCTCTAGCCAGAAGTCTTCTGAAGAAAGAAACGGGTACGATTGCCATGATTTTACCGGATATCACTAATCCATTTTTTCCTGAGGTGTTCTGGGGGGCAGAGAATGTTGCAAGAAGCAAAGGATATACTTTCTTTCTATGCAATACAGCAGGTGATTACAGTCGTGAATCTGAATATTTGAGTATTCTCCGTGAAAAAAGAGTGGATGGAATCATCTTTTTGGGAGGCAGAATAAATTTATCTAATTGTCCGCCAGAATTGTCTCAGGAAGTGATTGAAATGGCAATGAGAGTTCCGATAGTACTTGTGAACGGAAACCTACCTAAGAGTGGATTGCATCGAATTTATACAGATGAAGCAGAAGGTGCAACTATAGCAACTCAGCATCTAATTGATTTGGGACATCGAGATATTGGATTTATTGGTGGTTTGGATTATACTTCAACAACTTTAGTAAAGGTAAAAGCAATTAAGAAAAAGTTAAAAGAATACGGAATAGATTTGAAAAAAGAATGGATCCAATCAGGTGAGTTTTCAGTGCAAGGTGGTAGAGATTTGATGAATAAAATGCTGAATCAAGTGCGAAGACCTTCGGCTGTTTTATGTGTAAATGATTTTACGGCAATTGGAGCCATCAAAGCAGCATTTGAGCATGGCCTTCGAATTCCTGAAGATATTTCTATTGTCGGATTTGATGATTCACCATTGTCTACGGCTGTTATTCCTGAATTAACAACAATCTCTCAAAATACAAATCAGTTGGGTGAGCTGGCAGTAGAGATGCTAGATCAGATTATTAATGGTAATAACCCCAAGAAACAAATTGTTCTGAAGCCATACTTAGTAATGCGGCAGAGTACGGGGCCATTCAAAAAGATATAAAAGGAAGTATTGACAGTTAAAAAGTGTAGTAATATAATAAACCCACAGCTAATGAAAGCCTTTTCATTAGCTGAGTAGTAGATTAAATGAGACCCGAATTGTAGACGGGTATTTTTTAATCGCATTATGAAACCGATTTCATGAAATCGGTTTCATAATCTTTAATCGAACACAACATTTCTAAAATTTAAGGGAGGTTGAAGGAAATTAAACAGAAAATTGGTATATTGATGGTGCTTATGCTTCTAGTTGTTGGTGTTCTCGCAGGATGTAGTGGTAATAAGGATAATTCACCAAGCAACACAAGTAATGGGGATGTGAAAGCAGATCCCGACAAAAAGGTGAATTTGCAGCTAACGATGTGGGGATCTGAGGAAGACAAGAAGGTTATGCAAACGCGGTTAGACATTGTAAAGAAAACCCATCCCAATATTAATGTTGATGTGCTTCTAGTTGCTGGTGACTATGATCAGAAGGTCCAGACCATGATTGCTGGCGGTACTCCTCCCGACATTATGATGATAGCTGAGAATTATCAAGTATACGCAAGTAAAAATCAAATCATTGCGCTAGATGATTTAATCGCTGCTAACGGTGTAGATATGAAGGAGAGATACTCCGAAGATATCGGTAGCATTATGAGTTATGAAGGTAAATACTATGGTATGGTCGATCGTGCAGGTGCCATGGTTGTATTCTATAACAAAGACATGTTTGACAAAGCTGGTGTTGCTTATCCTTCAAAAGATTGGACGCAGAAAGAGATGCTTGACGCGGCCCAAAAACTAACAGTAAAAGAAGGGGATAAAACGGTTCAATGGGGTTACTATCCTGGTTCTTGGTGGCCTCAATGGATGCAGTTAGTATATCAGAATGGTGGTTCACTATTCGATGAGAATAACAAACCAACATTTGATACCCCAGAGGTTCGTGATGCACTTCAGCTCTTAAATGATATGAGTTTTAAATATGGCACATCGCTAACGCCAGTAGAAATTGCCGATTTAGGTAATATCGGTGCAGATCCATTGTTCGCACAAGGGAAAATTGCAATGGAAACAACAGGTTTCTGGAATATAGGTTCTTTGTCTAAGGTTGAAGGGATAAATTGGGATATCTCTCCAATGTGGGGAGAGACCAATGCTTTCTTTAATGGCTTAACGATAGTGAAGGATTCTAAGCATCATGAAGAAGCATTCAAGGTTATTGAAGCGCTGACTACATTAGAAGCCCAAATTCCAATTATCGAGAGTGGGCAAGATGCTCCAGCTACAAAAGCAGCAATAACAAGTGATCAATTTATAAATGCAGAGTATGGCGGTAAAAAAATTAATATGAATGCATTTAGTGAATCTAAGATTTACAAACAACCACTTAATCCAAAATGGAACGAAATGATGAAAGTTATTGACGACAAGTTGGGAACCTATTTCACGAATAAAGCAACACTCGATGATACGGTCGTGAGTATCCAAAAAGGACTCGATAATCTATACAAATAAGTTGATGAATCATATATTCATTACGTATTACGGCATGGGATTAGCTGTCTGAGGCTGATCCCTGTTTGTCCATAATGATTAACTACTGCTTATGAGTATTGTAGAATCCCTGGAGGTGTATTGATGAAGAAAAGAGAGGGATTATGGTTCTATACATTCATTTCTCCTTGGTTAATTGGTTTTCTAGGTCTGACTTTAGGACCCATTATATTTTCTATTTATATGAGTTTTACAGATTGGGATCTATTTCAATCACCTAACTTTATCGGGATTGAGAATTATAATTCACTATTAACCGCAGATCCGATATTTTGGAAGTCCATTGGTAATACATTTTTTTATGCTCTGATTGCAGTTCCGTTAGGGATGGCAATTTCATTATGGATCGCTTACTTTTTGAATAAAAAGCTACAGGGAATCACCTTTTTCCGAGTGTTGTTTTACTTACCTTCAATCGTACCAGTTGTGGCAACTTCGTTACTATTTGTTCAATTGTTCGCACCTACAGAAGGGATAATTAATCAAATATTAGGTTTGATTGGAATTGAGGGACCTCATTGGTTGCTTGATAGTCAATGGGTAAAACCTGCATTAATCCTCATGTCGTTATGGGGTGTAGGTGGAGGTGTTGTATTACTATTGGCTGGGATGAAGGGAATTCCACCAGAATTTTATGAGTCCGCTGCTATTGATGGAGCTTCAAGCAGACAAAGCTTCTTTAGTATTACGTTTCCGATGCTGACACCTGTTATCTTCTTTAATTTAGTTACGGGTATCATAGGAGCGCTTCAGACATTCGCACAAGTCTTTATCATGACGTCAGGTGGGCCGGATAATGCCAGTCAAATGGTTGTACCGTATCTGTTCCAGAATGCTTTCCGCTTCTACAAGATGGGTTATGCTTCTGCAATAGCATGGATACTTTTCATTATCATCTTGATGTTGACGCTTATTGTGTTCCGTTCGTCGTCATTATGGGTGCATTACGAGGAGGGGAAAGAGAATGGGTAGAATATCCAAGATGGAGAAGAGTATTTCCTATCTAATATTGTGCTTGGTGGGTGTCTTGTTGTTTGTACCCTTCGTATACATGTTATCTATAGCATTTGCGAGTGATGCTACGACAGTAAAAGCGGCGTTTACATTCATTCCACTTGAGTTTACCTTCAACAACATAACAAGAGTTTTTACTGATTATCATATGGGAACGTATTTAAAGAATAGTATCATTATTACATTATGGACAGTTGTTGGTTCTGTTATATCGGCCTCGTTCGTATCGTATGGTTTTGCTCGATTGAAAGCCAAAGGAAGTGGGATTTTATTTGCTGTATTGCTTAGTACAATGATGATCCCAGGTGAAGTCACTATGGTGCCACAATTTATCATTTTCAAAGAGTTAGGATGGATTAATACATTCTTGCCACTCATTGTACCTAGTTTTTTTGCTGGAGCTTTTAATGTATTTCTAATCCGTCAGTTCGTTATGGCTATTCCTAAATCGCTAGATGAAGCAGCAATGATTGATGGCATGGGGTACTTCGGTATATATTCAAAAATTATACTTCCAATGACTTACCCTATACTTTCTGCGATTGCTATATTTTCATTCTCCTATAACTGGGGTAACTTTATGGGTCCGTTAATTTATATCAATGATCCAGAAAAAACGCCGTTAGCACTTGGAGTACAACTGATAAGTACTGCTGCGGGTGGGCAAGTACCACCGTGGAATATGGTAATGGTCGCTTCATTATTTCTGACTCTACCCATGCTTATTGTGTATATATTTGGTCAACGTTTTATATATGAAGCGAATATTAGTGGAGGTAGTGCTGGTATTAAATAGATTCATTGTGAGTTGTCATGCAAATATTCAGGAGTTGAGAATATATGAAAAGACGTGTAAGGGTAGGACTGTTATTGAGTGTAACAGTGATCACTCTTGGAATAATAGGAGGAATAATAATGAATCAATCGCAGTCAGAGACAAATACGTTGAAGTTTCTTGAGTTGGATTCATCAACCATTCATGTACAACCTGAGGATGGATATGATGGCTTTGAGGGTTGGGGGACTTCTCTTGCCTGGTGGGGGCATGTATTAGGGCAATGGACAAATAAAGAGAAGCTAAATGAGGTCATGGATCTGGTGTTTGATCCTAATAAAGGCCTTGGACTTAATATCGTTCGCTACAATATCGGTGGCGGGGAAGATCCCAATATTGAGAATAATACGCTTCGCCCGGGTGGCGATGTTCCTGGCTTTCAGCCTAATGAAGGACAGTGGGATTGGGATGCAGACATAGGACAACGTGCTGTTCTGCTAGCTTCACTACAACGTGGAGTAACGATTGCAGAGGCGTTCTCCAATTCACCACCGTACTGGATGACGAATAGTGGTTCTGTGACAGGAGCAGTCGATGGTGGGAATAATTTGAAGGATGAATATTATGATGCCTTTGCCGATTATTTAACTGAAGTCGTTAAGCAGTATGAGGCAAGATGGGGAGTGACATTTCGGACGTTGAATCCGCTTAATGAACCCGCTTCGAACTGGTGGAAGAAGGGCAATATTCAAGAGGGTAGCCATTTCAGCGTGGATAAACAGATAGAGATCATTAATAAGGTCTCTGAATCACTGCAGTCCAAAGGACTTTCAGGGACAGCGATCAGTGGCCCCGACGAGAATAGTGTAGATGAAACGCTAGAGATGATACATGGTTATGATGAAGCAACAATTCGCAACATTTCCCAAATAAATACACATACGTATAATGGTGCGAACCTTGAGGAACTTCGGAATTGGACAGCAGAAAGAGGATTAAAGCTATGGATGTCTGAGTATGGAACAGGAGGCAGTGAGCCACATAATCATCAGGATATTAGCAGTGTTATGGAATTATCGGAGCGTATTATATACGATTTACGAATTCTTCAACCAGCTGCTTGGGTATATTGGCAAGCCGTTGAAGATGAGAGTGCAAATAATAATTGGGGATTTATTCACTCTGATTTTTTGGGAGAAGAGAGCTATGAGATAACGAAACAATATTATGCGATGGCTAATTTCAGTCGATTTATTCGTCCTGGTAGTCGGATCATACGTACAGATGATGGTCGTACAGTAGCAGCATATGATGCTCAGAAAGAACAGCTTACCATCGTCGTGCGAAATGAGCAGGCGGAGAAAGAACTTATTTATGATTTAACATCGTTTGAGTTCGATAGTGAAAAGGCAGAAATTTATCAGACTTCAGAGACTGACAATTTGACTAGATCAGAATTACCACTTTATAAAAATGGAATGAAGTTGACTGTTGGACATCAATCAGTAACGACAATAGTTATCTCGAATATACAAATTAAAGAGTAGGACAACGAGGAGTGTAGAGAATGCATAGTAAAGAAGAGATTGTACAATATGACTCTAAGAGTTATAGAATCAACGGGAAGCAGGTCTTCCTGAATAGCGGCGCTATCCATTATTTTCGTATGCCAAGAGAAGAATGGCGTGAGGTGCTTGTTAAGGCTAAATTGGCAGGTATGAACTGTGTTGATACTTATTTCGCATGGAATATTCATGAACCTGAAGAGGGTAAATGGAACTTTGAAGGAGATAACGACTGTGGAGATTTTCTCGATTTATGTGCGGAATTGGGACTGTGGGTAATCGCTCGTCCGGGACCCTACATTTGTGCGGAGTGGGATTTCGGTGGATTTCCATGGTGGCTGAATAATAAAAAAGATATTAAATTTCGAACTTATAATAAACCCTATCTAGATTATGTAGATCGTTATTTCGATAAAATGATTCCCATTATAAGTGATCGTCAGGTTACAAATGGTGGGGCAGTTATACTTGTCCAGGTAGAGAATGAATATGGTTATTTAGCTGATGATGAAATTGCAGCCGATTATATGCAACATCTGAGAGAAGGATTGATTCAACGGGGGATTGAGGTACCCTTGATCACCTGTGTAGGTGGTGTAGAAGGAACAATTGAAGGAGCAAACTTCTGGTCGAACGCCGACCAGCATTACGATAATTTACGCACAAAACAACCGGATACACCTAAGATCGTAACTGAATTTTGGACAGGTTGGTTCGAGCATTGGGGAGCGATGTCAGCAACACAGAAGACAGCGGCGCTTTATGAAAAAAGAACGCTGGAGGTACTCCGCGCTGGATACAGCGGAATTAGCCATTATATGTTCTTTGGAGGAACCAATTTTGGCAACTATGGAGGAAGAACGGTTGGTGCAAGTGATATCTTCATGGTGACTTCCTATGATTATGATGCTCCACTGAACGAATACGGGAGAGTTACGGAGAAATATAATGTAGCCAAAAAGCTTGCCTACTTTGTTAAAGCGATCGAGGGACTTCTATTGAATTCAGTGGAAGGTGTATGTGAAGATATTGAGAGTAGACTAAGTAAGGGATTCACAGCACGCTATAGGGAGCAAGAAGACCAGCGAATCTGGTTTGTAGAGAGTGAAAAGGATGAGAGGGAGACGACGTATCTTACATTAGCCAGTGGGAATACAATTCCAGTTACGGTTAAGCCGGGAGCTATCACACCAGTACTTGAGCGAGTAGAGATTGTACCAAATGTACGTTTAACAAGTAATACTTATCTTCTCAGTAATGAAGAGGTTGAAGGGATTCACACTTTGATAATTGCTACTGACAATGGAGAGCGTTCATGGGTCGAATTAGAGTCTGAACAACCGATTCAACTAGACGGTCTTGTATCACAACAGATGGACTTCAGTACTGACGGAAAAAGGCTTACACTGGATAACTATCACTTCAACGAGACACAAGTCATCTCTTTGATCATTGCCAAAAAACAGTTCCAACTCATATTCATAAATGGTGAAATGGCGAAAAATACATGGCGTGTGGATGATCATAAAGGTATCCGCTGGGCACTAGGATATCCAGATATGAATATCTTAGAAGACGGGTCTATTAAAGTCGCCCTAAGCAGAAGTGGGAATGGAGTACTTCATCTAGGCAAATGGGATACTCTTGAAGCATTTAGTGATGGATCTGTAGGCGTATCACCATATGTGCATCTAGATGCACCTGAAGTAAATGTGCTGACAACACAAGTGGCAGAATTATCCCTACGTGCTGGTGGTACAAGTAAAGAGGCACCGATAGGCTTCTCCGAATTAGGACAGCCGTACGGACACATTCTGTATACTTGCGATTTCGAACAAGGAGAAAATGAGAAAAGAACGGTAGTCATCCCGGCGGTTCAAGACACCATTAGAGTCTTTGTGAACGGAAGGAATCAACATTTGATTCGAGAAGTGGGTGCAGTTTGTGTACTCCTAGATCTTGTGCCTAATCAGACAAACCACTTACAATTTCTTGTGCAGAACATGGGGCGGTTGAATTTCTCTCCATATCTTGGTGAAATGAAGGGTATAGCAGGCACTATTTACCTTGATGGGAGTACTGTTGATATACGCGATCAGTGGCAATACGAGAACACAAGTATTCATCTTGGTAAAGTCTGCAAGGTTGAACCGGGAAAGGTGATTCATCGGACATTTACACTTAAGGATCAAGATCGAGCTATACTGGTTGGAGCGATGATCGATAAGCTTAGAATTAATGGGCAACAGATCGTGACTAATGGTATTCAGGATGGGGTCTCATTCCAGACGGCAGATATTTCCTCACACATTAGGGAAGGCGTTAATGAGATTGAAATGTGTTATATGAAATCTCCGATTGATCGTTTGGAACTTATCGCCTATCATTCGAGAAACGAACTTAATGATTGGCATATGCAGGATGTAAGCACACTGGAACGCATTGAAGATCACAACAGGGAAGTCTGTGGAGTACCTTCATGGCATACATTGCAATTTGCAAGATCTACATTGCCGGAATATGTTCATGCTAGACTAAAGCTTCGATTGACGGGGATGAGTAAAGGGATCGTAAAGCTGAATGGGATACACTTAGGCCGCTACTGGCAGATTGGACCGCAGGAGGATTATAAAATACCTATGGCATGGTTACAGGACATGAATAAGCTTGAATTGTTTGATGAAGAGGGTAGAAGTCCTCTACGAGTTCGATTGATATATGATCTTCAGTCTAGTGAGAGATGGATATCGATTTAGTTATCGACTCGCTAGCCGGGGGGTTAATTATAATTCAGTGTGGATGATAATATTGGATTCTTTGAATGTTCCATCTTGAGATATGAGATATTTTTTCTCTATCTCTTTTTTGTTCAGGAGTAGATCATTCATGTAGTTATCAACCTGATGTTTTAAATTTTGTATAATACCCATTTGTACCTTGTGAATTTGATCTTCCATACAGAATGCTGAACAAGATAAGAATCCATTGGAGTAATGATGAGTATCATTGTATATAGTATTGATCTTCTCTTTATAGATTCTTTTTACTGTACCTTCGGTATGTTTGATTTCATAGTATCGATTGGTTTCAATAAGGAGTCTCCAAATATCGACTTTAAATTTAAAATCGTCCTTTAGTAATTGTCCTATTACATGATAAAATCGAACGTTCCTAGTCATGAGGTTGGTTCCTCTCGTTGTAAAGTATAAATAAGATGAAAGTCAACGCTTGTCTATACGATAGTAATTATAGCATAGGTAGGTTTTTATTATTCGTAGAAAGTTATCCAATTTAACAACAAGGTTAGTACATTGTATACTAGTCGATAGTCAAGTAAGTTCGAAACGGATACATACTAAAGAGTTACAGAAGGAGATCAATCACTTGCATCAACTTGCCAAGGTGGATAGTAGACATCAAGAATTAACGGTGTATGAAGCGAATCACTTGTATGGGAAGATTGGAAAATATCGATTCTTACAATTCTCAGATCATGCGGTCCAAGGAGCGATAGATTTGAGGGATCCGAAACGCATCGTGTTGGAGTATCCGAGAGCAATCATACATATCATGGAACGTAATAATCCGTCATTTGATCAAGTATTTGTCATTGGTCATGGTATAGGGACTATTGCTGGACATTATCCAGACAAGCAATTTACGGTAGCCGAAATCGATGAATTAGTAGTGGAATTAAGTAGAGAATATTTTGACTATCAAAGGGATAATATTGTGGTTGGGGATGGGCGAGAGATCCTTAAGAGTCAAGAACGACATCGATTTGATTACATTATTCTCGATGCTTTCACAAAGGATGGAACTCCAGATCATTTAACAACATTGGAATTCTTCGAAATGACGCTAGAGAAACTTAACTCCATGGGATCTATTATCATGAATTTGATGGGTAGAACGAAGAACGATAAACTGATTAACGCTATTTATACGACACTTAGTGAAACATATTCCTATACTAAGGCTTTTTCCTTGCCGAGTAGCGATTTCTCTGAAGTAAAGAATATCATTGTTATCGGAAGTCACGAGCAGATCCATGTCGAACCATATTCTATGGCAGGATTTATTGAAATTCAATTAGGACAAGGGCATATTATCAAAGATAGGATTCAGTATAAAACATAAAAGAAAGGGGAACATTACTGAAGTAGACGCGAAAAAAGAATGGAGTGATACCTAATGGACATCACACTGGGTGCAGATGATGTTATAGAGCGCATCAGGCAACTTCAATCCAATGGCGAGACAGTAAACAAGAAGCAAGTGAAGCAGAACGATCCCGAGTTAATGCGGAGTGCATTATTCTACTTCCCAAGTTGGGATCATGCACTGAAGAACGCAGAGACCATGTAATTGCATGAAGGCATAAAGAAAAGTCGAGTGAAATCAGATTAGTAACTGATTTTCACTCGACTTTTCTTTAATGAAGCACTGCTATAAACCAAACATAACGTTAATTTGCACAATTTCAGCTCGACTGCCTATGCGAATAGGAGGACCCCAAAAGCCAAATCCTGAGGTTACGATAGAGTGGAATTGATGTTTCTGAAGAAGTCCCCAATCGTTCTCAAATAAGCGTTGTGTTATCAGATTGGCAGGTGCGATCTGTCCGTGATGGGTATGACCTGAGACCATAAGATCGATTCCTTGTTGCTGTGCAATATCGAAATCCTTTGGTTGATGATCTAATAGGATCATTGGTTTCGAGAGATCTAGATCTTTCATAATGTCAGAAAGTAGAATTCTGTCGGGGTCACTATGATCTTTCCTACCAATGAGTGTGAAGCGATCGTCGATTGTAATGGATTCATCATATAATACATGAATATTACTTTGTTCGAGGATATCGATGAGCTCCGCCATCGTACCTTCGTACTTGTCGTGATTGCCTAGCGAGGCATATACCCCGTAAGGAGCTTGTATTTTAGCTAGAATTGGTCCTATTCCTTGATCTATATACTGCTCGACCTGATCGTCGAATATATCTCCCGGAAACAACACAATATCTGGATTTAATGCATTAATCTCATCTACCATTCCAGTCGCATGATTCTTCCCAGATAGAACACTGAAATGCATATCGGAAGCCATCACAATCTTCAGTGGTTCGGAGGATGTTGATTTTTTGGCAATGGTAATATCATAGGTACGGATGATAGGACTGAAAGCATTAAATGAACCGTACGAAAGTAGTGAGATCAGTAGAATCAATGTGATGACTCCAGACCATTTTAGGACATGATGTCTAGGAAGCGACGTCAATCGCAGCAACCAGACGGTGATATGTACGAGTGGCAATAGCAGTAATAACAAACTGAATAAAGCTAGCCAATACGAACCAATAATACTGATATATAGATTATTAAATAATCTTGCTAGTATAAATGAGCTAGATAGAAAAATGATAGTAAATATATAGAGGAGTTTAAATTTGAGCGAAAGTGTCGGCTTCATCCACTTCCAGCCACTCCAACCAATATAAAAGACGAGTAATGCATATAATAAAATAAAGATAACACCTATAAGAATGAACATAATAATCTCCTTTCATCTTTTATTATAACAATCGCTGTGCTAGAAGAGAAATGCTGTCTATGTTGACTTGACAATAAACTTTCGAACAGTTATCTTTAAATAGAGATATACAAAATAAAGAATAAGTAATTTAATAAACCTGACTAGTAATCTTATTGTTGTGCGAACTTTAGAGGAGGAAGAATATATGATACACACTTTTGAAAAAGGAACTAATCCTGCTGCACCAACACTACTTCTATTACATGGAACAGGTGGTTCGGAACAGCAGCTGCTACCTGTTGGAAGAATGATATCTCCGGAATCTTCTTTACTCAGTGTTAGAGGGAATATTCTAGAGAATGGCATGCCAAGATTCTTCAAGCGGTTAGCTGAAGGGATCTTCGATGTGGAAGACTTAATCTTTCGTACCAAAGAGTTAAATCAATTCTTAGACCAGACTGCTGAACAATATCAATTCGACCGCAGTAATGTAGTGGCTGTTGGTTACTCTAACGGTGCTAATATTGCAGGAAGTATGCTATTTCATTATGATATGGCGCTAAATGGAGCAATTCTCTTCCATCCGATGGTCCCACTTAGAGGAATAGAATTACCTAATTTATCTGGGAAACCTGTGTTCATTGGGGCGGGCAGTAACGACCCGATTTGTGCTCCTCAGGAAACAGAAGACCTTCAAGAATTGTTACTAGGTGCGGGTGCGGATGTTTCAGTACATTGGGAACATTTTGGACATCAATTAACTCAAAGCGAAATAGAAGCGGCGAAGGTCTGGTTTCAGCAACAGGGAAAATAATAACGTATAACTATGAACCGAGTGATATTGAGGGATCTATCCCTTAGTATCACTCGGTTTTTATGTGTCTAAAGAGAATGTTAAGTTGTGGTTTACTTACGGAATTCGCAAAAAAAAGTGGATTAATAAAGCTTAATGATGCGGTATTTACATGGTGAACTAGCGCAAGTTGTTTGTGGTAAATAGCATCCTAGTTTTCGGTGTGAAATTAGAAACTATAGATTAATATGAAATCAAAGGAAACAACAACAAGCTAAACACCAGAAAGTGAGGAGTTGGAAAGATGTTCAGTCTATCATTCGGCAATGGAATTACTCTTGTTCATTTCGAACAGCAAGTGACTCGAATCTTCGAAGCAAGTGACCATCTAGATTGTCAATACATAAGAAGTTACTTTAAGAAGCAAGGAACAGCTACTGCACAATATATTCAATCTAATTTATCAAATCTATATGACACGGTGGAGGACTTAATCGGACTAGGTAACGGGATAATGGCATTTCATGTTACCTATGCGAGTTATCCATTGTGTAAGAAGTTAACATACGTATTAAAGGAACTAGATGACAGAATTCGGATCGTTTGGTTCGGAGAGATACCATTACGTAATTCTAAAGAAATACTGAAGCAAACGGAAGTTGATGGTTGTGTTATATGGGAACCAGAGCAGACACTTCATTCACTTTTGAATCTTGAAGTAGACAAATGGTGGAAAATACCAGGGGTTTCTAGTAGATCAGAATTGGAGCAGGGGCAGCAAGCTGAGAAGATAATGATTGATAAACAAGATGAAATGATAGATGTAAATGAGTTGGATCAACTACCAGGGTCTTGGGAGGAAACGACTGGGAGACATACAAAGATGGTGTCAGTGAAATGGGCCGATCGTCAAGGGAATCCAGCAAAATCATCCAAAGGGCTCCGTACACATTCACCAGAACGGCTGAAGCGCGATTTAGAACATATAGTTAGGCATACTGTGCATGCACAACCATGCTTTAGCATAGAAGGCTTCAATGAAATAAAAGATCCATTAGCCAAGGAAGAAATGCTGTCTGTTCTAGAAGAAATGAAGCACTTAGTGAGTTATCAAGTAACTATTACAATGGAAGAGTTGAAACTTCCTTTCTTGAGGCGGCTCGCTAAAGCAGGTATGGTTCGATTGAATATCAAAATCCCAATGTCAATCGGTGTGGAATCTTCCTTGAATTATGAACATACGAATTATATGAGAGCTTGGAAGCAATCTGATGAACGCGTGTCTTTCACAGTTACGCTAGTAGAAATGAAGGAAGAGTTTGAGATTGAGGAACCTATCTATACCGCTATGCTACTTCAGAAATGGATAGAGAATGGACTTGTTGAAGTGAATGATATTAGAGCGGAGTCAGAGGTAGCAGATAAGATACTTAATCGAATAGAACTACCCGAACCAATAGCTGAGCTCATATTCGAACAGCTAGTCAACAAATCGGAAAAGGCACAGATTAATGGGTATCTGGCCTATATGACAGGCCATTATCCGCAACAGACTATTGGTGGTGGAGTGAAACATATTGGGTTTACAGATGGAGATTGGCCAGCGAAATTTGCAGATCGTCTAGGGAATCTCACAGGCTTGAATAGTGCCCTTCTATTTGAGGAAAACCAGGTAATTCCAGATGGGAATAAAGATTTGATTTATTATGATCAAGATGGTGTATGGAAGCAAGAGAATTCTAAATTTAATCAGTTAATAGGGGAAGCATCAATGGGCGGATATTATTTGTCCAATGCGCATCAAATGAATCGGTTGGGTGAATATGACTATCAGCTACAGATGAATGATTTTCTACATACGGAACCCATTTATATCCGTCAAATGGATTATTTGCAGGCAGAAGAGCGAGATTTAGCTACTGAGGATAGTGATGTTGAATTCCAAATGTTAGCGATCAATACTGAGAGTGATTTGGAAATTTTCCTACAGGATGTGGAATGGTTCAGTCAATCAGGAACCTTTCTCCACGGATATGAGGTTGAATCTTACCTTGTGGATAGTTGCCGTTGGTCTGGAGACCAGCATTGTCGAGCAAAACATTTACCCAGACTATTTGTAGACGAACATGCACAAGTATCAAGTTGTCGTGGTTGTAGTGCCATCGGTAGTCTTAATGATTCATTAGATAGCTTGCTCACGAAAACAGCTGTGATTACGGAACAGGAGCAGTTACTAAGGGGATGTAGTACTTGTGAGATCAAGAATACTTGTTCCAAATGTACGTTTCTTCCATCTTATATGAATCGTCAGCAATATTGTGACATTCGTAAGAAGCATAAGTTGCTTCATCGTTATATGCAAATGATTCGTTTACTTAAAGGATTACGTCAATATTCACAAGTCTTAAATGGAATTAGTGTTCATGATATACGAGTGTCATTACAGACACGTACACATCTATGGCCTCGATCTCTTAAAGGTAGTGGACAGTCAATCGTAGTGGAAAATGTATTCCTCTTTTTCGCCGGTGATTCCCCAATGATTTATCATGATTTCACTCAGAAAATGTTGGAGCTTAGTGAACCTATGGCTCTTATATTAGAAGCCTTAATTATAGGAGTAGATGAGAGAGAAATTAAGCAAGAACTCATGATGCGTTACTTACTTGATTCTACAAATGCTGCTTCAGTATTTTCGCAGGCTAAAGATTTATTTATAAGAGAAGGTTGTTTGAAAGTGTCCGTAGGTACTATTTGAAAGAGGAATAAATCATTTGGAATAACAACGAGGATGTGATCAAAATGCAGGAGAATTATATCGGTTGGCATTCCAATATTAATTTTAATCATGATCCCAATTTGGATGTGTTGATACGTTTACGGATGAAGATGCTGAAGAGCCTATTTACCCGAATGAATATTGAAGAAACATCTGATAAACATTATTACACCACAGAGAGGTATGGACTGACTACATCTGAAATGGACAACCATCCATTTGTTGTAGAATTGTTGATGGGACTATCCAAACATCAAGAAAAAGTTAAGCCGTTCATCGATTATGAAGCCATGAAGGCATTAAGTAGAGAACAAGATGGACCAGAGGTATATGTTCTTTCGCTGAATCAGACTACCTTCAAGTATGAATTGTTCTACTGTAGTATCAATAAATTTGAGGTAGAACGTGTGAAAGAAGTGAAATTGGAAGTTTGGAAGAAATGCTTTGAGGCTATTCATTTACAAAAAATTGAAACAGGTGTTGTTTTCATTACAGCTAGTATCCCACGTTCTATCAAGTTATTTGGAGAACATAGTTATCGTATTAATCTATTAGAGGGTGGAAGATTAACAGAACGCCTAGCCATGTGCGTATATAGGGATGGTTGGGAGCTTCAACCTCTAATGACATTCAATGATCAGCTAACGAAGGATCTTCTGGAAATTGATGGCCAATATGGTGTCGTAATATCTTGTCTTATCATAGATCGTAAGGAAAACAATGGATAAAACTTGTCGAATATATTAACATGGAGAATATAGGGATTAATTAGGAGGTTATGAAATGGACGGTTTCATGGACAAAATGGAGAAGGAACTACAATCCAGCTTTCAAACCTATTTTATCGAGCCTTACCTCTATGAGCAGGCGCTTGCATGTATAGTGGATAAACATCAGGAATCTATGCTTTTTGGTAAAATGACAGTCTTGCATTATCGGATGTTTGGTGGAGAGGGAGACGATATTTATCGTGCGGCAGCAGCGGTTGAATTAATGATTCTTGGATTAGATATGATCGATGATTTACAAGATCAAGACAATAAGGGAATGGTATGGAACCAACTGGATCCTGCGATCACGCTAAATATAGCTATAGGAATGTTAACTCTTTCGCAGCAAATGTTGCTTACAAGCCCATTTCCCTTAGAATGGAAGCATGAGGCTACCCAAATCATGTGTCAACAGACGCTAACAGCTATTAATGGACAGACGACAGATATTCTAAATGCTATCGACAATGAGGATGATTATATCCACATGGTTGAACAGAAGTCTGCGGCGTTACTTGTATCAGCATGTATGGTGGGTACGATGCTTGCTACAGGCGAGAGTGAGCTGATTCAGTTGGTTAGAAGTTATGCTGAAGAACTTGGTATTGCAGCGCAAATTAAGAATGATATCCGTGATCTAGTCAATTGGGAGAATAAGAATGACTTCCTAAACCGCAAGAAAACACTTCCAACATTGTTTCTACTACAGTCATTATCGGATGAGGATCGTTGGGTACGAGAGTATTTCGAAGGACGGTTGCAGCTTGAAGATGTAATTCATCGCCAAGAGGATGTAGAAATGATCATTGAGAAATCAGGGACATTGCTCTACACATCTGTTCGAATGAGAACTCATTATTATAAGTATCTGGATCTGATTGATAAGCTGAATATGGAACCCTATTGGAAGGAGCAGATGCTTGCTCTAGCAGAATAACTAGGAAGACATATCATAGACGACATCTATCACCGCAATGACACGCAATGGACCGCAATACGAATTGTGGTAAATACGAGGTATAATTTCGTTTCTATTAATAGGACATGCTGATATATTGGAATTAAGAGGAAAACAACTCATATAAACCGAATGGAGGAATTATTATGTTGAAAGAATTAGTTCAAATGCTAGTAAAAGATCAAGGTGCTCGTGTTGCTTTACAAGGTGGTCAACTTCAATTGGCAGGAATCAGCGATGTGGAACATAGAGCTTTAATAGATGTATTGAAGAATGGAAATAAGAATGAACCAATGAAGGCGAATATTTGGTATTAATAACCTACATATAATCTGGAGGCACAGTCATTGTTAAACAAATTAAGAGTAACGGTGTTCGGATTGCTCATCATTGTGCTCACGAGTTACTTGTCATATTCCATATTAAACTATCAGGTTATAGGAGTTACAGTATCGGAAGATGAGATGGGTCAGTATATTGTGACGGAAGTTTCAGAAGAAGATTGGGGATATGGACGTATACTTGTTGGGGATGTCATTACGAAGATTGATAGTCAACCAACTTCTTCTAACTTCACCGTTAGGAAGTACTCTCATATAGAAGCTGCATCCGCTATTCAATTGATTCGGGTAGAACAAGATGGAGCTAAGCAGTTCTCACTTTCTGTAGAAGAGGGAATACCTACAGATAAAGTCATATTTCATTTTGTTCTTCCAATTTCAGCAATGATTCTGCTTTCAGGATTTTCTGTACTAGTGTATTTGAAGAAAAAGGATGATCAAGCTGCCGATTATCTGATTTTGTTCTTTCTATCTATTGGACTAGCTTATTTGAGTGCTTTCTCATCTGGAAGATTGAATCCCGTTGGACAGCTGTCGCTAAGTGTGACGTTCATGCTAGTACCTGTCTTCTTTATGCAATTTATGAATCAGTATTTAAAGAGATACGGGGAATGGTTCGTGTCTAGAGGACTGCTTAAGGTTCTTTATACTAGCATTGCGATAATTTTATTTTACCTTCAAGGTAAGGTATTAACAGGTTATCATCCTATCTATCAATATGCTTCACTTCTTATGATGCTCTTTTTCGTAATTACCAATGTTTATATTGTATATAAACTAATCCGTAAATATATAAACCATCGAAATGATAATCTTCGGTCCTTATTTAAATTTTCTTTAATCGGTCAAGCGGTCGGTTTTTTGCCATTTTTGCTTTTATATGCAATCCCTAGTCTAATGGGAGTCGTATTAGTTCCCGCAGAATTAACGGCGATCTTCTTGCTAGCTATTCCAATCGTGTATATGTATATGTTCATGACCAAGCAGTTGTTCGATGTGGATTTCTTATTGAATCGTTTTTTTTATTATGTCTTGATTGCATTCATTCCAACATTGATTATTACCGGTCTTGCAGTACTCATCATGAGTCATGATAACTATTCCTGGGTGAAATGGGTACAGATGTTCCTTACTGTCTATATGATGATTACACTCTTTTTATTCGGTAAGGAATTTGCGGATATTCGCCTACGACCGAGATTTAATAAAGATTTGTACAATTTTCAAGGAAGCTTAGATCGCTTCTCGAAGCGCATATCGCGTGTCATGAAGCGGGCTGATCTAGAGAAAGTGTTGGAACAAGAGATTCTTTCCATACTGCCAGTGAAACAGATTGCCTTTCTGGAGTTGAATATTGACAAGGAAGGTCATCATTCAAGTGTCAATGCCAACCTAGAGAAAGTGAACCTCGAGTTGATAGAAGCCTTACAAACTTCAACCCAACGATTGAGTATTGGAATGACCCTATCGGTTCCACAGGGGTTATGTATAGTGATTGGTTATAAAAGTTCGACTTATCATGTGCTTTGGATTGATGATAAGGAGAATCAGACAAAGTTTAACGTTGATGAGCTGGGATGGTTAAATACATTAGCTAATTATAGTGCTATCGTTTATGAGAATTTGTACTTAATTGAAGGCTTGTTGTCAGATTTGGAATTGGAAATTCAGAAGCAGAAGGGCGCATCACCTTGGGTACTTCGGCTTATTTTCAATCTATCAGAGAACGAACGACGCCGATTAGCATCAGATCTTCATGACTCTGCACTACAAGATCAATTGATCTGGTATCGGAGGCTGGAAGAAGCTATGAAGTCATCGATTATGCCAAGTGATCTTTATTCAGAGATGGATACAATTCGCGAAGGCTTACTAGATGTGATCCATCAGATTAGAGAGACATGCAATGAGTTGAGACCGCCTCTATTGAAAGAGATGGGGATTATCGAAGCTTTAGAGAGGTTGTTCGAAGAAGCGCAAATGCGCTCGAATTTTGCTATCGACTTTAAGGTCAAGCCTTTCCTAGAAGAGCTGAGCGATGAACAAATCCTCGCCGTATATCGGATGGTACAGGAACTGCTACGTAATGCTAGCAAGCACGCAGGAGCATCATCTGTTCTAATTGAGTTAGAGCAGAATGACGTTATTCGGCTTTATTATAAAGACAATGGTATAGGCATGGATCTAAGAGAGTTCGATAATTCATTCCAGCATATGGGGTTAGCTGGTATTCAGGAGAGAGTACGTAGCTTGGAAGGGGACATTTACTTCCGCTCTGAAGTTGGAGCAGGCTTCGAGGTGCTTATCACGCTACCAATGGAGACTGAGCTTGGACATATACAGATGAGTGAGGGAGGTGACGTAGATGATACGAATCTTGTTAGTTGATGATCATCCTTCTGTTGGTGAAGGAACGAAGAATATGATCGAACAGGATACAGATATGCAAGTAACGGTTATTCTTTCAGGAATAGAGGCATTGGAGATTGTTAAGACTGAGAAATTCGATGTGATGCTCTTTGATTTAAACATGCCAGGGATCAATGGGTTGGAGCTTACGAAAAGAATGATGAATGCGAACCCGGACAGTCGAGTACTGATTTATACAGGGTATGAAATAAGCCCACATTACAATCTACTTAATGATTCGGGAGTATCTGGATTTGTGAACAAGACAGCATCTCGTGAACAATTACTTAACGCAATTCGCTGTGCTCTTAGGGGAGAAGCTGTTATTCCAATTACACTTCTCCGTCAATTACGTCGTAATGAAATTCGAGTGAATCAATCCAGAGATGATAAGACGATAGATGAAGTATCTATCAATGAGCGCGAGCAAGAGATTTTACAGGAAGTATCTAAAGGGAGTAGCAATAAAGATATCGCGACTAAGCTGATCATGAGTCAACGGACGGTGGAGTACAATCTGACACGTATCTTCGAGAAGCTGAATGTTCGTACAAGATCAGAAGCTATTGTTGAAGCGAAACGGTTAAGTCTAATTCATTCAGGTGAATTTGTATAACGATATCTTAGAACATAATTTAATAGTAGAAATGATCACGATTCCTCCTCTAAGGTGGAATTATTTTTTTTGTTGATAATTTTAATGGATTAGATTATTATATAACCAATCACTTATATAATGAAATGGTTATATATCTTGAAGGAGGGATTGATTTGGATATGCTGGTTGATATAGCAGATGATTTGAAACTTCTTGGCGACAAGACTCGTCTTACGATGCTATCTCTTTTGAAAGAAAGAGAATGGTGTGTATGTGAATTTGTTGAAATTTTTGATATATCACAACCGGCCATTAGTCAGCATCTAAGAAAAATGAAAGCACAGAATCTGGTTAAAGAGAATAAACGAGGGCAGTGGGTCCATTATTCATTAGATGTGGATAATAAGCCTCATATCCAAGCAGTTCTTGATCAAATGCCGGATTCAAGAACAATTCTAACAAATTTAAATAAAGAATTAATTATCACTGAGTGTAAATAATGGTATAGAAACACAAGTTACTGGAGGTTTGGAGTGTGGAGTCTGTATTTCTAGCAAGTATTATTTTTATTATTACATTAATTTTTGTTATTTGGCAGCCTAAAAACTTATCGATTGGATGGTCTGCTTGTGGTGGAGCGATTCTTGCTTTGCTTGTGGGTGTCGTAAGCTTTACTGATGTTGTAGATGTAACTTTGATCGTCTGGAATGCTACTTTAGCATTTGTTGCTATCATTTTAATCTCATTGATTTTAGACAAGATCGGATTATTCGAATGGGCGGCTTTACATATGGCTCGAGCTGCACGTGGGAATGGTGTTCGAATGTTCGTCTATGTAACGATTCTTGGGGCGGTTGTAGCAGCATTCTTTGCAAATGACGGTGCAGCATTAATTCTAACTCCTATCGTATTAGCTATGGTTAGAGCACTGAAATTTGATGAGAAGAGGGTTTTTCCATTTATTATTGCTAGTGGGTTTATTGCAGATACGACCTCGTTACCGCTTGTAGTCAGCAATCTAGTTAATATCGTATCAGCTGATTTCTTCGGGATTACCTTTATGGAATATGCGGGTGTCATGATTGTGCCTACGATTTTCTCATTAGTTGCGAGTATTCTCGTATTGTATTTCTTCTTCCGCAAGAGCATTCCTAAGCATTTCGATGCTACGCAACTTAAAAATCCAGCAGATGCGATTAAGGACAAGAGAATGTTTCGATTGTCATGGATTGTGCTAGCGATACTCTTGATCGGGTATTTTGTCAGTGGATTATTGCATATCCCAGTTTCTTTTATTGCAGGAATCATTGCAATTTTCTTCTTACTAATGGCAAGAAGAAGTCCTTATGTACAGACGAAGGAAGTTATTAAAGGAGCCCCATGGGCAATTGTATTCTTTTCCATTGGAATGTATGTAGTTGTGTATGGATTACGAAATGCTGGATTAACCGATTTGTTGGCAGATGTAATCCAATCTGTAGCTGATCAAGGTTTATTCGCAGCAACCATGGGGATGGGCTTCATAGCAGCTGTAACTTCATCTATTATGAATAACATGCCAACGGTGATGATTGATGCTCTCGCTATTGATGCTACGAATACAACGGGAGTGATTAGAGAAGCACTGATCTATGCGAATGTCATTGGTTCTGATTTAGGACCAAAGATTACACCAATTGGCTCATTAGCAACTCTATTATGGCTACATGTATTAGCTTCTAAGAATGTGAAGATTTCTTGGGGGACGTATTTTAGAACGGGAATTATATTGACGATACCAACATTGTTTATTACTTTGCTAGGTCTGTATCTATGGTTAATGATTCATTAATTGATGTTAAGAGGAGAGATTGTTTTGGATAAGCAAACATTATACTTTTTATGCACTGGTAACTCTTGCCGTAGTCAGATGGCTGAAGGATGGGCGAAGAAATATTTAGGGGACACTTGGAATATTTATAGCGCAGGAATTGAGGCGCATGGATTAAATCCCAAAGCTGTGAAAGCCATGAGTGAGGTAGCTATTGATATCTCTGAGCAAACATCCGACATAATAGATTCTAATCTACTGAACAATGCAGATTTAGTTGTTACTTTATGTGGGGATGCAGCGGATAAATGTCCAGTTACGCCACCACAAGTGAAACGTGAGCACTGGGGATTTGATGATCCAGCGAAGGCACAAGGAACGGATGAAGAGAAATGGGGAGTATTCCAACAAGTTCGAGATCAGATTGGAGAGCGAATTCAACAATTCGCCAAGACAGGTCAATAGGAATGCGATAGTTGTATAATAAGAAAATCAAAATAACTCCACCGATGTCTCTAGTCATTAATATGAGTCATGGTGGAGTTTTTAGTCATTATAGAAAAAGTTATTGTCCATGAACAGAAAGAATAATGAATGCACTATAAAATAAGGAATAAAAGACTCCAATTCCAACAAAGACAAGAAATACTTGGCTTTCACGTTTGCTTTTAGGGGTTATCATATAAAGTCAGCTCCTTATCATTAAAGTTACAAATGTGAACTTTCTGTGACTTTGTATTAATTATTGAACATTTTGTGACAGAAATCAATCTGTATTTGAGAATGGTTGGAAACGGATTCAACAATATCATCAAAATTAATGAAGATTTACAGGGTTATATATCCAAGCTACTCACCTTTATTATTCATTTAATATAAGCAGGAGGTGAGATCATGAAAAAGACAGTAACTATTAAAAGAACAAGTGCACAGATTAAAAAGGTAAGAGTCATCGCCAATAAAGGTAAGGCAACACAAAATCTAGGAGATGGTTTTTTTCGGTTTGTCTATAACCGCACGATAACTCCAAACACTTTCTTCACATTTACTTTTAGTGGAGGTACTTTGAAGCCAGTGAGTGGGGGATGGTGGATTGATAGAAGTAACTCATTACCTGCGTATGCTACTGCCAATTACTCACTAAATGATAATCAATGGGTGGTAGTGGTCTATAACCCTACTACAGTGACAAGACGAATCGCATTTACGTTTATAGCTAAAACATAAATCATAAATTCAGCAGGAGTTCTACGATAGGAGAAGGAGGCACCTTCCAAGCGGGAGATGCCTTCTTTTTATGGTGAAAAATCAATCATAATCCATATATGCCCATAAACATTTATCATGCTTTGAATACAATACCTTATCTCAATGGGAAAAGGTGATGGGTATTGGCTACTTTTTCAACAGCACATGCGATGAAGAAGCGTATAGCTAGAAGTATGTTAACAAGATCGGATGTTCATGGAATTGGTGTAGGATATAAGGACCCTAATGATCCTAAGAAAGGTGCTGCGGTCATTATTTATTCTAATAAAAATTCATCCACGTTCCTCGGACATTCTTCAAGGCTTACTACAAAGGTGAAGGGTAAAGCAACAACCGTGCCTGTGCGGATTGTAAAGTCAGGCAAGTTACGTTCCTTTGTAGACTATAAAAGCAGAATAAGACCTGTTCCTGCCGGATACAGTATCGGGACTACAGGTGGTTCAGGAACCGTTGGGTTAATCGTCACGAATGTTCCTAATGCCAAGCAGCGCTATATACTTAGCAATAATCATGTGTTGAATCCTACAAATTCCAGTGCCAACACAGAGACGATCCAGCCAGGCGGAGCGGATGGGGGACAATCGGGAAGAGATCGTGTTGGTCGATTATCAAGGTACGTTCAGTTAAGACAAAATCAAAACAATAGAGTGGACGTGGCACTTTCAACTCCTGTAAGAAATAGATTATTAAGTCCTAGCTACGCCACAGTGGGTATTCTTCCTGGGTATGTTACCACATATCGTGTAGGTGAACGACTGAAGAAGGTTGGTCGTACAACTGGATTAGTCTCAGGGATTGTGGATTCCGTGGATACAGATATTCTAGTCGATTATGGTGAAAGTATAGGTGTGCTTAAGTTTGTGAATCAAACGGTTATTCGGGGGGTTAACCCTGTTTCTTTACCGGGAGATTCTGGCTCTGTATGGCTAAGACAGGTGGATAATTATGCTGCAGCAGTGAATTACGCAGGTAGCGCGGACGGCATGACCTCGATTGCTTTTCCTGTGAATTGGGCGATGCAGATCTTCAGAACAGGAATTGCAAGGAAGGTTGGAACAGGAAAGATCAAACGTGTGAAGACCAATAAGTCACCACTAGCTTATGTACGGCAGCTTACACCGAAGGAACTAACAAGGTTGAAGGTTCTTCAAGTAAGAAGAATAAAGAAATAAGGATACAATACCTGGCTCATGTAGCTGGGTTTTTGTGGTGTAATGATGGACAGGTATAAATAGGGGAACTATACTATAAGAATTGTGAACAAGTGTATGTGAAGACATACCAAGGGAGTTAGTGATGAAGAATCTGCTAGTAACAGGTTACCGTGCACATGAGCTTAATATTTATGATCAAAAGCATAAGGGCATCTCCTATATACAAAAGGCTATGGTTAGAAAGTTAGTTCCTCTCATTGAAGATGGACTGGAGTGGATTATTACTCCGGGACAGTATGGGGTTGATTTATGGGCGTGTGAAGTAGTAATTTCGTTGAAAAGACAATATCCTCATCTGAGATGTTCTATTATTACGGCATTTGTGAATCAAGAGGAGAAATGGAAAGAAGATAAGAAGGAGTACTATAATCAAATCCTGAGAGATGTGGATTATTACGCTGCTGTTAGCAACCAACCCTATAGTGGTAGCTGGCAATTCACAGCAAGAGATGACTTATTGCTAAGGAAAACAGAGGGTATTCTACTGCTGTATGATGAGGATTCTGGTGAGGGAAGCCCTAAATATATGAAAGAGAAAGCCTTAAAGAGGCAACAACAAGAAGGATATGTATATATGAATATTTGCTCGGAGGATATCCAAAGTATAGCGGACGAAGAAACCTATGAGATGGACTAAATAAAATAGGTAGTAGTGGTTTTCTGATTAAAGTCTGACGGGATGTTGTTTTGCGGTATAATAGATAAAGAGCTTGAAAATTTATGCTCCACCCGAGAGGGATATGAAAGGATGAAAATATGCTAACTATTACGAATCACACTGTCAAATTAATAAAGGACCCGTTCAATATTTTGACCGGACAACGTTACGAATTCATTCTTGAGATTGATGTAGCAGAGGATGATGAATTGTATTTAGAGAACGGCTTAAATGTTAGAGTTATTTATACAGTTGACGAAAGTCGAAGCGGGATCGTGAAATATGAGCTTTTGGAAAGAACATCAGAGGCTTATGTCGAATTTGATTTAGAAGATGATGAGATTGAAGTGGTAGATGCTTATTGCAAAGCATATTTAGCTGAGTAATTTAGGTCATGTCCTAGGTTGTTAAAGGTGAAATTTAGGGCATACTAGTCACAATCTTGCTAGAGGAGGGAAAGCATGCATCGGAATATTCAATCCGTACCATTTGGTTATGAGCCTCCAGTGGAGAAACGTAAAGGTACATTAATTTACTATGATACTTTTGAGCAGACGACAGAGGTAGAATTAGATCTTGCAGTGAAGAGTATGGAGCATTATTCATTTGATAAGCTCGTTCTGTACCCTTTGCACGAGGAAACGGTTAGACGGATGTTGAATGAACCGGTAAGTGCTTTTCACAAGCGAGAAAAAAGACTATTTCAATGGAGAAACGAACGAAATTACACGCAAGTAGTCGTTGAAGGTTTGGAAGGTAAGAGAAAAAAATACACTCCGATGGATTCTGCACTTCGATTAATCGAAGAGAAGTATAAATCCCCATATTTTCTGTACATAACGCCAGAGACAGCTAATTTATTTGCCTCGTACTCATCTTTTGAGGAATGGATCGTGAAAATTCGACTCTTATTAAATGCAGAACCTACTGTTTTACATCCAATGCTTGAGAGATATCAACATCGTTGGGCTGTGAATAACTTATTATAAGTTTATTATGAGAGGCATATTGTATGTTAGCGGTGTTGTTACCAACAGAATTGTGAATAACTATGTTCATAATGTTTATAACTAAGCAATAAATGTGAGTAATTTAACTGAAATGTGAATAAGTTGTTAACAATTGTGGATAACTAAAATTAACCGCTACAATATATCCGATGTTTATACGAAAAACTCAATCTTCAAATAGGTTGAGTTTTTTTACATTCTAATGATGTATCTAACCAAAATAAAAACTATAATAATAGGTAGGTGAAACTAGAAGGAGGATAAGTTTGTGAAGAAGATCATTAATTTTGCACATCGAGGTGCATCAGCAGTATGTCCTGAGAATACAATGGTATCATTTATAAAAAGTCTTGAATTAGGTGCTACAGGGATTGAAACAGATGTGCAAATGACGAATGATGGACAGCTTGTCTTGATTCATGATGAAGCTATCAATCGAACTACGAATGGTAAGGGCTACATTAAAGATATGACCTATGATGAAATATCTAAGTTAGATGCAGGCTCTTGGTTCGGGGAATCATTTGCAGGAGAACATATCCCCACTTTAGTTGAACTATTGGAACTTCTACGAGAAGGAGATACGATCCTAAATATTGAATTGAAAAATGGAATATTTATGTATCCTGGTATGGAGGATAAAGTCATCAACCTAGTTCGCCAATATGGCATGGCGGAGCGAGTTGTACTCTCTAGCTTTAACCATTACTCTTTAGCATATTGTAAATCCATCGCCCCAGAGATCCGGACAGGGGTATTGTATATGGAAGGGTTGTATAGACCTTGGGATTATGCCTCTTCAGTTGGTGCAGATGCACTACACGCAATTCATTTTGCAGTATTGCCAGAGTTCGTCGCAGATGCTAAGAAACATGGCATCGATTATCATCCGTTTACTGTAAATGATGCTGATCGAATGAAGTTTTTGATTGAAGCGGGTGTTTCCGGAATTATTACCGATTACCCTGATATACTAGCTGAACTATTATCTCAAAGAGGAGTGTGAGTGTGTGAAGAGAACATGGCTACTCGGGTTTGGATTTTTCAGTATTAGTATTACATGGGCATTATATAATGCATTTGTTCCATTTTTCCTCGAGAATTATGTGCAAAGTATAGCACTTGTTGGATTTTTGATGACGATCGATAATTATTTTGCCTTGTTCCTGCAACCATGGATAGGGAACCGTAGCGATCGTACTAGAAGTCGTTATGGTAGAAGAATGCCTTATTTGTTAATTGGGATGCCATTAGCTGCAGTCTTAACGGCCTTAATTCCTTTTCATACAGGATTATTTACGCTGCTATTATTCATGATCCTCATGAACCTTGCAATGAGCTTATATCGCTCACCGACCGTTGCTCTTATGCCTGATATTACCCCAGAGACCGGACGTACAAAGGCGAATGGTATTATCAATTTTATGGGTGGGGTTGGTTCAATCATTGCATTTGGTGTGGGTTCTATGTTGTATGATGTTCATAAATCTGCACCATTTATTGCTGCGGGAATCGTAACATTAATCTGCCTTCTGGTCGTTAATCGTTCCATTAAAGAAGAGAGAGATGGAGTGAATGTACATACTGAACAATCTGTTATTGCAAAAAAACCTCGTATTTCGTTAAAAAAGCAGCTTGATCGTACGACGTTGTTTCTACTAGCAGCTATATTCTTCTGGTTCGTTGCTTATCAAGGTGTGGAAACATTGTTCACACTATATGGTAAAAATCATCTTGGGCTGAGCGAGAATGCCTCTTCTTTCTCACTTACGTTCTTCTCGTTAGCCTTTGTTCTTTTTGCGATTCCAAGTGGATTTCTAGGTAAGCGATTCGGTAAGAAAAAGATGATTATGATCGGTATTTGTGGTCTGTTTACGGTGTTTGCTTTAGTTACCCTTGTAGAGGATTTACTTATGTTACGTCTTGTGCTACTCATAGGTGGGATGTTCTGGGCCTGCATTAATATCAATTCTTATCCGTTTATTATTTCGACTGGTAAAGAGGAGAGTATTGGAACACGAACAGGATTATATTACTTGGTCTCTTCATTAGCTGCCATAACCTCTCCACCTTTATTGGGTAAGATGATCGATAGTTTTGGTTATTCTATATTGTTCTACTCTGCATCAGTAAGTATGCTAATGGCATTGGTTTGTATGTTGATGGTTAAGCAAGATAATGAGTCTTTAAATGTATCGGATAATGGATTATCCCAATAATTTGACACTCTATATAGAACATTTTAAATAAATCTCTGTAAAGTAATTGGAATAAGAAGGTTTTGACGTTATAATATCAGTATTAGAGGATAATCAATCTTGATTATTTTTATTGAATACGAGAAGGAGAGAATAAATTTTATGACGAAAGTACTTATTTTTGGACACAAAAATCCAGACACAGACACAATTTGCTCTGCAATTGCTTATGCGGAATTAAAGAATGCAATAGGTGTAGATGCAGAAGCCGTACGCTTGGGTAATATCAGTGGTGAAACACAATACGCACTGGACTATTTCAAAGTGGATGCACCTCGCTTAGTTGAGACGGTATCGAATGAAGTAGAAGATGTTATTTTGGTTGACCATAATGAACGCCAACAAAGCGCGAGTGACATTGACAAAGTTCGTGTCGTTGAGGTCATTGACCATCACCGTATAGCGAATTTTGAGACAAGTCATCCATTGTATTACCGTGCTGAACCTGTTGGCTGTACGGCGACTATTTTAAATAAAATATATAAGGAAAAGGGTGTAGCTGTTCGTAAAGAAGTAGCAGGATTAATGTTATCTGCAATTATTTCGGATTCGCTTCTCTTGAAATCGCCAACTTGCACGGACGAAGATGTAGCAGCAGCTAAGGAATTAGCTGAGATTGCAGGAGTTAATTTAGAAAGTTATGGACTTGAGATGCTAAAGGCAGGTGCCGATCTTAGTGACAAGACAATTGCCGAATTGATCTCACTTGATGCTAAAGAATTCCAGATGGGAAATTATAAAGTTGAGATTGCACAAGTAAATGCTGTAGATACCAATGACGTAATAACTCGTCAAGTTGAATTAGAAGCTGCGTTGTCTGCTGTTATAGCGGAGAAAGGGTTGGATCTATTCGTATTCGTTGTAACGGATATTCTAAATAATGATTCCATTGCCTTAGCACTTGGTAAAGTAAGCCATGCTGTTGAGCAAGCTTACAGCGTTCAATTAGTTGATAATAAAGCTCTTCTTAAAGGTGTAGTATCCCGTAAATCACAGATTGTTCCTGTATTAACTGAAATTTTGAATAAATTGTAATTTATAAATTAAGAAAGCGCAGTTATAGCCGTAATTTGGCTTGACTGCGTTTTTTCGAAATATAAGATATAAAGTATAAGTTTTACGTTATACTTTATATCTTATATTTCTTGCTTAAACACTTACCGTCCTTATAAGGACGCCGAAGGCGTTTATGCTTGTGATGATATATAAGATAGATCTAGTAAGTTTGCAAAAGAATTATTATTCGGTAAAATGTAGTGTAGGATAAATGATCTTGTCATGAACGGATCAACCTCAGGAGGAATAACATAATGGAAAGAATTCAAACAGAAGAACAGTACCGTCAATTGACACAGGATGATGAATGGACTGTCGTTAAATATGATGCTACTTGGTGCCCCGATTGTAAAACATTAGATAAATTTATGGATAGTATTATTGAGAATAATGCCGATAAACGATTTTACGCATTGGATGTTGAGCAGTTCCCGAATGTATCTGAAGAGAATGATGTAAGAGGGATTCCAAGTTTATTGGTATATCGGAATGGTGAGAAAATTGCACATTTGCATAGTAAATTTGCCAAGACTCCTGCACAGATCACGGAATATTTAGACGCAATTAAGTAATGAATTCAGCGTTGGTTGCTGATATGACAAATACCTTCCCTCAGTATAAATTTGAGAGGAAGGTGTTTTTTGTTGGGATATATAATCAACGATAGTGTCAAAATAGTTTTTTAGCTGTGATATGATGGTGTTGAGGTGAACGATATGTGGAGTTTCTTTCTCCTAAAAACGAATAACATTCAAATAAAGAATAAACTTATCTATTCATATATTATTGTTGTCATGGTTCCCGTTATCATTATAGGTGTTATGGTGATCGGTTATTCTAAACAGTTAGCATTAGATAGTGCAATTGCTCAGATGTCAAATAACGTAGATAGGGTTCGCAATCAAATGGAGAATATGCTGAGAGTGCCTATTGATATATCCAATAAATTATACTTAGACGGAGATTTACAGTCGATAGTGAATAGAAGTTATGAGAACGACATAGAGTTATTCCAAGCTTATCAAGGGTATAAGGAGTTCGCAGAGCTTACTGGGCTCTACACAGAAATTAGCGGAATTCGATTCTACCATCATAATGAAACAATGAGTGATAATCTGGATTTCACTCATATTGACGATAATATTACAGAGACAGAGTGGTATAAGACCGTGGGGACAAGTAATGGAATTGGTTGGTTTTATATGAAGGATAAAGACTCAACGTCAGAGGAGAAGCTAAGTTTAGTTCGACGTATAAGATTTAGTGAATACCCTACACAAGGTGTACTCGTTATTTCTCTGAATCAGAATCGTTTGAATTCAATTTTGAGTAACGAGCCTTTTGAGACGATGATCGCGGATGACAGTGGCTATATTGTAGCAGCTAAGAACCCAGATTTAGTAGGTAAGACACTTGCGGAGCGAGATTTGAATTTTAGCATATCGGAGGCAAGCAAGGATACCTTCGAGGCAGAGGTTAATGGTATACCTTCTAACATTGTTGTAAGTGAACTAACGTTGGAATCTAGTCGTAATGGGCTTAATATCGTCTCTGTATTCTCAACCGAGAGTATTACGAAAGCTTCACAGCGAATTGGGTGGATTGGACTGGTGCTTATTGCCGCGGTTCTAGCATTAGCATTAGGACTTGTTTATATTATATCTCAACTGATTACAAGTAGATTACTTCATCTTAGCAGGCAGTTGAACAAAGTAGCGAGAGGTGATTTCTCCGTTACTTCTGAAATTGATGGTAACGATGAGATAGCACAACTCTCAAGACAATTCAATTATATGGTTATGAGTATTAATGATTTAATGAATCAAGTTTATGAGACGAATGAAATAAATAATAAGTTAGAGATTGCTCAGAAAGAGATCAGACTTAAAATGATGGCTAGTCAAATTAATCCTCACTTTCTATTTAATGTTCTGGAGTCAGTTCGAATGAAAGCCCATATTAATGGGGAAAAGGAAATTGCTTATATTGTTAGGCTATTGGGTAAATTAATGAGAAAAAGCTTAGAAATCGGTGAAGGCAGGACTACGGTAAAAGAAGAAATGGAAATGGTACGTTCTTATTTGGAAATTCAAAAATTCAGATATCAGGATCGGATGAATTTCGAATTATTGATGGATCCAGATGCAAAAGATGTATTTATATTACCTCTTATTATTCAACCACTCGTCGAGAATGGGATTATTCATGGTCTTGAAAGCAAAGAAGTTAATGCGCTTCTAACTGTGAGATGCTGGATAGCTAATAACGAATTGAATATCGAAGTGAAGGACAACGGGCAAGGAATTTCACCTGAGAACTTACGGAAAATTCAGGATTCTTTAGAATGGGACGAAGTGGAAGGGGCTCGAATTGGACTACGAAATATTCACCAAAGACTTAAGTTATTTTATGGAGATGAGCATGGTTTAGTTATTGTTAGCGAGCTTGGAATAGGTACAACGATATTATTTAATGTACCGATTGGGGGAGATAGCTTTGTTTAATGTATTAATTGTAGATGATGAGCCTTCTATTCGTGAAGGGTTAAAGACGATTATTAATTGGGAAGAGTGCGGTTATAAAGTGATCGATACTGCATCAAATGGAAGGGAAGCATTGGCTAAATTTCAACAATTGCGACCTGACCTCACTATCATTGATATACGGATGCCTGGAATGACTGGACTTGAAGTGATCGGCCAAATACGTCAGGAATATAGTAGCGGAAGATTCTTAATTCTAAGTGGATATGCCGACTTTGATTATGCTAAAAGAGCGATTGTTTTTGGTGTAGACGGTTATTTACTCAAACCAGTGGATGAAGATGAATTGGTGGATGAATTGCAACGAATCCACTTATCACTATCCAAAGGTAGAGAGTTGCAGCAACGGAATGCAGAAGATGATCATTATTTGCGTTCACACATGGTGGAGGATTTCCTTTTTCATGAGAGCGAGCAAGGGAATTATGATAATGTTGTGAATTTGGGACTTCTATGGAATTCATTTCAAATCATTTTAATTGAAGTTCATGGTCAAGCTTTCGGGGGATCTATGTATTTAAATGCACTCAAAGGAAAATTAACGGAGTATTTTGAGCAAACTGAACGAGCAATCGTTTTTTCAGCAGGGACTAATATAGGATTATTATTAAATGATATCGTGGAGGGAGAGCAACGAGCTGAGGCATTGTATGAGGAACTTTCTAAGATAACGATGGATTGGGGCTGGGATGTCTACGCTGCAGCCGGACAAGCAGTCAAAGAAATAGGAGAATTAGGTACATCATATAGCAGTGCAACCGAGTTACTTCATTATCGCTTTCTTTTTGAGCATAAACGAGTAATGCTTATCGATGACCTTCAGGTAATGCGGGTAAAATTTGATAATCAACTTGTTGTAAGTCAGGTAGACGAGATTGAGTTATCAGATAAGCTATACTATGCCTTGGACATCCGGAGTAAAGAAGCTGTTTGGCGTGTAATGGAAGAGATTGAACAGCGGATTGTGAGTATAAGAAGCTCAGAACAAACGATGAAATCTTTATATGTTCAGATCCTTACTATCGTAATGAATAAGCTATCTAATAGTAATCCTGAGTTGAATCCAATTATTCAGCAATACTCTGTATTTATTTCAGGCTTGTATCAACAAGATACGTTGAAGGAATTGAGACAGCTAACGATTGATCACCTTAGTAACTTAATAGATAGATTAGGTGGTATCAGTAAGGACACCGTGCTGAAGCAAATGATTGATTTTATCAAGAGAAATTATAATGAAAATTTAAAATTAGAGCTTTTAGCAGAAGTATTTAACTACAACAGTGCTTATTTAGGTAAGCTATTCAAAAATTACACAGGCGAGCAATTCAACACGTTTTTAGACAAAATCCGTATTGATAAGGCGAAGGATTTACTTACTGCAGGCCTAAAGGTACATCAAGTGGCTTCTCGTGTGGGATATGCCAATGTGGATTACTTTCATAGTAAATTCAAGAAATACACGGGAGTTTCTCCATCTTCTTTTAAAGGGAAGGAAAAAGATTAGTAGTATATATAGCGAATAATATCGAAAAATGACGCGCTAAATGACTTGTTTTCATGAAAAACAATAATATTTACATGACTTTCATACTGATTTAATGAATTATGTCTAATTATTATATGATTTTATATAAAATTCATTGGGTATGATGCTCTATTTGATTCAAGTAAGATAGAGTATATCAAATAGAGGAGGGGTCCTTAAGATGGAAACGCTAACAACCAGCGACATTTCCCCCAACAGTAACGGTGGAGGTTCACCGGCTCCAAAAAAGAAAAAAGGGCTTTGGAAGTTGCTTGCACAACAAAAATATCTTTACTTAATGTCTTTACCTTTCGTAATCTGGGTCTTTGTATTTAGTTACTTGCCTTTATGGGGATGGACGATGGCTTTTCAGAACTACAAACCAGCTCGTTCATTCGGTGAACAGAAATGGGTAGGGTTCGAACAGTTCGTAGAGTTATTCTCAGATGAACGCTTTTATCTTGTAATGAGAAACACCTTAGCGATGAGCTTAATGGGATTAGTATTCGGATTTGTAGTTCCTATTATCTTCGCACTTCTATTGAATGAACTTCGTGCAGTAATGTTCAAAAAATTTGTACAAACCGTTTCATATCTCCCTCACTTTGTATCATGGGTGGTAGTAGCAGGTATTATTACGAAGGTGTTATCCACAGAGGGCGGCGCAGTAAACCAATTATTAATGCTTCTTAATATTATTGATGAACCGATTCAGTTCATGGCTAAAGGGAACTTATTCTGGTACATTGTAACTGTTTCAGATATATGGAAAGAGATGGGCTGGAATACAATCATTTACTTGGCGGCAATTACAGGTATTGATTTAGAGCTTTACGAAGCTTCACGTGTTGATGGTGCGGGTCGAATTAAGCAAATGTGGCATATTACATTACCAGGAATTCGGTCAACGATTTCGGTTCTTCTCATTATGTCTATTGGTCACTTGATAAGTATCGGCTTTGAGAAACAATTTCTACTCGGTAACAGTTTAACAACGGATTATCATGAAGTGCTTGATTTATACGCACTGAATTATGGTCTCAATATGGGTAGATTCTCATACGGTACAGCCATTGGGATATTCAACTCAGTTGTGAGTGTTATCTTGCTCTTTACGGCTAATGGTATCTTCAAGAAAATCACTAAAGAAAGCATAATGTAGAAGGAGGGGGTAGATATGCCTAATAAAGCGTTTAATGCAACCAAGTCGGAGAAAATATTTGACGTATGCAATATTATCTTTATGATACTAGTTCTGATCGTTACTTTGTATCCATTCTTAAACGTCCTAGCTATTTCACTGAACGATTCGATTGATACCGTTCGGGGCGGGATAACGATCTTCCCACGTCAATTTACGTTAGATAACTATAAGACTATCTTTGGATATGACACCTTGATTCAAGGGTTAAAAGTATCAGTACTTCGTACATTAGTTGGTACATTGTTAGGATTGTTAAGTGCATCGATGATTGCTTTTACACTCAGTCGTGTAGATTTTTCAGGTAGAAAATTTGTTTCTACATTCCTTGCATTAACGATGTATTTCTCAGGTGGATTGATCCCAACATACATTCTAATGCGCGATTTGAATTTGATCGGAACGTTCTGGGTTTATGTTCTACCTGGATTAGTAAGTGCGTTTAATGTATTTATCGTAAGATCATTTATTGATGGTCTACCGTATGCGTTGCAAGAGTCAGCTAAGCTTGATGGAGCGAATGACTTCACGATTTACTGGAGAATTATTCTTCCATTGTGTAAACCCGTTCTTGCTACGATTGCCTTGTTTATTGCCGTAGGTCAATGGAACGCATGGTTTGATACGTATTTATACAACGGTAGTAATTCTACTTGGACAACTTTGCAATATGAATTGATGAAAGTACTTCAAAGTACTCAATCTGGTGGTTCTGCAGTAAATGCTAATGATATGGCACAAAAGATGGCTCAAATTTCACCAGAATCGATCAAAATGGCGATTACAATCGTCGTTACGGTTCCAATCTTAGTAGTCTATCCTTTCCTACAGAAGTACTTTGTTGGTGGTATGACACTAGGAGCAGTAAAATCATAAGCACTTAAGCAAGTTATTAATTAGGTCTTAGCTATGATGAGTAATGTCTATTCAAATGATATCGAATAGACTACGCATCAGAAATATAGATATAGATAGAGATAGAGATAAAATAGACAAAGACAATGTATAGACAGATCAATCTGCTATACAAATAAAGACTAGACATACGTTAGGGAGGTTTTTTATTCATGGCAACAACTAATAAGAAAAAAATGGCTTTTATCTCGTTAATCGTAGCTTCATTAGCTATTGCAGGATGTGGTAGTAACGCAAACAATAGCGCTGCACCTGTAGATACTGGAGATACAACATCACCAATTACGTTCTCCTTCTTTGGAGCAGATGCAAGTCCAAGCTGGAACAAAATGCAAGATGCAGTAGGGAAAGCAATTACAGAGAAAACTGGCGTAACGTTAAATGCAGAATATGCAATTTCTGGCGGAGGTCAAGATAAAATTGCGCTTATGGCAGCAAGTGGCGATTATCCAGACTTTATCTATGCAAAAAGTGATGTAGCTAAATTAGTAGATGCTGGCGCAATGCTGGATTTGACTGATTTGATTGAAGAGCATGCCCCAAATATCAAAAAAGTGTACGGTGAATATTTGGATCGTCTTCCTTATAATAATGAAGATCGCGCGATCTATGTTATTCCGACGAATGCTGCTGTAAATCAGACAAGTTTTGATGCAACAGGTGGATTTGAGATTCAACATGAAGTTCTTAAGGAACTAGGTTATCCAGAAGTGAAGACACTTACAGATTTCGAGAATGTACTACAGACGTATTATGACAAACATCCTACAATTGATGGTCAACCGACGATTCCTCTGACTTTAGATGCGGATGATTGGAGAATCATGATCACTGTAACGAACCCAGCATTCTATACTACTGGTGCACCTGATGATGGTGAATACTACATTAACCCTGAAACATTTGAAGCTCAACTTCATTACAAACGTCCGGAAGAGAAAGAATACTTCCGTTGGTTGAACCATATGTACAGCATAGGTTTACTTGATAAAGATTCATTCATTCAGAAGAGTGACCAATATAAATCGAAAATATCCAGTGGTCGAGTTCTTGGTCTGATCGACCAAGAGTGGGGATATGCAGATGCTGAGAACGCTCTGAAGACAGCTGGTAAAGACGAAAGAACATATGCACATTTCCCAGTAACACTTTCTGAAGAATACCAAGATCATACCTTTGTAGATACTGGATTCCTATCAGGTTGGGGTGTCGGTATCACATCAGCAACAAAAGATCCTGTACGTGCAATTAAATTCTTGGATTTCCTTGCTTCTGATGAGGGACAAGTCCTTATCAACTGGGGAATCGAAGGACAACATTATAATGTTGTAGATGGTAAACGTGTCATTCCTGAAGATGTTCTAGATCAGAAGAATAATGATAATACTAACTTCATTAAGACAACGGGTATTGGATTATATGGTAATATGTCTGCACATTATGGAGATGGTGTATTAGATCCATCTGGCAACTATTACACAACGAACTTCCCAGAGCAAATCGTAGCTGGATACAGCGAGGCTGAGAAGGAAAGCTTAGCAGCATACAATGCGACTACTTGGAAGGATCTATTCCCAACGGAGAAGGATTTCCCAGTTAAGGCTTACGGTGCGGCATTTAACATTACCGTAGAAGAAGGTTCAAGTTACGCTGTTAAATTCCAAAAAACGCAAGATATTATTCGTAAACGTATTCCAGAAGCAATTCTAACGACTCCTGAGAAATTCGATGCTGTCTATGATGCGATGCTAGTAGAACTTGATAAAGCTGGCGCAATTGAGATGGAAAAAGAGTATACGGAGCTTGTGAAACAGCGCGTAGATCTATGGAGCGGTAAATAATCAGAGTATATAAAGACTAGGGGACTTGCTATAAGCAAGTCCTCTTTTTTTTGAAATATAAGGGAATTTAAGAAAGAGGTGGATAAAAATCGTAATTTTTTCAACCTAAAATCGCAAGTTTACCACCTCAAAATATGGAAATGAATCTTGTAGAATAAGAAATGTAAATAGAAACATTCTCGAGAGGGGTTAGGAAAATGAAAAGAGTTAAACATTGGACAGCATTGATTCTTATAATCATGTTAGTCGCATCGTTGGCAGCTTGTGGAGGGAATGGCAACAATAATACTAAAAATAATGCTGCTGCTCCTGAAAAAACTGAATCAACAGAAACAAAGAATACTGATGAAGCTACTGAACCTGCGGAAAAGGTTGAGCTTTCATTCTGGTCACTAGGAACAACAAATTATGAAGATCTTGCTAAGAAGTATACAGAAGAAAATCCAAACATTACGATTAAGTTTCAGAATACATCTGACCAAACCGCACATCATAATAATTTGACAACTGCGTTGTCAGCGGATTCAGGTGCTCCAGACATCTTCATGCTTGAAATCGGTTTCATGGAGCGTTTCATTAATGCTCAAGATAAATTTCAGAACTTAAATGATTTTGGTGCTAAGGATATTGCCGGCAATTACTTAGACTGGAAATGGAAACAAGCATCTTCCGTTGATGGAAGTTTCCAACTTGGTCTTCCTACAGATATTGGACCAACAGTTGCTTATTATCGTGTAGATCTAGCTGAGCAAGCAGGGCTACCTGTTGATCCTGAGGGATTCGGAGCTCAAATCGATACATGGGATAAATTCGCAACAGTAGCAAAGGATTTCACAGCAAAAACAGGCAAACCATTTGCAGATTTAACAGATCTTGTGTACAACGCTCTTCGTGATCAATCTGCAGACCAAATTTACTTTAATAAAGAAGATGGATCTTTTATTGGAGATACCAATCCACAAGTGAAGAAAGCTTATGATTTCACAGTTCAGGGTATCCAAGAAGGATGGATTGGCAATACACTGCTATGGTCTCCTGAATGGGGTCAAGCAATGAATGATGGAGGATTTGGTGTAATCCTAGGGCCAGCATGGATGGCAGGAAACATTAAGAGTAATGCTCCAGACTCAACTGGTAAATGGAAAATTGCTCAACTTCCAGAGGGTGCTGGTAACTGGGGTGGATCATTCCTAACCATACCTAAAGAAGGTAAGCATCCACAAGAAGCTTATGACTTTATTTCTTGGTTAGATAGTCAAGAAAGCCAACTAGAATCCTTTAAAGCTAGTGGTCTAATGCCTTCAATTCCTGCTTTGTATGAAGATGCGGCATTTACAGGATTCCAAGATGAGTTCTTTGGAGGTCAAGCAACAGCAGTTGAATATGGTAAAGCGGCAGAACGCGTAAAACCTGTTTATTACGGACCATTACATGACCAAACAGATACATTCTTCAAAGATGCACTTAAAAATGTATTAGAGAAGAAAGCAGATCCAACTGAAGAATGGGATGCTGCAGTTAAGAAAGCGAAGACATTAGCGGAACGTAGCTAGTAATTATAAATAGTACCAATATAGCTAGACCATCCAAATTCGCAGGGAGGGACACTTCTTGCGAATTTGGATTTACAAAATATTTCATGGAGGTGCAGCATGGCAGAACCGATTACAGTTCGCCCATCTGTTAGCGTTAAGAAGCCTTTTCTGACGGAAAAACGACGTAGCAATATTACGGCCTATACATTTATAGCCCCATTTTTTATTATATTCTCTATATTTGGGCTTTATCCGATCGTATTCACTATCTATCTATCGTTTTTTAAGTGGGACGCATTGGGTCCAATGAAATATGTTGGGCTTAAAAATTATGATCTTATCATTAGTGATCCTACCTTCTGGATCTCATTTAGCAATACGCTTATTATGGGCGTCATGGGGACGATTCCCCAGTTAATCGTAGCATTATTTGTAGCGATTATGCTTAACTCAGCTCTGACCAAATTCAAGAAAACCTTTCGTATTCTTTATTTCATGCCCAATATTACGTCAATCGTAGCGGTAACACTCGTTTTTAGTACGATGTTCGGAAATAATGGGATGATTAATTGGATCCTTAATGGATTGGGATTAGAGAATGTGGCATTTAACTCGGGATGGTGGGGTGTTAAAATTGCTATTTCTACGATGGTAATGTGGCGTTGGACAGGGTATAATGCCATTATTTTTCTATCAGGTCTGCAAAGCATTCCGATAGACTTATATGAGGCTGCTAAAATTGATGGTGCGAATAGAAAGCAACAATTGATGTATATCACTTTACCATTGTTAAAGCCTTTTATTATCTTCGTAACTTTATTATCAACGATAGGAGCACTTCAATTATTTACGGAGCCATACGTATTCCTCGGACAATCAGGAACTGGTTCTACTCGCGAAGAAGGGGTTACGATGGTTACTTATCTATACAGTGAAGCCTTCCGTAACGGTTTCTTTGGTACAGCAGCTGCAACAGCAGTTATGTTGCTCCTAATCACCATCGTTTTCTCTGTCCTGAATATGATCATATCTAATCGTTTAGGTGGAGATTCAAAAGGAGGTAAAGCATGAGCACAATGAATACATCTTCGACCAAACTAGGCAACCCAGGATTATTTAGTAAAATATTATATTATGTATTACTAATAGTAGGGGCTCTGGTATCCGTTTTTCCATTTTATTGGATGTTTGTAATTGCTACGAATGATCGTGGAGCTGTTTTTAACATACCTCCTTTACTAACAATTGGTGATCAATTTTTTAATAACTTTGAACGTGTATTGGAGAAATCAGATTTCTTCCAAGCTTTAGGTAATTCGTTATTTGTTTCTTCGATGGTTACGATTTCTGTTGTATTCTTTTGTACTCTAGCTGGATATGCGTTTGCTAAGTATGAGTTTCCCCTCAAGAATATTCTATTCGTTTGTGTTATTGCGACCTTGTTTGTACCAACTCAATTGAGTGTACTTCCAACGTACATTATCATGGCTAAGCTACATTGGATTGATACTTACAGAGCGCTTATCGTACCAGCAATGGTTAATGCATTTGGTATATTCTGGATGAGGCAGTATATATCCACTTCAGTGCATTCCGAATTGATTGAAGCAGGCCGTATCGATGGGGCGGGACATTTTCGTGTTTTTTGGAACATTGCTATCCCGGTAATTACACCTGCTATGGCTACACTCGGAATACTGAATTTCATGAATGTATGGAATGACTTCTTCTGGCCACTAGTTGTGTTGAAGAATAAAGAACACTATACGATTCAGATCGCATTGCAACAATTATTCTCAAATCGCGATGGTTTGGATTATGGAATGATCATGTCCGCAACCTTTACTGCAACAATCCCACTATTGATAGTATTCCTTTTCTTTAGTAGATACTTTATTGCAGGTCTTACATCAGGGGCGATCAAGAGCTAAATTATATTTGTTTTATTTTACGCAAGGAATTAGAAGCGCAATGAAGAATAATAGACGTAAGAGACAGCAGGAGGAAGTGAAGAAATGAAACTCCGTCGTAAAATTTTGCTCGCTATTATTCTTCTTGTGTTTATTCCTGTGATCGTGATGGGGGCCATATCATATTATAATTTCTCGAATGCGATGGAGAAGAAATCAAGTCATTTCTATTGGATTTCCCTACTGGAGACAGATCGCAAATTAAAGTACGCTCTTAGTGAAATTACTGCCATCTCTAATGCAGCAATTACACAACCACTCGGTGCAATTCAACAATCTCTGAAGCAACTAGATATGATTATGACTTATGATCGTAAACAGGAAATCAACAATACGTTAATTAACCATCCTATGATCTCATCATTTAGCCTTTATAGTAATGATAGGTTAATCTATCATTATAATGAGCCTCTGTCTTTCGACAGTATGAAGAGAAAAGTATGGTATGAATCGATGCAGAAAGCTGAAGGACAACCTGTGTGGTTTGGACCTGGGGAGAACGGTACGTCAGAACAAGGAAATCCAGTTCTCATTCATTCGCGGGTAATTAAGGACTATTATTCTTTAGAGAATATAGGATCTCTCGTTATTTATGTTAAACCAGATATATTAGATCAAGTTTTTTGGGAGACAGCCACGCTGAAGAGCGGGGATATTTTGCTTGTGAATAAACAGGGAAACATTGTTTTTAACAAAGCAGGCGGTCAAATGGGTGAACATATAGAATTTCCCTTTTTAGCGAGTGGATACTCGAAGGAGAAGGGGTATTATATTGATGATTATCGGGATGAAAAGTCTCTAATCACGTTCTTACCATCCTATAATGAGGAATGGTATTTGGTTGCAATTACACCGATGAATCTGATTCGTTCTGAATCTGACTCTATTCGTAACGTTGCCATTATGTTAGGTCTATTTTCATTATTGTCAGCTTTTTGGTTTGATCAATTTTTCATAAGTAAACTAGTTCGAAGTATCATTAGTGCAGTTAATGGGATGAAACGGGTACAGCAAGGCGTATTTATACCCATTCTTTCGCATAAAAAAAGTGACGATGAAAGAGATTTATTGATCGATGGATTTAATCGAATGAGTACGCAAATTAATGAATTGATATTACAGGTGGAAACGGAGCAAGGTCGTAAGAAGGAAGCTGAATTACAGGCATTAGTGGCTCAAATCAATCCGCATTTTATATATAATTCATTAGAATCTATTAATTCTATGGCTATATTACAAGGTAACAAAGATATCAGTAAGATGGTTATTTCCTTGGGAAAATTACTAAGGATTAGTATAAATGAGAATCAGGAATTAATTCCGATACATATGGAGCTTGAGCATGTACGACATTATTTGAATATCCAGAAATTCCGCTTTGAGGATCAATTTGATTACAGCATTGATTTTCCTGAATCTATGAAATATTTCATGACGCAGAAATTGATCGTTCAGCCGATTGTCGAGAATGCATTATATCATGCAATTGAGCCTATGGAGAGCAAGGGGTATATTACGATTCAAGCTTATGAGTCAGAGAAGGATATACTGATCGATGTCATAGATAATGGACCTGGTTTTGATCAGTCTACATTGATGAACCTATGGAATACGGATTCCACAGGTCAGAAGAAGTACCGTAATAATGGTGTAGGGCTAAAGAATGTTCATGAACGCTTAGTTATTCGATTCGGTAGCCCTTATGGTATTCTGATTTGTTCTTCTCCTGGTTACGGATCAACTATTCGAATTCGTATTCCGAAGATTACTACCTAAATAGTCACATATACTGAGGAGGAGGAGTTATTGTGAGGCGATTTATGAACTGGGGTTGGATCATTGTATATACGATTCTTCTGGTTGTAACGGTCATATTTATTACTGTTAAGGAAGAAGATTCTCCCGTCGATGACACAACCACGGAGAAGATTACATTAACCTTTCGTCATTTTTGGATTCTGGAGCATGATCGGCATGTACTAGATATTTTTGAAGATGTCGTACAGACCTATCAATTATCGCATCCAAACGTGAAGGTTAATTTTGATGGAATGGATCAAACGGTTCATCGAGAACAAAAATTGAAGAGTGAAATGGTCATAGGATCACCACCAGATATGTTTGTATTATTTGGCGGTGCTGAAATTGAACCCTATATTCGTGCCAATCGTTTGATGGATTTAACGGATTTCATAAATGATAATCATTTAAAAAATCAGTTTAAAGATCTTCAATTGTGGACATCGAATGAAAAGGTTTACGGATTACCTATTGAAGGGAATGCGGAGCCGCTATATGTAAATTCAACGATTTTTGAAAGTTTGGGACTTCAAATACCGCGTACCCTTTCAGAATTAAATGAAGCTATCGTAGTATTGAAGCAGAATGGTTATATCCCTTTTGCATTGGGGAATAAGGAACGGTGGCCAGCAGGGATTTTTGCACATTATCTAATGGATCGTTTCTCGAATTCAGATTTGATTAATCAGTTGGTGCAGGGCGAAGAGAATATTGCGTTTCAGAATGAGGACTACTTAAGGGCATTTAATCAATTGGAATTATGGATTAATGATGATGTGTTTGGACCCTCGCCTAATGAACTTTCAACGGAAGATGCTGTGCACCTTTTTACTCATGGTAAAGCGGCTATGTATTTGAATGGGAATTGGGATATTACATTGTTTAACAATGATGATGCCCCGAAGGACTTCCAGAATGAAGTGACTGTCATTCCATTCCCTTCGCTTTATGCTGCCGAAGGAACACGGTCGATGGCAGGGGGATATACCATTGGAATAGGACTATCTTCCAACTTATCTGATGCTAAGAAAGAAGCTGCATTGGAGTTAATGCAAGCTTTTTATACGGAAGAAGTTCAGACACGAATTGTTTATGAAGGTTTACGTATCCCTTCAATGTGGATCAGATTTGATCCTGAGAAGACAGGGCCGATCTTCACTCAAATGATCCAACTCATGGAGGAAAGCTCAATAAGCTTTGTTCCTTATGATAATTTGTTGTCTCCAGAGGTGAAAAGGTCATTTTTAAGAGTGATTGAAGAAATGATTGATGGTAAGAACACTGCAAAAGAGGCATTGGATCAGCTTGATGATGCTTCAAATCAATATTGGAGTCTAAGGAGAAATACGCTCAGTAAGTAAATGTTGGGAGGTTAGATATAATGGTTGCAATCAGTAATAAATATAAGGTGATTTTGGTGGATGATGAGCCTCTAATCTTGCGTAGTCTAAAAGCAGCTATTCCTTGGAATGAGCTAAACCTTGAAGTGGTTGGAGAAGCGAGAAATGGAGAAGGAGCACTTCATTTAATTCAGGAGACTTCACCGCACATGATTATTAGTGATATTCGTATGCCAGGTATTGATGGGATATCTCTGATGAAAGAAGTATCATTGAACAATCCAAAGCTGATATTTATCATCATTAGTGGATACGGCGAATTTGAATATGCCCGTGAGGCACTTCGCCAAGGGGCATTTGATTATCTGTTAAAGCCCATTGATCATGATGAATTAACTGAGATGCTTAAGCGGGCTATTCAAAGATTGGATTCTCAAATTGAGAATGAGGAATTGATACACTCTGTTCAAGTTCTATCATTAATGGCCCGGGAGCGGATGTTTGCAGAACTGATTGAAGGCAATCAAAGATCGCAGCAGCATTTGAAATGGATGGAGAGTAATGAACTAGAACATGATTATTTCATGGTTGTTATTCAGCTTGATCAATATCTGTTATTAAATGGGCATTGGACGACAGGAGAGAAACGTTTATGGCTGTTTGCTATTCGAAATATTCTAGAGGATTGGATTCGATTGAATAAAGGGCTTACTATATTTCCTTTTCATAGTGGGGAATGGATTATTTTATTGCCAAGCATGTTGAATGATAATAAAGTATCACTCGGTGAAGATATTATTCGTCAAATAAAAAAATACTCTAAATTAACCTGTTTTGTTGGTATTAGTCATAGTACTAAGGGAATTGATCAATTAAGTTCGTCGTATCAGAGTGCAACAAGAGCATTATATCAACGTTTTTATGCTGAGCATAAGGGGGCTTTTGTTGATTCGGATTCTACCCATGATATAACTCAAATGAAAGAAGTTAAATATCCTAAGCATATAGAAATATCTATCCTAGAATGTATCCGAAATTTAGATTTAGCGCGAATGTTATCTCTATTTGACCAGATGAAGTTTTATATCGAAGAGAATTCATTAACTAAAGATATCGCTGAACGAATGATTATAGAAATGACAGTCGTTCTATATAGACAGTTTGAGTATGGTAACCTTTTAGTAGATGGATCTTTAGGTGGCTTAATTCAAAGAATTCATGAGATGACAACTCTTCATGAGATGATTCATGCCGTGAAAGAGGCCTTCGAGAAGAGAATGAGAGAGAATAGAGAAAGCCAGTCGAAAGAAGATATTCAGGCAATCGTAGAAAAAGCACAGAACTATATTGTAAATAACTATCACAAGGATTTGGGAATAGAGGAATTGTCAGAGTTGGTGGGTCTAAGTGCTAGCCATTTTTGTATGATATTTAAACAGATTTCTGGATTTACATTCTTAGAATATTTAACTAAATGTCGATTAGAGAAAGCTAAGTATATTCTGAAAAATACCAATGTGAAAGTCTATCAAATAGCACCACTTGTAGGCTATCAAGATCCTAAATATTTCACACAAGTATTTAAGAAAGCGATAGGGAAGACACCAACCGAATATCGTGAAGAGACGGGTTAAAACTTTATAAAAGAAGGGGTGCTATAACGGTAACAATATCAAATAAATTAATATTGACACATGGAATATAGTTCTATATAATAAATTCATGAAAGTGCTTTCAATATTCAATCTTTTTTTGAAAGCGCTTATCGAAAACGTTTCAAATAATCAAGCTAGAATATTTGGAATGAGGTTTTTCATCTTGGTATAGACAGGAATGTTCCTGTGTTTACAATATAATTCAGTCATATTAAAGGGGGATTTACAGGTATGAAAGGGAGAACACCGAAAACGTTTGCGATGTTATTATTAGCTAGTGCGCTTCTTGTATCCGCTTGCGGAAACAATGGTGCTAGTAATAATACAGGAGAGACAAACGAACCAGCAGCAACAAATACAGAGGAAAAAGTCGATACAAGTCCTGTTACGTTTAGTTTTTTCGGGGCAGATGCTAGCCCTAACTGGAATAATATGCAAGATGAAGTTGGGAAAGCAATTACTGAAAAAACGGGTGTTACAATTAATGCTGAATTTGCCGTGCAAGGTGGCGGTCAAGATAAGATTGCTTTAATGGCTGCTAGTGGTGACTATCCGGATATGATTTTTGCTAAAGGCGATATTAGTAAGATGGTAGACGCTGAAGCAATGATTGATTTGACAGACTTAATTGAAGAGCATGCTCCAAACCTAAAGAAAGTATATGGTGATTACATGGATCGCCTACCTTATAGCAGTGAAGATAGAAGTATATATGTCCTTCCAAGTAATGCTCATGTAGGTCAGACTTATTTTGACTCTAGCGGAGGATTTGAAATTCAGCATGAAGTGCTAAAAGAACTAGGATACCCTGAAGTGAAAACTCTGGAAGATTACGAGAATGTATTACAGACATACTATGACAAACATCCAACGATTGATGGACAACCAACGATTCCATTAACATTAGATGCAGATGACTGGAGAATTATGATTACAGTTACAAACCCTGCATTTCAATCAACTGGGGCACCAGATGATGGTGAGTACTATATCAACCCTGAAACTTTCGAAGCTCAACTTCACTACAAACGTCCTGAAGAGAAAGAATATTTCCGTTGGTTGAACCATATGTATAACATTGGATTACTTGATAAGAACACATTCGTACAAAAGAGTGACGAATATAAAGCTAAAATCGCTAGTGGTCGAGTATTAGGTCTAATCGACCAAGAGTGGGGATATGCAGATGCAGAGAATGCTCTAAAAGCTTCAGGCAAACCTGAAAGATCATATGCTCACTTCCCTGTAACACTCACATCGGATATTGTAGACCATGGTTTCCAAGATACAGGGTTCATGGCTGGATGGGGTATAGGGATCACTACATCTGCTGAAGATCCAGTTCGTATTATTAAGTTCTTGGATTACTTAGCTTCTGATGAGGGTCAAATTCTTAAAAACTGGGGAATTGAAGGGAAACACTATGTAATCGAAGATGGCAAACGTGTTATTCCGGCAGATGTATTAGACAAGAAAATCAATGACGCTAGTAACTTCACTAAGACTACAGGTATTGGTTTGTATCTAACATTCTCTGGTCACTATGGTGATGGAGTACTAGATCCAACAGGTAATTACTATACAACTAACTTCCCTGAACAGATTGTAGCTAGCTACTCTGAACCAGAGAAGGAATCATTAAAAGCATATAATGCTACAACGTGGAAAGACCTATGGCCATCTGAAGATGAGATGCCTGTTAAACCTTGGGGGGCTGCTTGGGATTTAGCCGTTGAAGAAGGTTCAGAATATTCTGTAACATTCCAAAAGACTCAAGACATTATTCGTAAACGTATTCCTGAAGCGATTCTGACTACACCTGAGAAATTCGATGCAGTTTACGATGGTATGATTGCTGAATTGAATAAAGCTGGTGCAGAGAAGATGGAAGCTGAATATACAGAGTTAGTTAAAGCAAGAGTAGATCTTTGGTCTGGTAAATAAAAGGGAATAAAACTCAATAATAATACTTGAAGGGCTCTCGTTTTGAGAGCCCTTTTTTGTGATAAAAAACTCTGAAATAAGAGTGTACAAAATGTAGGAAATGGTATATATTATATTTGTAAGCACTTACAACAATAGTTTTTTTGTTTTAAGAAAACGGTTTCTAAACATCACGAATAACATACTTGCTTTAAAGATTTAGAGCATAATAGATACGGGAGGGTTATATTAAATGAAAAGAAAAACGCCAAAAACATTTGCAATGCTGCTCATTGCAAGTGCGCTACTGATTTCTGCTTGTGGAAATTCCAACACAAATAACTCCGGGAAAACAGCAGAATCCACGGGGAATTCAACAAGTACGAATGCGGTCAAGGAAGAGACAAATGACATTTCTCCAATAACGTTTACGTTCTTTGGAGCTGATGGTAGTCCGAACTGGAATAATATGAAGGACGATGTTGGACAAGTCATCACTGAAAAGACAGGTGTTACTATTAATGCAGAGTATGACATGAATAATGGCGGTGACGATAAGATCTCTCTTATGGCTGCGAGTGGTGACTACCCTGATATCATCTTCCCCAAAGGTAACTTAACTAAATTGGTTGATGCAGAAGCTATGATCGATATGACAGACTTAATTGAGGAACATGCTCCTAACTTGAAGAAGTTATATAGTCAGAACCTTAATCGCCTTAAATATAGTACAGCTGATCCAGCCATTTATACAATCCCTACGAATGGTTCTGTCGACCAAACGAGTTTCGATGCAAGCGGTGGATTTGAGATTCAACATAGAGTGTTGAAAGAACTAGGTTATCCTGAAATTCGTACCACAGTAGATTTTGAGAAAGCCTTAAAGGATTATGTAGCGCTACACCCTGAAACAGATGGTGTTCCAACAATTCCATTGTTACTAAATGCTGATGACTGGAAAATTATGATTACGGTTACAAACCCGGCATTTACGGCAACGGGCTTATCGGATGATGGGGAGTTTTATATTAATCCTGAAACATACGAAGCACAATTACACTACAAACGTCCGGAAGAGAAAGAATACTTCCGTTGGTTGAATCATATGTACAATGAGGGACTTCTAGATAAAGATACATTTGTACAAAAAGATGACCAATACCAAGCTAAAATTGCAAGTGGTAGAGTTCTTGGATTAATTAGCCAAGAGTGGGAATATAGTAATGCTGAGAATGCCCTTAAAGCTGCTGGGAAAGATGAATACACTTATGGACATTTTCCAGTGACAATATCTGAAGATATTCTTGATCATTCTTTCCAAGATATCGGATTTGATGGATATGGTATTGGTATCACAACGTCTTGTGAAGATCCAGTTCGAGCTATTAAATTCTTAGACTGGATGGCATCTGAGGAAGGTCAAGTACTAAGAAACTGGGGGATTGAAGGGAAGCACTATAATGTAGAAGATGGTGTTCGCGTTGTTCCCGCAGATGTTCAGGATAGAAAGAATAATGATAATATAGCATTCACTAAAGAAAGCGGCATTGGACTCTACTTTGTCTTCAGTGGACACTATGGAGATGGTGTAAAGGACTCTACTGGTAACTATTATACTACGAACTTCCCTGAACAGATTATTGCCAATTACTCTGATGTTGAGAAGGAATCATTAGCAGCATATAACGCTACAACTTGGAAGGACTTATTCCCAAGTAAAGATGAATTCCCAGTGAAAGTGTGGGGAGCAGCGTATAATATGCCGGCTCCAAGTGACCCAGAATACACTGTAGCCTATCAAAAAACTCAAGATATTATTCGTAAACGTATTCCAGAAGCGATTCTTGCTAAACCTGAAAAATTCGATCAAATTTTCGATGATATGCTAGCAGAACTTGATAAAGTTGGAGCCGTTCAGATGGAACAAAAATACACTGAGTATGTTCAAGATAGAGTGAAATTATGGACGGGTCAATAATTAAGGATATTTGATAATAATACTTAAGGAGCTCTCAATTTGAGAGCTCCTTTTTATGCTGATAATTTTCGGAAATAAGGATATACAAGATAGGAAAAATGATTTATAATTTACAATGTAAGCACTTACATTTTTGAGGTCTTTTCGAGAAAACGATTTCCGCACACCATGATTCTCATTTTTGCTTTAATGATTAAAAATTATATTTATCATGGGGGTTATGTTTAATGAAAAGAAAAACACCAAAAACATTCGCAATGCTACTAATCGCAAGTGCATTACTGATTTCTGCTTGTGGAAACAACAACAGTAATAACTCCAGTAATACAGCAGAACCAGTGGGGAATTCTACAACCACAAATGCAGTAAAGGAAGAAGCTGAAGACATTTCTCCAATAACATTTACTTTCTTTGGAGCGGATAGTAGTCCTAACTGGGTTAATATGGAAGATGATATCGGACAAGAGATCATTAAGCAGACGGGTGTTACCCTTAATGCTGAGTATGACATGACAGGGAATGGTGGAGAAGATAAGGTCGCTTTAATGGCAGCGAGTGGAGACTACCCAGATATTATCTTCCCTAAAGGTAACGTGACCAAATTGGTTGAAGCGGGTGCCCTGATTGATATGACGGATTTAATTGAAGAACATGCTCCTAACTTGAAAAAGTTATATAGTCAGAATCTTAATCGCCTTAAATATAGTACTTCTGATCCAGCTGTGTATACGATCCCTACTAATGGTGCTGTCGATCAAACGAGTTTTGATGCAACAGGTGGATTTGAGATTCAACATAGAGTACTGAAAGAACTAGGTTACCCAGAAGTTAGAACACTTCAAGATTTTGAAAACGTTTTAAAAGAGTATGTAGCTTTACACCCCGAAACAGATGGTGTTCCAACAATCCCATTGTTACTGAATGCAGATGACTGGAAAATTATGATTACGGTTACGAACCCAGCATTTTTAGCAACAGGTTTAGCGGATGATGGAGAGTTTTATATTAATCCTGAGACTTATGAAGCCCAATTACACTATAAACGTCCTGAAGAGAAGGAGTACTTCCGTTGGTTGAACCATATGTATAATGAAGGTCTACTAGACAAAGATACATTTGTACAAAAAGATGACCAATATCAAGCTAAAATTGCAAGCGGTCGGGCTCTAGGATTGATTAGCCAAGAATGGGAATACCAAAATGCGGAGAATGCACTGAAAGCTGCAGGAAAGCATGAGTATACTTACGCACATTTCCCAGTAACGATATCTGAAGATGTTCTTGATCATTCTTTCCAAGCTACAGGGTTTGATGGATACGGTCTTGGTATCACAACGTCTTGTAAAGATCCAGTTAGAGCTATTAAATTCTTAGACTGGATGGCTTCAGAGGAAGGTCAAGTTCTGAGAAACTGGGGATTAGAAGGGAAGCACTACACGATTGAGGACGGTATTCGTGTTATCCCTGCAGAAATTCAGGATAGAAAGATGAATGACAATATTCCTTTCACTAAAGAAAGTGGGATTGGGCTGTATGGGATAATTAGTGGGAAATATGGAGATGGCGTAAAGGATTCAACTGATAACTATTATACAACCAACTTCCCTGAACAGATTGTTGCCGGTTACTCTGATGCTGAGAAGGAATCGTTAGCAGCTTATAACGCAACAACTTGGAAGGACTTATTCCCAGGTGAAGATGAATTCCCAGTAAAAGTGTGGGGAGCAGCTTATAATATGCCGGCTCCAAGTGACCCAGAATACACTGTAGCCTATCAAAAAACACAAGATATTATTCGTAAACGTATTCCAGAAGCGATTCTTGCAAAACCTGAAAAGTTCGATGAAATTTTCGATGGTATGTTAGCAGAACTTGATAAAGTTGGAGCCGTTCAGATGGAACAAAAATACACTGAGTATGTTCAAGATAGAGTGAAATTATGGACGGGTCAATAAAACCACTAGTATCGAGAAATGAATAAATAAGCTGAAATGGCTACGCCGTCCTTATAAAGGAGATTATCCTTTCGATGTTAGCGATACTTCGTATCACTTTAGGGTATCCGTCTCCGCCGAAATATAAGGTATAGAGTATGAAGAATCAATTTCATAATTACGCAACTCGATTTAGATGCATCGGTGATTATGAAATTGATTCAAGTGAAACTTATACTTTTTTATATTTTAAGATAAACAGGCAGTTTAGAGGATGATGTTCCTTTAGCTGCCTGTTTCTATTTTGTGGTCGATGAAGGTGCTTAATGATATAATTAATTTTTGTATGAGAGCAGAATAGTTAGGAGTGAAATCTATGACAGCAGATAGGAAGAAAAGCTGGGTAATGTCTTATCTAAAGCCAGCTTCAAAGTGGGAAGAGGCACTTCCGCTAGGTAATGGACGTATGGGTGCTATGGTATATGGTGGAATTGTAAAAGAAGAATTTCAATTAAATGAAGATACACTTTGGTCTGGTTTTCCACGAGATAGTGTACAATACAATAGCTTACGTTATTTGAACAAATCGAGAGCATTGATTAATGAGGGTAAGTATAAAGAAGCAGAGAACTTGATTAATACACATATGTTAGGTAAAGATTCTGAAGCTTATCAACCGATGGGACATCTGATTATGGAGCAAGAGGGTCTAGTAGATGTTCAGGACTATCGACGTGAGTTAGATCTTAGTACGGGTATTTCGCATACGTCATTCCAAAGTGGGGATACCAGGTATATAAGAGAGTCGTTCATTAGTGCTGTAGATCAGGTCATGGTCGTCACTCTGAGTGCTAAAGGATCTGCAAAAATTAATGTGAAAGCAATGCTAGAAAGTCCACATCAACCTCGAATTTCGGTGAAGGAAGATCAGACCGTTGTGCTTAAAGGGCGTTGTCCAAGCCATATTGAATCGAATTATTTCAGAGATCATCCGCAGTCTATCTTATTTGAAGAAGGTCTGGGTGTAGGGTTTGAGTTACATATAAAAGCTGTTGCCCAAGGTGGAACATTGAGTTTAACGAATAATGTATTACATGTTCATGATGCAGAGTCTGTAACATTCTATATGACAGCAGTAAGTGAATTCGAGAAATTCGATGTAATGCCTGGTTCAACTGGCAAAGATATCGATGAGGTCTGTTCAAACGTATTAAGACAAGCCATACGCATTGGTGAAAGGGCATGTTATGATCGCCATGTGAAGGATCATACAGAATTGTTCGGACGTGTTGATCTGCATTTAGGTTCTAGCACGAATAGTATACTTCCAACGGATGTTCGTTTGAAGGCTTATCAAGATGGAGAACAGGATTCTGAACTTGAAGCGTTGTATTTCCAATATGGACGTTATCTACTTATGGCTAGTTCTCGTCCAGGTACACAGGCCGCTAACTTACAAGGGATATGGAATAACTCCATGGAGCCACCTTGGGGCAGTGAGTATACAACTAATATTAATACGGAAATGAACTATTGGTTAGCTGAAATTGGTAATCTTAGTGAGTGTCATGAACCACTATTCGATTTAATTGAGAATCTTTCTACCACTGGGCGTCGCACAGCGAATGTGAATTATCAGGCTCGCGGATGGGCTGCACATCATAATGTAGATATTTGGGGTCAATCTACCCCCTCTGGCGGTGATGCAAGTTGGGCTTTCTGGCCAATGGGCGGAGTTTGGTTGACATCACATCTATGGGAGCATTATCTATTTACAGGTGATAACGAATTTCTGAAGAATAAAGCTTATCCGGTAATGATGGGTGCAGCTCGATTCTGTTTGGATTGGTTGGTAGAAGGTCCTGAGGGTTATCTCGTTACGAATCCATCTACTTCACCAGAGAATAAATTTCTAACACCTGAAGGTGAGCCATGTAGTGTCTCCATGGCAAGCACGATGGATATGACATTAATACGTGAGTTGTTTACAAACTGTCTTGAAGCCATTTCTATACTCGGACTAGATGGAGATTTCGGTATGGAAATCTCAGCAGCCTATGAACGGCTATATCCATTCAAGATTGGTGAACATGGACAACTTCAAGAATGGTTCCGTGATTTCGAAGAGAGTGAACCAGGACATCGACATGTATCACATTTATATGGTGTGTATCCAGGTCATGAAATTAATCGATTTGAGACACCTGAACTAATTCAAGCAGCCTCAACTTCTCTTAAGCGTCGTATTACTAATGGTGGTGGGCATACAGGTTGGAGCTGTGCTTGGTTAATTAATCTCTATGCACGTTTGTTAGATGGGGAATCGGCATACCAATTTGTTCACACTTTATTGGCTCGATCTACACATCCGAATTTATTTGATGACCATCCACCATTCCAAATTGATGGTAATTTTGGGGGAGCTGCGGGAATCATCGAGATGTTACTTCAAAGTCATCTGAATGAGATTCATCTACTGCCTGCGCTTCCTAGTGAGTGGAGCAAAACTGGTTATATTAAAGGTGTTAAAGCTCGAGGTGGGTTCATCATTGATATGGAATGGGAGAAAGCTAAGCCAGTAACCGTTTGTATCATATCTGAACTAGGTGAACAATGTAATCTTCGCACTAATACTCCACTAGTGCTAGAGGATGGAACAGCTATTGGGAAATGGGATTCCTTAACAGAACAATTCACATTACAACTTGATACAACTAGAGGAGAAAAGATCAAGTTAATGGCACAAAATTAATGTAGTGAAACTTAGGAGGTAATATTTATGTCAGAACAATCTATATCCCGTATTATTGATCATACGCTACTTAAGGCGGATGCAAAGAAAGAAGATATTCAAAAATTAGCTGAAGAAGCTAAAATTCATGGATTTGCATCAGTATGTGTGAATCCAGCATGGGTGGCAGTAGCTCACGAAGTTTTGAAGGATACACCAGAAGTGAAAGTATGTACAGTTATTGGATTTCCACTTGGGGCGTCTACACCTGAAGTTAAAGCATTTGAAGTGGAGAATGCGATTGCGAACGGTGCAGGTGAAGTAGATATGGTGATCAATATTGGTGCTTTAAAGGGACAGGATGACGCTTTAGTATTAAGAGATATCGCAGCTGTCGTTCAAGCAGCTAGTGGAAAAGCGCTCACCAAGGTGATCATCGAGACGTGCTTACTAACAGATGAAGAAAAGGTACGTGCTTGCAAACTAGCTGTCGAAGCGGGTGCTGATTTTGTTAAAACATCTACAGGATTCTCTACTGGAGGTGCAACGAAAGAAGACATTTCATTGATGCGTGCAACAGTGGGTCCTAATATAGGTGTTAAGGCTTCAGGTGGTGTACGTAGTGCAGAAGATGCGAAAGTCATGGTTGAGGCTGGTGCATCTCGTATTGGTACAAGTGGTGGAGTCGCTATCGCTAAAGGGGAACAGTCCAATAGCAGTTATTAATCAAAGCTACACTCGATAACAGCTGCACTATCTTAAAAAAAATAAAAGTTATATACAAGAAATGACCCTCTTTCGTAGAGGGTCATTTCTTGTATATAACATAATCAACTCAAATATAATCATTCTGTATATATGACTTTGCTGTTTTAATTATTGTGATAAAAATGATACACAAAAGTTACTAAATGAACTATAATGAACCCATATGAACTATAATTAAAAATACGAGTTAAAAGAGAGGATTTAATAACTATGGAAAATCGCTATGTATCACATCCCAACGATGTAAAGGTGTTCAATACAGAACGTTTACGTGAGGAGTTCCTGATTGATTCTTTATTTGCTACTGATGAACTTGTGACCGTTTACACTCATGTGGATCGTTTTATTGTAGGATCAGCAGTACCTGTCACGAAGGATATAAAGCTTGAGGTGAATCTTAAGGATATTGGAACAGATTATTTCCTAGAACGTCGCGAGATTGGCATTATTAATGTAGGAAGTAAAGGTGTTGTGATTGTTGATGGTATGGATTATGAGGTGGATGCGAAAGAATGTCTATACATTGGACTTGGCGTAAAGGAAGTTGTGTTCAAGAAAAATGGGGGTTCACAACCTGCTCGTTTCTATTTCAACTCATCTCCAGCACATAAGTCATATCCAACGAAGAAATCAACGCAGGCAGAAGCTACTCCGAATCATTTGGGCAGTATTGCTTCTTCTAATGAACGGACTATTTACAAGTATATTCATCAAGATGGAATTCAAAGTTGCCAGCTTGTCATGGGTATGACAGAACTCGATCCAGGGAATATGTGGAACACTATGCCAAGTCATACGCATAATCGCCGTTCGGAAATATACTTATATTTCAATCTTCCAGAGGATGGAGTAGTATTTCATATGATGGGCCAACCGGATGAAACGCGGCACTTGGTTGTTCGAAATGAGCAGGCTATTATCTCACCAAGCTGGTCTATCCACAGTGGTGTAGGAACAAGTAACTATACATTTATTTGGGGAATGGCTGGTGAGAACCAGACATTTAATGATATGGATGCGGTAGCTATGCAAGATCTGCGTTAATTTATTATAGAAAGCGATGAAACGCTATGAGTCCCTTAAAACGACATGAAAAAATTATGGAGGCCTTAATTTCGGGGCAGGAAGTTACGGTTGTAGAATTGAGTGAGATGTTACAGGTGACAGGTAAAACTGTACGTGAGGATCTCGATAAGCTAGAAAGTATGGGACTCCTAACAAGAGTCCATGGTGGAGCAATATTAGCACAAAATGATCAATTTGGAATTCTAACTAGTAAAGGTGTTACAGAAAAGCATAGTCAAGAGAAAGTTCAAATTGCACAACATGCACTACAGTACATTGAACAGGGTGATATTATTGCGCTGGATGGTGGTAGCACGACACTGGAAATTGCTAAACGGTTGGACAATCAACCCTTGACGGTCATTACCAATGATCTATTCATCATTAATGAATTGACCAGGAAGGACCAGATTATGCTAGTCGTTCCTGGTGGATCACGTGTGCGTAACGTATTAGTGAATGAGGATGCTCCGCGTATGATTTCCGAGTTGAATATTCACAAAGCATTTATTTCGGCTACGGCTATACATCCTGAGTTTGGATTGTCGATTTACACGGGGGATTTAGTTCCTCTAAAAAAAGCATTCATTCAAACGGCGCAACAAGTATATGGTGTCGTTGATCATATTAAATTTGGCCAATTTGCACTTAGGACCTTCGCTACATGCGCTGAAATGGATGTCATTATTACGGACAGTGGACTTCCTGAACAAATGGCCAAGAGATTTAGTGAATCTGGTATTACTTTAGACTATAAATCTTTGGAGGAATAAATCATGGGATTATTCGATTTAACAGGTAAAGTTGCTGTGGTTACTGGGGGCGGGAGTGGTCTTGGTCAAGGAATGGCTATTGGATTCGCAGAGGCTGGGGCAGATATTGTATCTATCTCTTATACAGATAGTGATGAAACGGTAAAAGCTGTAGAAAACCTAGGACGTAAAGCACGTCAGATCAAGGCCGATCTAAGTGATGAAACGGTATTAGAACATGTATTTAATGAGGCGCTTGGGTTCTTTGGTAGAGTAGATATTCTAGTTAATAATGCGGGAATTATACGTCGGGTACCAGCAGTTGATCACCCAGCGAAAGATTGGCATGATGTGATCAATCTTAACTTGAATACTGTATTCTTTCTTTGTCAGTTAGCAGGTAAGCATATGATCGAACGTGGTAGTGGCAAAATTATTAATGTAGCTTCAATGCTATCCTATCAGGGTGGAATTAATGTTCCAGGATATACTGCGAGTAAACATGCGGTAGCAGGAATTACGAAATCATTCGCAAATGAATGGGCATCTAAAGGTATTCAGATCAATGCGATTGCTCCAGGCTACATGGCGACAGACAATACATCAGCCCTCCGCGCTGATGAAGGTCGCTCTAAGGATATTCTAGCTCGTATTCCTGCATCACGCTGGGGAACGCCCGCTGATCTGAAGGGTCCTGCTGTATTTCTTGCATCTGAAGCATCGGATTATTTGAATGGTCACGTCGTTTGCGTAGACGGTGGATGGATGGCACGATAATAGTTGTAGCAGGGGGATAGAATGATGCAATTGGGAATTCTTGCTCATATATTTGGTAAACAGCCTTATGCAGATTTAGCGAAATCTGTTGCTACTCATGGGTTCTCATATGTTCAGCTAGCATTATCTAAAGCACTCTCTGATATTGATTCCACATATGGAAAGTTGAGTCCTGGCTTAGCTAATACAATAGGAGAAGCGTTCGATCAGCAAGGTGTTAGGATTGCAGTTTTGGGATGCTATATTGATCCTGTGAACCCTAATAAGGAACAACGCCGAATGGACTTGAACCGGTTTAAGGAGCATCTTCGCTATGCTCGTGACTTCGGGTGCAGTATGGTCGCCACAGAGACTGGAAATTTGAATACCTATCAATCAACATTTCCGGATCGTTTCGAAGAAATGGGATGGAAGATCTTCCGTGAGAGTATGGAGGAACTGACAGAGGAAGCAGAGAAGTGGGGCGTTCATATTGCTGTTGAACCAGTATCAGTGCATACGGTGCATTCGAAAGAGCATACGCTCCGTTTGTTCGAGGAGATACCGTCATCAAATCTAGGTTTATTATTTGATCCTTGTAATATGATGAAGATCGAACATGTGGAAGATCAGGCGAGCTTCTTACATGGGATATTTCAAGACTTATATTCAAGGATGATCATGATTCATAGTAAAGATGTTGCGTTCTCTGCTGATCAAGTCAAGGGTAACCCTGTTCCAGGGAAGGGGATATTGGATTATCCATTATTCTTTGAACTGTTACAAACGTATACTCCTCATATTGATATTTCTCTTGAAGGGGTTACTGCTGAACAGTCAACTCAAGCTTCTACTTATTTAAGAGAAATATGGAACAGTGTGAGTCGATCTTTCCAAATGTAAATATTTATGAGAAGATATGAATAGTACATGCATAATATCATCATATTTATAATTGATAAGGGAGGCTTTACCATGTCCGAAGAACAACGTTTATCGTTTGAGACCTTGGCTGTTCATGCAGGTCAGGAGATTGATCCTACTACACTGTCACGAGCTGTTCCACTTTATCAGACAACTTCTTATGGGTTTCAAGATAGTGAACATGCAGCTAACTTGTTCGCACTTAAGGAGTTTGGTAATATCTACACGCGGATCATGAACCCTACCACTGATGTTTTCGAGCAACGTATTGCAGCCCTCGAAGGAGGAGCAGGTGCACTAGCAACTGCTTCCGGACAAGCTGCCATCACATTCTCGATTCTTAATATCGCAGGTGCCGGAGATGAAATTGTATCTTCGTCCAGTCTATATGGAGGAACATATAATCTGTTTGCTAATACACTAGCGAAGTTAGGGATCAAGGTGCATTTCGTAGATTCAAATAATCCTGAGAATTTCCGTGCAGCGATTACGGATAAGACGAAGGCTCTTTATGCGGAGACGATTGGTAATCCTCAAGGAAGCATTCTTGATGTAGAAGCGGTAGCGAACATTGCTCACGAACATGGTATACCTCTTATTGTAGATAATACGTTTCCAAGTCCCTACTTACTTCGTCCCATCGAACATGGTGCTGATATTGTTGTTCACTCAGCAACAAAGTTCATTGGAGGTCATGGTACTTCCATAGGTGGTGTTATTGTTGACGGAGGTAAGTTCGATTGGAAAGCTAGTGGAAGATTTCCTGGTCTTACAGAACCGGATCCAAGCTACAATGGCGTAGTCTATACTGAAGCCGTTGGACCTATTGCGTATATCATTAAAGCTCGAGTTCAATTGTTAAGAGATATGGGTTCATCGATATCACCATTCAACTCTTGGATGCTTTTACAGGGTCTAGAGACGCTACATCTACGGATGGAACGCCATAGTGAGAACACCCTTAAGGTGGCTCAATATCTTGAGAATCATGAAAATGTAGAATGGGTTAGTTATGCAGGTCTTCCGAGTCATCCTTCATATGATTTAGCTCAGAAATATTTACCTAACGGTCAAGGTGCAATTCTGACTTTTGGAATTAAGGGTGGCACAGATGCAGGACGAAAATTGATTGAGAGTGTGAAGTTGTTCTCTCATTTGGCGAATGTTGGTGACTCGAAGTCATTGATCATTCATCCTGCTAGCACAACGCACGCACAATTATCTGAAGAAAAACAATTATCAGCAGGTGTTAGACCAGAAATGATTCGATTGTCTGTCGGCACAGAGAATATTCGTGATATCCTACATGATTTGGAACAAGCGATTCAAGCAAGTCAAAATAAATAAATGAGTTGAATAATTTATTATAAAGAAAAGGACATCCCTTAGTGTAAAGGCTAAGGAATGTCCTTTTTTGACATATAAGAATCTAGATGTTTTGGGACCGCATATATATTACGGTTTTTTTTGTCTAAATATAGTTATGGCTATTTACATGGAATTGTGTGAGAGGTATTATATAAAATATAAAGTTGTATTAGGTAAAAATAATTGTATACGTACAAGAAATGATTATCATTATCATTTGAAAGCTGCTCCGGATTATCCGGGGCAGCTTCTGTCATTTTTAGGGTGGTAATAATGCGATTCATTATCAATAGGAGGTTGAATGGTTATGGAGAACACACAAAGAGCATCATCAAGAATGAGATTTAATACATCGAATGCACCTAATCCCAATAAGAAGAGAAAGTTGGATTTACGGAACTTACTACGTAATAATGAAGTTCTCGCTGCTATCGGAAGTGGGTCAATGACACTGATAGCATGGTCAGTAGGACATTCGAATGAATACTTATCGATTATATTATATGTTATTGCCTATGCATTGGGTGGATGGATCACGGCTAAGGAAGGAATCAAAACGTTGATTCAAGAACGTGATCTTGATGTGAATTTACTTATGATCGCTGCAGCCTTGGGTGCGGCTTCTATTGGTTATTGGAACGAGGGTGCGCTACTCATATTTATTTTTGCATTGAGTGGAGCGCTAGAGAGTTATACGATGGATCGCAGTAAGAAAGATATTTCTTCATTAATGGCCCTTAAGCCAGAGACTGCACTTCGGATTGAGAATGGAGATATGGTAGAAGTAAAGATTGACCAACTTCAAATCGGGAATTTATTTCTCGTTAAGCCAGGTGAATTGATTTCTGCGGATGGTTGTGTGCAACGTGGTAACTCTGCTGTTAATCAAGCATCGATAACAGGTGAATCCATTCCAATGGATAAAACTCCAGGAGATGAAGTTTTTGCGGGTACGGTTAATGGGGATGGTGTACTCTATGTTGAGGTTACAAAAACAGCAGAGTCCACGGTATTTGCAAAGATAATTAAATTAGTTGAAGAAGCGGAAAGTGAAGTTCCGAATTCCCAACGTTTCATCAAACGTTTTGAATCGATCTATGCTCGGATTGTCGCTGTAGCTACATTAGCTATTATTATTCTTTTACCCATCCTATTCGGTTGGACTTGGGGTGAATCCTTTTATAAAGGGATGGTGTTTCTAGTTGTTGCTTCGCCATGTGCGCTAGTCTCATCGATTATGCCAGTCATGCTGTCGGCAATTTCGAATCGAGCTCGAAGAGGAATTCTTTTCAAAGGTGGATCTCATGTGGAGAACTTGGCATTGACGTCAGTTGTAGCATTTGATAAGACAGGGACTCTTACACTCGGTACACCTCAAGTAACGGATTTCATCGTTAATGAGCATGTGGATAGCTATGAGTTGCTTACGATATGTGCTTCGATAGAACAGTTATCTGAGCATCCATTAGCCAAGGCTATTGTACACAAAGCTAAAGAAGAGGTTGAAGGACTTGTATTCAAAGAGGTCGAATCCGTTCAATCTGTTACAGGATGGGGAATGTCAGCTAAGGTAGATGGAATGTTGTGGGAGATTGGGAAGAGTAACATACTTGATACGTATATGGTTGAACCATTTTGGTTGGAAACAAGAGAAAGCTTAATGAAGCAGGGGAAGACGGTTTCAGTGATTATGAACAATAACAACATTGTAGGTTTGATTGCCTTCCAGGATATCATTCGTCCACAGGCAGCACAAGCTGTGAAGTCTTTGCAAGATTTAGGTATTAAAGTTGCAATACTAACCGGAGATCACGAAGATACAGCTCAAGTAATTGGTAGACAGCTTGATGTCGATTGGGTTTTTGCTGATTTGCAACCAGAAGATAAATTGTATTACATCAAACAATTGAGAGAGCAACATGGGCATGTGGTTATGGTTGGTGATGGGGTGAATGATGCACCTGCATTAGCTACTGCAACGGTTGGAATCGGTATGGGTATGAATGGCAGTGGTACTGCGTTAGAAGTTGCTGATGTTGTTCTGATGAATGATAACATTGAGGAGATAGCGAGTACTATCAAGCTAGCACAACGCGCTCAAAGAGTGATCAAGCAGAATATGATATTTGCAATTACTGTTATCTTGATGCTAATCATTAGTAATTTCTTTGCAGATATTGCTCTTCCATTTGGTGTGGTAGGACATGAAGGAAGCACTATTCTAGTTATATTAAACGGATTACGCCTGCTAAAGTAATGTATGATGAATCTGTAATCATTTTGTTGACAAATAGAATGTATTAAATCATAATGATTACAGATTATAATTATTATAATTAATAAAATTTATTTATATATTTGTGTTAGGGGGAGAATTACATGTACAAATCAATTATTGTAGGAACTGGACCGGCAGGGTTAACTGCTGCGATTTATTTGGCACGTGCTAATATGAAGCCATTAATTATTGAAGGGCCTCAACCAGGAGGACAATTAACAACCACAACTGAAATCGAAAATTTCCCAGGATTCCCTGATGGAATAATGGGTCCTGAATTAATGGATAATATGCGTAAGCAAGCTGAACGCTTCGGTGCGGAATTCCGTACAGGTTGGGTAAATAGTGTGGAACTGAATGAGCGTCCATTCAAACTGAATGTAGAAGGAATTGGTGAGCTAGTTACAGAAACACTTATTCTATCTACCGGAGCTACTGCTAAATACTTGGGTATTCCAGGGGAACAAGATAATATTGGTCGTGGGGTAAGTACATGTGCAACCTGTGACGGATTCTTCTTTCGTGGTAAAGATATCGTGGTTATTGGTGGTGGGGACTCAGCTCTTGAAGAAGCGAACTTCCTTACTAGATTTGCTTCAAAAGTAACGATAGTGAACCGCCGCGAGGAATTACGTGCATCGAAAATTATGCAAGATCGTGTTCGCGAGAACAGTAAAGTGGAATGGTCACTTAATCGTACTCCGCTTGAAGTAATTGCGGGAGATCGAGGAGTTAATGCTCTTAAAGTGCTAAATAATCAAACAGGCCAAGAGGAATTACTCGAAGCAAGTGGGGTGTTTGTAGCGATTGGGCATCATCCGAATACAGCATTTCTAGGTGGCAGTATCACTACAGATGACAATGGATATATTGTGGTTAAACCAGGAACATCTGAAACGAATATCCCAGGTGTATTTGCTTGTGGTGATGTTCAGGATACAAAATACAGACAAGCGATTACTGCTGCAGGAAGTGGTTGTATGGCAGCTATGGATTGCGAGAAATATATCGAGAATCTGAAATAAAGACCTATCAAATGAGATGATATTCACTCGATAGGTACAAGATGTGGGTTATCAATTTATACAAAAAAGCTTCACCTTCCAACATGCGGAGAGTGAAGCTTTTTTGGCTATGAACCTACGTTAGAAGAATATTAACATACTAATTTGGAATATTACATAGGTGATAATAGCTGCTAAGATGAGAAGAAGTCCAGATTTATGTTTAGATTGAAAAAAACGCAAGATAGCAAGGCTAAACAAAGGAGCGATGACGAGTAAAAATAACAATACTGTGATAAACATCTGCGCCGAGATATCGGAAGTATCAACGTAGGTCAAGAGACATCTACTCTTTTCTATAATGATATGATTTAAATCACATTGGATAGTTCCATTATAGCGAAACCTACGTAGAATGGCAGACCTAAAAAAGGCGAAAATGCGACGAAATCAAAAAAAATCTAAAAATTTTACAATGAAACTCGAACACGCCCTAAAAATTGAGATACAGCAGCATATGAAGCGCCTAGCATAGTTGAATGACTACCAAGTGCTGAGAATTGAACCTGCAACTGGCTTCGATGATAAGGTAAGGTTCGTTGGGCTACAACAGATTGCAATGGAGATTCTAGCCATTCCTTAGCTTCAGCAAGGGGTCCACCAATAATAATAAGTTCTGGATTGAAGCTATTAATAATGTTGGTGATTCCAATACCAAGATAATGTCCAATAGTATTAAAGAGGCCAAGGATTGCTGGATCATGTTGTAAGGCATGTGGAATAAGCTCTTGAGTTGTATGGGCAGGTAAATCTTTCGATAGATCACCGTAGGTGATCTCGGAGGCATATAACTCCCAACATCCTTGATTACCACAGGAGCATTTACTACCATTGGCTTCAATGGTCATATGTCCTGTCTCTCCAGCGTATCCGCGTGCCCCTTTGTAAAGTTGACCATCGACAATAATACCAGATCCAATTCCCATTCCAGCGCTAATGTAAATGAGATGATGGACATCAATTCCGGCACCATAATGGAGTTCTCCTTCAGCACCTGCATTTGCCTCATTATCAATGGTTACTGGGATACTAAAGGCATCCTCTAGGATATCCTTTAAGGGAATCTTCTCCCAACCCAAGTTGGGGGCAAAAAGGATCGTACCACTATCATCGACCATGCCAGGTACACCAACACCGATGCCAACTACACCATGTGGAGAGGAGGGCGCCTTCTGCATAAGAGAACGTATAGCTTGATGCATCTCATCTAGGACAGAAGGGAAGTCACGTTGGGTTAATCTTGTGCTGTATTCTGCGACGATGTTATCCTCAAGATCCGTAAGAATACCTGTTAAATGGGTTACGCTCAGTTCCAGCCCAATGGCATGCCCCGCACTTCGATGAAAGAGAAGCATTGTTGGCTTCCGGCCCCCACTAGATTCACCTGGGCCAATTTCCTCAACTAGGTAATTTGCCAACAATTCAAGGACAAGGTTGGATACTGTAGCTTTATTAAGACCTGTCTTCTCAGAGACTTGTATGCGAGATAGTGGACCGTGACGACGGATCGTATCTAGAACGATAGACTTGTTAATTTTTTTAACCAGCGCTTGATCACCGGTGATTTTCATAAGAATTGTACACATCCTTTGTAAGAAACAGTATAGAATAAAACACTTTGTTTATCCAATAGACAAAGTATAACAGATATGATAAGATCATTGTGATAGCGATTACTTTATAAATATGAGGAGGACATTATAACATGGCCTATTTTGATCAAATTGGAAAAATTGCGTACGAAGGTAACGATTCAAAAAACCCTTTTGCATTTAAAAATTATAACCCAAGCGAAGTAATTGCTGGTAAAACAATGGAAGAGCATTTCCGTTTCGGTATGGCTTATTGGCATACATTAGTTGCGGGAGGTTCAGATCCATTCGGAGCTGAGACAGCTGTTCGTCCATGGGATAAATATACTGGTCTTGATCTTGCCAAAGCTCGTGTTGAAGCTGGATTTGAATTTATGGATAAAATGAGTCTTCCATTCTTCTGTTTCCACGATATTGATATCGCTCCAGAAGGAAATAATCTCCGTGAATTCCAAAGTAACATTGATGTTATTGTTGGATTGATTGAAGATCAAATGAAAGCAACAGGCAAGAAATTGCTTTGGAACACAGCGAATATGTTCACAAATCCTCGTTACATGCATGGTGCAGCTTCAACGAATAACGCTGATGTTTATGCACATGCAGCAGCACAAATTAAGAAGGGTCTTGAAGTTGGTAAACGTCTTGGCGCTGAGAACTATGTGTTCTGGGGCGGCCGTGAAGGATACGAAACACTTCTTAATACAGATATGCAATTGGAACAAGATAACTTAGCTCGTATGTTCCAAATGGCTGTTGATTACGCGAAGGAAATTGGATTTGATGCTCAATTCTTAATCGAGCCTAAACCAAAAGAACCTACAAAACACCAATATGACTATGATGCAGCTACTACAATTGCATTCTTGCAAAAATACGGTTTGGATAAACATTTCAAATTGAATCTTGAAGCTAACCATGCAACATTAGCTGGACATACGTTTGATCATGAAATTCGTGTAGCTCGTACTAACGGTATGCTTGGATCATTGGATGCTAACCAAGGAGATATGCTTCTTGGATGGGATACTGATGAATTCCCAACTGATATCTATGATGCAACACTTACAATGTATGAAGTTCTTAAGAACGGCGGAATTGGCCGTGGTGGAGTAAACTTTGATGCTAAGGTCCGTCGTGCTTCCTTCGAACCAGAAGATTTGTTCTTGTCTCACATTGCAGGCATGGACACTTATGCTAAAGGTTTGAGAGTAGCTGCTAAATTGATCGAAGATCGCGTATTCGATAGCTTTATCGAAACTCGTTACAGTAGTTTCAGTGAAGGTATTGGAGCAGATGTGGTATCTGGTAAAGCTACTTTATCATCACTTGCTGAATATGCTCTTAACAATGAAAACCCACGTAAGAATATTTCAGGACGCCAAGAGCAACTGAAAGCAACTTTGAATCAATATATCTACGCTTAATAATTAGTACGGTAGCGTACTAGCTTTTAGGACCGCCGCTCCTTTCCCACGGGAAGGCGGCGGTCTTCTTTTGTAAAAAAATTAATAAAGTAAGTATAGGAGGGGTATTATGAGTTATGTTATTGGTATCGATCTAGGCACAAGTGCTGTGAAAACGGTACTTGTAGATAAGGATGGCCAAGTAGTATATGAAGTATCGGAAGCGTATCCACTACTTCAACCGAAGCCAGGTTATAGTGAACAAGATCCAGAAGCATGGGTAGAGAAGACATTAATCTCCCTAAACAGAATGATGAAGGATTCAGGTGTAAAACCTTCAGAAGTAGAAGGAGTTAGTTTCTCAGGTCAGATGCACGGCTTAGTATTGGTTGATGATGCTGGCAAGGTGCTTCGCAATGCGATTTTATGGAATGATACACGTACAACCCCGCAATGTCGTAAGATTGAGAAAGTATTAGGTGCTGATCTTCTGAAGATTGCTCGCAATCGGGCGTTGGAAGGATTCACTTTACCAAAGATTCTATGGGTACAAGAACATGAACCGGAAATTCTTAAGCAAGCAGCATTGTTCCTATTGCCTAAGGATTATGTACGTTTCCGTTTAACGGGTGACTATGCAATGGATTATTCTGATGCGGCCGGAACCTTGTTACTTGATGTAGCTGGTAAAGAGTGGAGTGATAGAATCGCGACTGCTTTCGATCTACCACTATCCATTTGTCCACGTCTAGTTGATTCCTTTGATCAAGTAGGAATCTTACTTCCAGAAATTGCAGAGAAGTCGGGATTGCTATCATCCACTAAGGTATTTGCTGGTGGAGCAGATAACGCTTGCGGTGCTATTGGAGCAGGAATTCTAAGTGAAGGCCAAACGATGTGCAGTATTGGTACATCTGGCGTCATTCTGTCATATGAAGAACGTAAGGATTTAGATTTCGAAGGGAAAGTGCACTTCTTTAATCATGGCGAGAAAGATGCTTATTATATTATGGGAGTTACTTTGGCTGCGGGTTATAGTTTGCAGTGGTTTAAGGAAACATTCGCAGCTGATCTTACATTCGATCAAATGCTTGAAGGAATCGACAGTATTCCAGCGGGTAGTGGTGGATTGCTCTTCACGCCATATATTGTCGGCGAACGTACACCACATCCTGATGCTAACATCCGAGGTAGCTTTATTGGGATGGATGCAGGACATGATCGTACCCATTTCGCACGGGCAGTGATGGAGGGAATCACATTCTCTTTGAAAGAATCTATTGATATCCTACGTAATTCAGGTAAGACGATTACTGAAGTAATCTCCATTGGTGGGGGAACTAAGAACGAAAATTGGTTACAAATGCAAGCTGACATCTTTAATGCTACGATTCTGAAGTTGGAAAGTGAACAGGGACCAGCTATGGGGGCAGCCATGCTTGCTGCTTATGGAAGTGGTTGGTTCCCATCTTTACAAGAATGTGCATCACACTTCTTACGAACTGCCAAATCTTATGTACCAAATCCTGAAGCAGTGGCTGTATACGAGAACCTGTTCAGTGTGTATCAAGATGTTTATGGACAAACTCGTGAGTTGAATGATAAGTTAGCTGCATTTCGTAAGTAAATAATCTAGATGCAGAAATAAGTAAATAAACAGCTAGATATCGCCATTTTCTCTCTATTAAGATGAGGAATGGCTTTTTTATGTTGTAATAAAAAGAGTAATCTATGAAGGGTTTATTCGATGAAGCATATATAACGGCAAGATGCATAAATATAGTGGAGTGCAGTGAATTCATTATGGTATTTGCTAATGGTATTTAATACGTTTTGTTAAGTAAATTATGTTACACTATTTGTGTGAAATAACTATAGAAGGACGAGGGATATATGAGAAAAGGCCGTACTCGACTTGTTAAAGCGTTGATCATAGCTACCTTGTTAGCTGTTGCTATTCCACCTTCAGTAGACTTTGAACATGCATTTGCATCCTCGAAGATTACGACTGTGAGATCAGTAAACGATATACAACAGGTGTTACTATCAGCAATGAATGGGCATCAAGTCAATGTTGAATTTGTATATAAAGGGAAAACGAATTCGCTTAAGACGCAATTGAAACAGGCATTGGATCAAGCGATGGAGAGCGATCCTTATATTAATTATACGATTGCAAGTTATGGCTACTCGTATCGAGGAAGTCATAATACCGCAGATGTAAGTGTGAAGCTTAGTTATCGCGAGACAGCGGCAGAAACAGCTTATGTGGAGAAGCAAGTGAATCAAGTGCTGAAAGAGATTATTATTCCTAGCATGAATGATCATGAGAAAGTGAAGGCTATCCACGACTGGATTGTAACTCATCTGAAATATGATACGACATTACAGAAATATACCGCTTTTGATGGGCTAAATACGGGAAGTACAGTGTGCCAAGGATACTCGCTTTTGACGTACAAAATGTTAAAAGAAGCGGGTATTGAGAATAGAATTGTTGAGGGTACTGCCACTCCAGAAGGAAGCAATACAAGTCAACTACATGCGTGGAATCTGGTTCTATTGTCTGGTAGTTGGTATCACTTGGATACAACTTGGGATGACCCTGTCCCTGACCAGAAGGATGTCGTGGGTACAGAATACTATTTGCGTAACGATAAGCAGATGCATAAGGATCACAGCTGGACCAAGCCATATCCTGCTGCAACCACATTATATAGGGATACGTTGTCTATACTCGCTAAACAGGGAGGGAGTAAGGCAGCATTCTATAAAAAATTAGTGAATGATCTTCAATATCACCTTTATGAGCAAAGTGAGATTGTATCTTCGACAGACCAATTAGTTTCCAAGACAAAGGCAGTGATAAATAAAGGTAACCATTCTTTATTATTTCGTTTCCAAGGAAATGAAGCTGAATTGATTGATGAACTACAACAGTTATACAAATTAGGCATAGAGGGAATATCATACCATCATAGTCCCTTTGAAGAGACTGGTGATCTGAAAGTCTATATCACTTGGAAATAAGAGATAGGGTATTGTGCAGAAGAAAGACGGATACACAGCAAAAAGCAGGTCAAGGGATAAACCTTGATCTGCTTTTTGCTGTGTTGAATGAGCAACATGCCCATTCTTAATGTTGATGTGTACTTAGGTCACATTGGTCCAAAGGAATGACTTTGGTTTTCTTCACCCATCTATAGCCAAACCATATGATTAAGAATAGAGGAACGCTAATATAGGATACGACGATACCATACCAATCAATAGTTTCACCTGTGAAAGCCCCGAGGTTCTGTCCGAATATGGCTATAAGACACAGAATAAAGGCGAAGATCGGACCAGCCGGGAACCATCGTGCGCGAAAAGGCAGATCGGATAGAGAATGTCCTTGAACAATAAAAGACTTTCTGAAGCGATAGTGGCAGATGGCGATAGCTAGCCAGTTGATAAATCCGCACATCCCTGAAGCATTTAATAACCAATTATAGACGATACCATCCCCGAAGAAGGAAGCAAGAAACGCTAACATACCTACTGCACTTGTGATAAGCAAAGCATTAACAGGAACACTACGACGGTTTAATTTGCCAAGGAATTTAGGCGCTAGTCCATTTCTAGCCATGGAATAAAGAACCCGAGTGGCTGCATACATACCAGAGTTACCTGCCGATAGAACGGAACTTAGGATGACGGCGTTCATGAGCGCTGCAGCGAAGGCAAATCCCGCTCTTTCAAAGATGAGTGTAAAAGGACTAACCCCAATATTGTTAAGGTCACCATTAAGTAAACTTGGATCTGTATAGGGAATGAGCATTCCGATAACAAATATAGCAAAAATATAGAAGATAAGAATACGCCAAAATACTTGGCGAATAGCACGTGGTACGTTCTGGCGAGGATTCTCGCTCTCGCCTGCAGCAACTCCAATAAGTTCGGTTCCTTGAAATGAGAAACCAGCGGCCATAAATACTCCAACAAAAGCAAAGAACCCACCGTGGAATGGTGATCCGCCAAGGTTGAAATTTTTCATTCCAACGGACTCGCCTCCAAGTATTCCAAAGATCATTAAGATCCCAACTGAAAGGAACACAATAACGGTAATGATTTTAATAATAGCGAACCAATACTCCGATTCCCCATAACTTTTCGTTGATAAGAAATTCAATCCGAACATTAGGAATAGAAACAAAAGGCTCCATAGTCCAGAGGAAGTTTCAGGAAACCAATATTTAATAATGACGGTGGCTGCGGCTAGTTCAGCAGCTATGGTCACAGCCCAGTTATACCAAAAGTTCCAACCCACAGCGAAGCCGAAGGCAGGGCTAACAAATCTTGAAGCATACGTGCTGAATGATCCTGAATCAGGGAGATACGTTGCTAATTCACCTAAACTAGTCATTAGGAAGTAAACCATTAATCCTACTGCAGCGAAAGCTAGTAAGGCTCCACCGGGTCCAGATGAGGAAATAGCGCTGCCGCTAGCGAGAAAGAGTCCGGTTCCAATAGACCCACCTAGAGCAATCATAGTCATATGTCGTGCTTTGAGACTTGGCTTCAATGAAGTTTCAGTCTCTTGTTGGTTCTTTGTCATTAAGTACACTCCTTCTTGAAATAAAATCATTATTCATGGAAGGGGCGGAGAATATCAAAAAGACCGCAGGAAAAAAATGGCGGTCAACATAGTCAAAATCTCATAGCAACAAATATACGCTTCTCCTAACAAAGAAGGCATAAAAATGTGTCTAATTATATGATCCGCACCCTAAATCCATGAAAGATAGCCCAACATGATGTCCTATGGAAGGAAACCATGACAGTTCTGTCCCTATTCGGAAAACAGACCCAGCATACTTGGCTAATAGAAGAAGCAGCCTGTATACTTCGGCGAAGGGTGCCTTTCAATTGCGAATCAACCAGCGGCTTCTAACGCCTCTTCACAATCTACTCATCGCTCTTCGCGACCTCTACCTCATCTTAGAAGGATGAGGATATCTTTATTTAAAATATAAAAAGGTATAACCTGAATAAGGTCTAAGTATAATCAATCCAATGCTCAGGATCAATGGATAAATATTGAACTTATGAACGAGTGCGCTTGGCCATCTGCTGCCATATCGTTCCGGCAGCTTCTTCGCCAGATTCAATCCGTTCAAGAGCCATTCTTGCTTGTAGACTGACTTCGAACTCAGAGTCGTCTACAGCTGCTTCAAGCGCTTCACGTGCGTCTTCGGTACCTACTTCATATAGAAAACGCGCAGCACGCCAGCGGACAAGCTTGCTTGTGTCCTTTAATGATTCTGTCATTGCGGGAGTAGCACTAGCATCGCCAATATCGGATAATGTATCTCCGGCTGTGCGTCGTACGGCGGCTGATTTATCCTTCAAAGCCTCGAATAACAATTCCATTGCTTCCAGAGAACGCAAATCACCGAGATAAATAATAGCAAGGCGGCGAATTTGTACCTTCGTATCATGAAGTGCGACATGTATAAATGGAATTCGTTCTTCTGATGGAACCATGCTGTCAAGTGCAGCATAGCGTATACGCCAATCACTATTCTGCAGTGCTTCTTCAATCTCTTGATCGCTCAACTCCGTACGTTTCTCCATGAATTCTTCATCACTTTTACCGTGTGCTATCGCCTGTTGAATGACTTTTTGTAATCGTTCTGCTGGATACGCTGCTTCAAGCTCTTGCTCGACTTCACGAGCTATATCCTTCAATTCACCATAACGGACACCATAATCTGATAATTTACGTTCCTTAATCATTGTCGCGATCGCGACTTCGGTCACCGCCTGAGTAAAGCGCTCAGAAAGAGCGATTCGTTCTTCACGACCTTCAGCCTTTACCCGAATTTGCATAGGAATTCCACGGAAATATTGTACTAGGACTTCAGCTTCGCCATAGTGTTCACCTGAATCCTGATCAGCTTCGATCCAATTTGTAGTCAAACCATCTTGTCCGAGCCTTTCTTGTACCTCGCCTAAGATAGCTGACCAATCAGCGTTACCTTTTCGTTCGAGCGCTGCAAAATCCGTAGTGTGAAATACGCTTTTTACACCAGGGATGTGAAGCATCTCTTTAATCCATGCTGGGGCAGAACGCTCATTGTCTAGGGTATATGTCTTTCGTAGTCCCGTCTCTATAGTTTCATCTAAATGGAGTTTCATGGTATTAGGACTTGGTGTTGGTTCTATAAATGTAATTTTCATGACATATGCACATCCTTCCTTGTCTATGATAGTTTACCTTATTTTCTTTAGAATAAAAATAAAGGGTTGTGGACTTCGAAATGGTCTCTTGTTTGTGATATAATATGAGGAGCTAAATTTGAAAGGAATGGATTATTTCATGATTAGTACAAGCGGCGTGACACTCCGTTATGGAAAACGCGCACTTTTTGAAGATGCAACTATAAAATTCACACCAGGCAATTGCTACGGACTAATTGGCGCGAATGGTGCGGGTAAATCAACGTTTTTGAAGATTTTATCAGGAGAAATTGAAGCGAACTCAGGTGAGGTTCATATGACACCTGGAGAACGCATGGCAGTACTCAAGCAGAACCATTATGAATATGATGAATTTCAAGTCCTTGAAGTTGTTATTATGGGACATATTCGTTTGTATGAAATCATGAAGGAGAAGGATGTATTATATGCCAAATCCGAGTTCTCGGAAGCGGATGGCCTTCGTGCAGGGGAGCTTGAAGGAGAGTTTGCTGAACTGAATGGTTGGGACGCTGAACCAGATGCAGCGGCACTATTAATCGGTCTTGGGATTTCTCGTGAACTTCATGATAAGAAGATGACGGAACTTAGCGGGAACGAGAAGGTTCGCGTACTGTTGGCACAAGCGTTGTTCGGACGTCCGAATAACCTATTGCTCGATGAACCTACTAACCATTTGGATCTTGAATCCATTGGCTGGTTAGAGAACTTCTTGATGGATTATGAAGGTACCGTTATTGTGGTATCCCATGACCGTCACTTCTTGAATAAAGTATGTACGCATATCGCGGATATTGATTTTGGTAAGATTCAGATGTATGTAGGTAACTACGATTTCTGGTATGAATCTAGCCAACTTGCCCTACGGTTGTCAAGAGATTCTAATAAGAAAAAAGAAGAGAAGATGAAAGAGTTACAAGCCTTTATACAACGCTTCTCGGCCAATGCATCGAAATCTAAACAAGCAACTTCGCGTAAAAAACAGCTTGAGAAGATCACATTGGATGACATTCGTCCATCAAGCCGGAAATACCCTTTCTTACATTTCAAACCTGAACGTGAAGCAGGTAAGCAACTACTTACGGTTGATGGTATAAGTAAATCGAACGGTGATGAAAAAGTGCTCGATAATGTAAGCTTTGTAGTTAACAAAGGCGATAAGATTGCACTAGTAGGACCAAACGGTTTGCCTAAATCGACACTATTTGATGTTCTGATGGGTGAACAACCTGCTGATTCAGGTGAATATACTTGGGGGATTACGACAACTCAAGCTTATTTCCCGAAAGATAATTCCAGTTATTTCGATGGCGTGGATATGAATTTGGTAGATTGGCTACGCCAATATTCTCAAGATCAAGATGAAACGTTCTTACGCGGATTTTTGGGTCGTATGTTGTTCGCGGGAGAAGAAGCATTGAAGAAAGCAAGTGTCCTTTCTGGTGGTGAGAAAGTGCGTTGTATGTTAGCCAAGATGATGTTGAATGGTGCCAATGTTCTTGTGTTCGATGAACCTACGAATCACTTGGATTTGGAATCTATTACAGCTCTCAACAACGGACTTACTGATTTTGATGGAACGATTCTGTTTACATCAC